>JAWKTX010000008.1:0-300000 GCA_041398825.1 Planctomycetaceae bacterium | reverse complement strand
GACGACATAAGCCGCCGTCGAAATTCGAAAGCCTGGCCAAAGTTCTTCCGTCACGCACGCTCCTCCGGGAAAGGGTCGGCGTTCCAGAACCAGGACTCTACGCCCAGCGCGGGCAAGATAGGCAGCACACACAAGGCCATTGTGTCCACCGCCGATGATGATGCAGTCGTATTTCATCAAATCTTCATGGATTGATTCAGAATGTGGCAGTTCCTTCGCGCGAAGATGCGGAGGATTCTAGCGGTGCATTGCAGGGCAGTCTACGATACCTCCCGAGCCTGCATCATGTGACGGCACGGATTGCCGTCCCACGAGCCACAACAATCGTTCAGCGCATTCGAATCATTAACCAGAGTCGTTTTCTTTCGGCCGCACAGGACCAGAATCACCATGCCAAACGCCATCCGAACGGATTCGAGAAACAACAGGACCACGGGATTTGCCCGCCCCGGTATTTACAGCAATCAGCATGGCACTCCGAAGCAGCATGTTCACGATGGCGATACAATCGCTGTTCAGCTGGATGGAAATGTCGGTGTCCGAATGCTTGGCATCGATACGCCGGAAGTTAGTTTCTCGCTGCCTCCTGTCAATAACTTTGTCAGCCTGGAAGACAATCGCTGGTCTGACTTTCTGAGCGATCCCTTCCACGATCGTTTTGGCCCCATGACCAGCGAACTTCCAGCGAGATTACGTGCCTGGTTTCAGGTGCGATGCAGTGCTCCACAAGCCCGTACACATTTCGAACATGCCGTTGCCGCTCGGGATGAATTTCAGGCCATGATCGCAGAAGACATGCAGATCATGCAGCAGACTCCCGACACATTCAGTTACTACATGAACTTCGGTTTTGAAATTATGGACGGCTATGGCCGCCTGCTTTGCATTGTGAATCGCAACCAGCCCAAAGCCAATGAACCAACACCCCGGCCGAAGACGTACAACATTCGCCTGCTGGAACGCGGCCGCGCCTTTCCGTATTTCATCTGGCCTAATATCAATCCGTGGGATCGCCCCGAATCCATCGATAAAGCAGTCATTCCTCCCGGCCAGGCAAAGGTGATGGCCGATAACGACACCGAACTGCGTATGGCCCGAGGTGCTGTTCGCAATGCACGGCAACAACACCGGGGGATTTTCGATCCAATGAATCCCCTGTTGCTGGAACCATTTGAGCTTCGCAATCTCTCGCGTCGAGTTGCGGCATCCCGCTATTTGATCGATCTGAATTCCGATTCCGATTCGCTCATCCATCCGCTCGACTATCCTCTTGTCCCGTCAACGGAAGACCGGCTCTGGATCCCGTCTGCGTACGTACCCCTGTTCGAAAAAACTGGCTGGCGAGTCCCCGCACGTCCGCAGTCGTAGCCAGGGGCGACACAACTGTAATGCAGGCACGCACCAGGGGACGCACCAGGGGACGCAATGTAAACACCCAACTCGACAGCATAGACTACGCCACACAGCACTACTATCATCTATGCATAGCCCGCAACAAACGAGCTCAATCAACGAGTCGTCCTGCCGTGCAGTCTCGCACAGACACAGACCGTACAGCCAGCGGGTACCACCGGAGGGATCTTTCAACCGTGTATTTGATTGATGAGTCTATAAACGATCTGATCGACCGCGCAGCAGATCTTGTGTTGTCCCGTTTGTCGAGCGTCCCCTTAAAGCAAAATCGAACGGCCGTCATTCTGGGTTCGGGACTTGGTCACGCCGCGAAAGAGCTGGCCAATCGTCCCGGCACGGTCAGGATGGATTACGGCACAATTCCGGGGATGCCGGTGCCTGGAATTGCGGGCCATGCAGGCGAACTTCTGGTTGGCACGCACCATGACAGTACCGTCTTTCTGTTGAAAGGTCGGGTCCACTTATACGAAGGTCACCCGCAATCGCGAGTGACCTTTGCAACACGACTGATGCACCGACTGAACGTGAATAAACTGATCATCACAAATGCCTCCGGCGGTATCCGACCCGAGTTTCAGCCGGGAGACCTGATGCTGATCTCCGGTCACCTCGAATGGCCTTCTGTGTCGCTGCTCAGCCGACCCCGCCCCGATGACCGCGCGATGATTTCGGTTGGAGTTCCGGTGTCAGTCACCCATCGGTTGCGACGTCAGGTCTGGTGCGCAGATTTGCGAGCGGCGGCCGCGTCTGTCCCGTGTTCCCTGCACGTGCATCAGGGCATCTACGCACTGATGCACGGCCCCTGCTACGAAACTCCGGCTGAGGTTCGAGCAGCGCGATTTCTCGGTGCCGATGCAGTCGGAATGAGCACCGTGCCGGAAGCCCTGGTGGCATCCGAGCTTGGTCTTTCCGTTCTTGGTATTTCCTGCATTTCAAATCTGGCAGCCGGGCTGGGCACTGACAAGCTGACCCATACAGACGTCACTCAAACGGCCTCCATGATCGAGCACGATTTCACGGACTGGCTCTGGAAAGTCATCGAAGCCATCAGCGCGCTGCCCGACTGTCCGTCTGACGAATCCATCGACCGGCAATAATCGAGAACATCCGTGATTCCGTGCCTGCCCATGAAATCCGGGCTGGCATTCGACCGGGGAAGTCCTCTCTCCCGAAGCGATTGACGGCGCGAATTGCCCCGGAGCACCATCCGCTGGTATCATCCTCCCTGCGGACCGCCACTTATGCTCCCAAAACTGCTCGACCAGACTCATGACTTCGCAGAATCCAGGCGACACTCAGGTTCAGAACGAAGATGATCATGAAAGATCACGTCGGTTGAGCCTACAGGGAAATCGTCCGCCGGCAGAAATTGAGGGTTACACCGTCGTTCGCCGCCTGGGAACGGGAGCCTATGGAACAGTCTGGCTGGCACGGGAAGACCGTACCGGTCGGATGGTCGCCATCAAGTACTATCCCCATCGCCGCGGACTGAACTGGTCGATGCTGCATCGGGAAGTTGAAAAGCTGGCCGCCGTTTATACGTCGCGCAACATTGTGCGTCTTCTGGATGTTGGCTGGACCGCAGAGCCGCCGTACTTTGTCATGGAGTTTGTCGAAAACGGATCGCTGGGGAGCTACCTGGCCGCAGGTCCACTATCCGTGGACGAAGCCGTCCGAATCACAAGAGAAGTGTGCAGCGCGCTGATCGATGCGCATGGCGCGGGCGTTCTGCATTGTGACCTCAAGCCGGATAATGTGCTTCTGGATGGGCAGTTGCATGCCCGAATCTGCGACTTTGGCCAGGCTCGCATGTCGCACGAGCAAAGTCCCGCTCTGGGTACGCTGTATTACATGGCACCAGAGCAGGCCGACATGCAGGCACTGCCCGATTCTCGCTGGGATGTCTATGCGGTTGGTGCGATGATGTACCACATGATTACCGGCCAGCCGCCGTTTCGTTCGGACGTTATGCAGAAACAGCTGGAGGCTGCCGAATCCCTCAGCGATCGTCTGGAAATCTACCGTTCTGCGATTCAGACATCGCCAGTACCATCGTTGCATCGATCCGTTCGGGGAGTCGATTCACGGCTTGCGGACATCATTGATGAGTGTCTGGCTGTCGAACCTCAGAAACGACTTCCGAATGCTCAGGCCGTGCGCGACCTGCTGGATGCCCGCGACCGGCACCGTTCACGACGCCCCCTTCTGCTGCTGGGAGTTGTCGGTCCGGTATTGCTGATGGCCGCCATGGTTCCCATCTTTGTTACGGCACTCGAAAATAATCTGGCCATGACGGAAGAAGGTCTTACACAGCGTGCTTTGGAAAGCGATGCTCTTTCCGCTCGACTTCAGGCCGCTGCACTGGAAGATGAACTGCTGGATCGGCTGGAAGAACTTGAACTTGTGCTGGCAGACGAAGAAGTGGGCAGCGCCCTGGAAGATGTCCTCAACCGGCCAACCGACGACGTGATTGCGGAAATGAAAGCGTCACACATTCTGCCGCTGGAAGACCGACCCCGATGGATTCAGCTGCTGGATATGGCACAACAACGCTGTACAGAAGCGAATACTCGCCGTAACCGAAGCCCGGATACCAGCTGGTTTCTGACAGACCGCGATGGCATTCAGTTGTGGCGACAAAAGTATGAATCCACGGTGGGTGAATGCTTCAACTGGCGCGACTATTTTCATGGACGAAATGAGGAATTTGACCCGGAACAGGTTCCGCAGGACATTCAGCCGATTCAGGATCGCCATGTCAGCCTCGCGTTTCGAAGCAACGCGACAGACCGCTACATGGTGGCGTTAAGCGTCCCGGTTCGCGACAGCGAAGGTGAAGTCATAGGTGTGTTCGCCCGAACCGCGCATCTGGGCGAACTCCAGGCTCGGCTGGGCCAGCGCATGCAGGGATCAGATGCCGACAGCGTCCGAAGAATTATTGCACTGGCAGATTCCCGCGACTGGCAGCTCCTGGACCATCCGTGGCTGACTGAGTCTCTACTGGAACTGCCAGACCAAACCATCGACGAAATCTTCCACCAGCTTCGCCTGGATACCGGTACTATCCGTCAGATTGAATCCGCGATGGCTCAACATAATGGGCAGCCGGAAGATATTCGGTTGCCCGTGTACACCGATCCCGTGGGCCGGTTATCAGGAATGCCAGCGATTTCCGATCCGGCGGATACATCGGATGCGCTGCCCGATCCACAGAATGCATCCGGCAATTCTGTGAAACCAGCGGAGCCATGGAATGGTACTGACGAATATCAACGGCCATGGATTGCGGCCATGTCCCCCATCACCAATATGCAAAGTCCATGGATGGTCATTGTCCAGGAAGAACGTGCCACGGCACTTCAGCCGATTGACGACATGGCGCGGCGAGCTACGCGACACGCCTGGATGGCCGTCCTGGCCGCGCTGACGCTGATGGCAATCATCTGGTCAGTTGTCTGGCGTGCCTTCAATCGAAGTCATTCGACTGTTCGGCCCGTCGCCCCGCCCCCCGGCCTGTCAGGTCCGTGACCATCAGAAATTCGCCGCACAGTTGCAGCCCTCGCCCCCGGCAGCGGTCGACAGATGCCTGAGCGTATTGTCATCGATCCCGGAGTCAATGAAATGGCTCTTCCCGCAGGCAAATCCTGCGATCAATCCCCCGGAATGCGACAGATCTTCCATTCGTTTGATCGACGGTAACATGTCCGGCGAAAGATCCACCGGCTGCATCCAGGGAATCGCCATCGATTCGGGCACATCCACAATCGCAATCGTGTTGGCGGTGCCATCCGTGATCTGCCGAATCTGCATGGTCTTGTCCGCGTTGAAAATGCAGTCCGGACCATTCAGGACCAGATAGGTCGATTGATTGTGACCCAGCCTGGCACAGGGACACTGAAACAGAGGCATCGCCGTCTGGAATGCCCGACTGTTTTCCGGCGCATTCCAGGGCCTGGTCAGATCGATTTGATGATACAACGACGACTGATTGAGATAAGGCAGCAGCAAAGTTCGCCAGCTGTGCAACGGTCGCCCTTCCCGATCAACGGTGCAGGCTGGCGGAAAGGAACCGTAATCAACGTGATACTGATCCATGGCCAGTAACAACTGCTCCATTCGAGCGCAACATCTGGCTCGCCGTGCCTCCGGGCTAAACGAAGACGAATAGACAGCGGTTGAGGCAATCCCGGCGAACAGAACACCAATCAGGATCAAACTGATTCGATCTCCACTTCGAATGATGCGGTCCGATTCGGAAACCGGGATCGTTGAATCGACCTGACTGTCCGGGTTCGGTGTCATAACGAAGATCTCCAGGGCTTCAGACGTCAACAAGCATTGATCAGGGCGCACCTGGAGACCTGTCAGCCCGGAAAACTTGTCTGCAAGTCTTCAGCAAAAGTCTGCATTTGCCGAACGAATCCCCGTGGGCAATCCCCGGGGAGATTGGCGGGCGTCGATCGTTGATGATCCAACACCTGGACTCGTCGTTCAGAAAGAAGGACTTCCCCTATTGCTCCTGATCTTTTACTCGCAGCTTGAATTCGTCGCTGTTGCCAACCAGTTCCGGGCTGTACATGGCTTCGATGACGGATGGTAATGCACTGACCTGCTGGCTGGGCGTTTCGGCTCGCAAGCGGTAGCTGATGCTGTGCTGGCCGCGGGCCAGGGTGCTCAGGAAGAAGCAGACTCGATCATCACGAAGTTCCCGATAGGCTCGCAGACCTTCGTACACATAACCGCTGAGCTGATCGTCAGGTTCGAATCCGCTGGGCTTGTGATCTTCCAGCAGCAGGTACTCGTAATCGTTCTTACTGTCAACGATCAGTTCCACTTCGATCAGCTGACCGCTGGTGACGGTGTCGAGGTTTTCCAGCGGGACGCGTTTGTACTTCGCCGTCTGCTGTTTGACCACCTGACCACGATCGCCCTGAACGCTCACTTCCTGGTCGTCGCGTTCGAGCCGATAGAAGCGGCGATCGACTTTGACTTCCAGACCGGCGGCGGTGATGTGGTCTTCCTTTGTGAAGTTGGTTAGATACGCGTTGAAGTAAAGCGGGCCGGTGCCTTTGCGTCGTAGTTCAATTTTGTGCTGACCGGTCTTCACCGCGTCGCCTTCCAGCAACACGCTGTTATCGAAGCTGAAAAAGTTGTCGGCATTGATGGTCACGGTCTTTGCGACCTGGCCATCAATGACAACGTCGACCGTCATGTCAGGCTGATCTTCGCCCGTGGCTTTGATGTAGTCGGCCATGGCTTCGATCACGAGAGCTGTGTCGCGAGTACTCTTCCAGTAGGTACCATTTTGTCGATTGTTGAGCAGATACTTAACCAGTCGCGAGGCTCGTTCTGCATTCGGATCGACCTTGATCAACAGTTGCAGGTAACGCGCCATCGCTTCGTATTCGCTGCCGTACCAGTACCACCAGGAATTCTGCGGCATGCGCAGCCATGCAGTCTGATTTTCGTCGTCCTGTTCGAGAAACTGTTCGATGTTTCGAAGTACCATGTCGCGTTGTTCGATCAGGTTTTCGTCGTGGAAGACCAAGCCTGACAAAGCCTTCGCGTAGACCGACAGATGCTCGCGATCTCGGTACAGGTAGGCATTCATTGCAGCGTCGTGTGAGTCTGATTTCTTCAACACGAACGCCACGAACGCGTCCATGTTGTCGGCCTGCATTTTGTAACGTTTGTCGCGTTTTTCGAGCTTCTTTGGATTCTCGCGGCGCCAGTCACCTTCACGAAGCAGAACCAGTTGTTCCGCTTGATAATTCCTGAGCCACTCGACGCCGCGCTGAATCACATCCGGCAGCACGGGGACTCCGTTATCGCGAGCGATCATCAGCCCATGCACCACTTGTGATGTGAGATGTGCCGTTGAATGTTCGCCATAGCCGCTGAACCAGCCCCAGCCGCCGTCGGACAGTTGCATATTGGTCAGATCGGTGACGCCCTGCGTGATGATCTTGTTCATCTCGACTTCATCAAACACCGGATTGAAGTTCTTGCCGACACCGTTGAGCTTCTTTGCATCGGCGTCGATGTTCTTTTGAATCCACGCGGCCAGTGTGCTGCTGCCCATGCCGAAATCAGCGGGCAGCGGACGGATGTCACGCGTCTGGATTTCCGGTGGCTTGCCCCAGTGATCCGGGTACTTGCCGAGATACGTTTTGGCCGCATTGAGCTGGAACCGCTGATCCTTGACCTTCGCTAGATCCACACCCATTCGCAGTAGTGTTTGCTGAGTGATGGCGGCGGGAAGGAAACGGTTGAGCGTTTGTTCGGTGCAGCCATACGGATAATCAACCAGATACGGCAGCGCGTCGATCATGGCTCCTGCCAGCGAGGGGCTGTATCGAATCTCAAGCCGCGACTGTTCTTCGATGCGTTTGTCCGGCACGATGACGGTGACGCTTGCGGAATCGCCGTCCGGCCGAATGACGCCGGTGTAGCTTTCCGTCTTGCGAATGCCATGGACGTTAACCGGCACGCTGTATTCGGTGGCGTCGGATTCTTCGTCGGTGAGTGCCTTCATGCGAACTTTAACATTGCCCGATGCAATCACCTGGACGTTCCAGTCGACTCGCACTTCACCACCTGCCGCGATTTGCACGACCTGTTCGGCATCGGTGAGCAACTGCAACTGACCGCCTTCGGTTTCAAGCTGCACGCGGCAGCTCTTCGCACTGTCCAGATAGTTATGGACAACAGCAGACAGTGTGATGAGATCGGTTTCGGTAAAGAATCGCGGCGTCTGCGGACGGATGATCAGATCTTTGCTGCAGATGATGTCAGATTCGCCCGAACCAACTCGCGTTCCTTCGCCCAGCGTCCAGGCTTTAACTTTCCAGGTGGTCAGGTTGTCCGGCACGGTGAATTTCACCTCGACAATGCCGCTTTCGTCGGACGTGACACTGGCCACCCAGTGAGCTGTGTCGGCGAAGTTGGAACGAACGGTTGGTGTGGCTTCGGAGTTTGGATCTCCGGGCGCTGCCACAGCACTTTTCGCCATCATTTGGCGTCCGACCGACAGGCCAGCGACCTCGGAATCCGCCATCGCACCTTCTGCCTCCATCATGGGCATCGGTGCGGCGGGAGCCGGATCGAAGTACCCGCCGGCGCCGAAGCCGCCCATCCCGCGGGCCTGTATTCCAAATCGGGCGCGACCGCCACGCATGATCGGCTGATTCCCCCACAAGACCTGCATGACGCTTTCATTGGGCAGATGCAGCGGTCCAAAGTTCTTCTGCAGGGTACTCTGCAGGACAATGCTGTGATGCCGTCGAACGTTCCAGAAATAGGACCGAATTTCCGGAATGGCGCTGGCTGCGATGTATTCCAGGCTGGCATCGTAAACGCTCAGAACGGTGTTACCGACAAATGGCTTGCCGTTGGCATCGGTCAGTTTCAAACGCACTGTGGCTTCTTCACCCGGGCGATAGCGTTCAGCAGCCGGGAGCACTTCGACGTTGGCCACCTTTTGTTCTGGCGGTACCACAATTTCCCGAATTTCACTGTGAATGCGGCCGTCAGCAATCGTCACCGCTTCCACGAAAATGTTGGGCATGTCGTGACGTTCGATGTTGATGTCAAACGTGGTGCTCTTGCCGTTGAGTTTCAGTACGATCGGCTTTGGACACAGCCCGTTGGCCGGTCGAACAAACAGCAACACAGTGCTGTTGGCTTTGTTGGTATTGATCTGAAGCGTCGCTGTTTCGCCTGGCTGGTACTCACGTTTTTCCGTGATCAGTTCGATGTCGTTAAATCGATAACCGCGACCGTCTGCACCGGGACCTCGAACATACAAAACATAGCCGCCTTCCTGCTGGTGGCCTTCGCCGTCGGTCAGGTTGACACTGACGCGAAACTGTCCGGCAGATGGCACGACCATTCTTAGTGAAGCGGTCCCTGCTTCGTTAGTTGTGACATCGAACGATGCGACTTCCTGCTCGACCGGTTTATCGCCGTCATAGGTCACGGATAACAACGACGCTTTGCCGGTTGCTTGAACGGGCTTGCCGTCCGGAGTTCGAGCCTGAAGGTTCACATTGACGGTGTCACCCGTTCGATAATGGCCACGATCCGTCCAGACGAACACTTTGTACGGATCGCGAGCCACGAGCACACTGCCGCTGCCAATGATCGTCCGGCGCGATTTGTCGACAACTTCCGCGGTGATGCTGTAGCTGTGATCGCTGTCGCTGTGGTTTGCCAAAGCGGCTGCCGTTTCGATATCGATCAGAAAGGTCCCGTCCGACTGCAGTTCTGCATCGCCTTCCACCACGATCTCAGGTGGATCGGGGCTCCAGTTGTGCCACGGTGGGATTGGCGCCATACAACCCCATCGCTCAAACCCCGGGTACCATGTGTAATCCGGAGCAAACCACCAATAGCCGGGCGAATACAACCAGTCCCATGTTGCCACGGGATACCAGCGACTGTCCTTTTTAGTTCGTTCGACTTTGTAATGGACAGTCCCTTCGGCGACGGGTGCCCCAAAGTAATATGTTGCATTCACTTTGGCCTGAATCTTTTCGCCCAGCATGACGGGCTTGTCCGGGGCGTCGACAGTCACTTCGAATTCCGGCTTGCGGTATTCTTCTACCTGAAAACGGCCAACGCCAAAAACCGCGCGGTTTTCAGGTTTTCCCTGCTTCGGTTCGCAAACTCGCAGTTGCCAGCTTCCAAGCGTGGCATCAGCCGGCAGTTCATATTCCCCATCGATCCCGGCCCATTGATCGGATTTGACAATACGTTCGTCGACGACTTCGCCCTTTGCGTTACGGACTTCGACCAGAAAATCCTGATTGGCAAAGCGAGCGTTGTCTTCACTGAATCGCGGCTGTCGAACCCAGAGACGATACTTCACACCATGTCCCGGTCGATAAACGGGCCGATCAGTGATTGTGTAGACTTTGATGGGCGAATAGCTGAACACGTCGATCTTGTCCGGATTCCACACACCGTTGAATCCGTCAAAAGCAAGTCGCCCGTCTTTCGTTCGTACAATCGACAACCACTGAAATCCTCGCACAGTCTGTGATGGGTCCGGAATACAAATCCCGTTTGCATCCGCGCGGGCAGCAAATCGCTTTGTCTGAATTCTGTATTTGTTGGTTCGATCGATGCGTTCCTGCTTCCAGCCAAAGAATTCAAAATCTGCATTGGCAATTCCGGCTCCACTGACAGCGTCGGCGGCAAAATACAGGGTGCCGTCTTCGATCCGCTTTCGGGTAATTGCTGTATCAGCAACCCAGATGACCATGCGAACTTCGTTACCGCCGTCTATCTTTGCCGTCAGCCAGTATGCGCCGGCTTTCTGCAGTGGTGTTGTTATCGTCTCTTCAGCGTCAAAGTGATCGGCCGGCGGGTTCAGCTGCACGGTCCAGTTTGCGATCGACGGGCCGACATACTTTTCATGATCCCCATTGATCAGCAAATGACCGACGTCGCCAATGTTGGCCTTTTGGTAGTCCAGCTGGTCCGGGTTGCTCTGCAGATAGTTTTTCACATCGGTCAGCAGCCGATCGATGTTGATCGGGCTGGCCGCGAACGCAACGCTCGAACCATTTCGGTAACGAATATCCACTGTCGCACCGCGGCCTGCCGCCTGGACGCTGGCACTTTCGAACTGGATCCAGTTTCCAGTGATCTGATCGATGCGCTGCTGCACCGCATTCCTTTCGATGTCGGATGTCGATACCTTCAGTCGCTCAGCCAGCAGCGACGCTGCCTGCGGATACTGGTGACGATTCATCCGGACGCTGATCATTGCTTCCAGCGCTGCGCGCTTATGATCATCGTTTCGAGCGATGACTCTGTTGAAAATCACAAGATGATTGAATTCATCCGGCAAGGCAAATCGCTTCACACCAGTGGTAAGGCGAGCGATGGTTTCGTTGTCACTAAGTTCATGTGCGGCCCATACGCCCGATTCCGTCTGCCCTTCAGGCTGTGCGACTTTGATACGCTGAACCACCGGTGGACCGCCAATAGCGCTGGATGCGACTCCGAACTGTGTTTGCAGAAACCCGGCCCATTCGAGATCAATTTCGCTGCGCCGGGATGGATCCGCCTGAACAATCTGATCCAGAGCCCACCGCCAGCGCTGGCCATCGTTGACGGCGGTTTGCCAGGAATCCGGCATGGAATAGAAGACCGGGTTTCCATCCGAATCCACAGGCGCGCCTTTGTTTTCACCTCCGTAAGCAGCACCTCGAAATCCGCGGCCGTATCTGTATCCGGCCCCTTTGTCGTAATCGGGCAGTGTGCTCAGATCGGTGATGTCCTGGAGTCTCCATGCTTCACCAAATCGGTGAGCCCCGATACTGTCGGCAAGTTGTTTGTACAGTTGAGCACGTTCCTGGGCCGTCGCACTTTCGTCATCACGAATCGCCTCGATGCTGTCCAGTATCAACTGCAGCGATCGCACGCGATCTCGATTTTCTGCGCTGACAGATTCACCGCCTCCCCGATGATAGCCACGTTCGAACTGGCCCGCGATTCGGAACCCTTCGTGTGGCACGCTCCCCTGAAGCAGGCTGGCAGCAGTGGACAACAGTCTCCAGTCTGCTGGATGGGCGGCGATCACACTTTCGAGATAATCATCAAACTCCGCCGTGCGATTCAGCGTGTTCAGACATTGAACCGCTTTCCTTAGATCCTGTGCCAGTCGGCGATCGGTGTTGGCTGCATCACGGGACAGCTTTTCCAGCAAATCCCAGGCTTCTGCCCAGTTGCCATCCTTCATCAACTGATCGGCCTGCTGTCTCATTGCGTCACGATCCTGAACGAACACGGTAGCCATCAGACCCGTTGTACTGACCACTGCTGTCAAAAGCAGGGTGACAAGCGCTAAACGCATGACAGATTTCCTTTGATTTCACGCTATCAATGCACGACGTTCATGTACGACGTACCTGACCCGTTCTTCACTTCGTAAAGCAGGTTATCCGATTGAACCGCAGTCAACCACTTGCGCATTCACCGGTGCTGATGCATACGCAAACAGAAACACCCGCTATTCAGGTCAACCACAGCCGCAATCGTTCAAACAAAATCAACAAACCTGTCGAAATGAAGCGATTTGAACTGCGGTCGTCGTTTAACAGCCTGATGAAATACGGGACTGGCTCCAGCGAGAGAACTCAAAACACGATGGTTTCCAGTCGTCCTGCCTGCCTGTCCGGTGTTTCAACGGACAGCTAAGCTAACACCGGCATCAATCAGACTTGATGGAACATCAGAAAATGCGTTCAGTTTCCCCGGTGCGCGTGACGCCGTAGGGAAGCCAGACAAGGACAACACGCATGATCGACATGTCTGATTTGCGGGGTGTGATTTCCGCGTGCTGAAACTCCATTAAGTCAGGATCGAACTGATCCTGAATGGCCTGAGCCTCGGATTCAACCTGAGCGGAAAGTTCTTCGCGTTTACGAACCACCGCCTCGTACGCCTCTTCCGCATGACGAATATCCTCAGCCTCTTTGGCAAGCGACGAAGCCGAACGAATCGCCGACCCCGCGCGGGTCATGTTTGTTGAGGAGGTCAGTTTGCGACCAAACAACGCGCCCAGGACGCTGCTGCCGATCGAAACCACCGTTGAGAGTTTCTTCTGGGAGCTCTGCGATTTTTCTGTTTCGATTTTCTGTTCTGCTCGTCGAATCTGATCTTCGATGGTGCGAAACCGGGATGCGTATTTTGCCCGAAGTTTCTCAACCAGCAGGTCACGCTGTTCTCGAGCGGCATGACGGAGCCGAATTCGGAAATCGGATTCGCTTTCACCCGGACGTGACGCTTCTTTCAGAATCGGGCATACGTTGATCATCAGCTTCTGATTTCGGAACAGATGATTTTTCAGCGACGTTTCCCAGGCACTGTACGACTTCTTCTGCATGAGTTCGGAAGGAAGATCACGGAACGCTGCGTCCGGTTCATCCGGCAGGGCCGTCAGTTCGGGCAGTTCTGCTTCGTCCCATTCTTCTGCTTCACTCCACGCATCCCTGTCAACGCCATCGCCGGCCAGTCGCAACAAAGTGACTTCGTCCCACTGATCGATGTCCGTCTTCGAATCGACATAGTGCACGCGTGCCTGTCCCAGCAACGCCGGGCGGTAGACAACTTTCTCCACCGATCGGCGGATCGGCATAAAGTATTCCGGAATCTCAGGAGGCAGCACCGGGCGAGCATCGTCGTTAGCAAGCTCAGTCGCCGGAGCCGCAAATGCGGACGAACCGCCGGAAGACGAATCGCCGGCCTTCAGCGGTGCCATCAGTATTTCGATCTGATCCCGAGTGATGGGTCCACGCAGGTACGACAGTGCCCATCGCGTGCGAAAGATGACATGCCCGCTTTCGTGGACATTGTTCATCAGGAACACCCGACTGCCAAGAGCCGCAAGCGTCTGCTCCATACTGGCGCGGTCAAATTCCGAACCCGTCGAAGCGGCTGCACCTTCGAGTCCTTCCAGAACGCGCATCTTGTCTCGCTCTGTCTGAAGACGGCCCAAAAACCAGGTACCACAGTTCGAAAGGCCTTTGTAGTCCAGATCCACCGGGTTCTGCGTCGCCAGTACACAGCCGAGGCCATACGCGCGGGCCTGCTTCAGCAGCGTCAGCATCGGTCGTTTGGAAGGTGGATTGGCGGTCGGCGGGAAGTAGCCAAAAACTTCATCCATATACAGCAGTGCGCGCAGACTGCTGGTCCCCGGCTGACTTCGCATCCACGAAATCATTTCATTCAACAGTATGGTTACGAAGAACATTCGTTCTGAATCTGTTAAATGTGCGATGGAAATAATGGCCAGACGTGGCTTACCTTCGGCGGTATAGAGAAGGTTCTGGATATCCAGAGACTCCCCTTCCATCCACGCCGCAAAACTGGGCGAGGCCAGCAAACTGTTCAGCGACATGGCCAGCTTGAATCGATCGCCTGAGGGATAGAACGACTCGAGATCCAGAAACCCAACCTTTTGGAAAGGCGGCGCCTGGATCGATCGGATCAGTGTCGCCATGTCGACATCCTGTCCCTCTCGCCAGTAAAAATCCAGAATCGTCGACAGCAGGATGTGCTCGCGACTGCTGATGGGGTCGCCGTCAATCTGCATCAGCGCCAGCAATCCCGAAACTGCCGACAGGATATTGTCGCGGAAGGCTTCGGAGTTCTCCCGTACCTGAGCATTGGGAGCAGCAAACGATTTGAGCACGGTCAGAGGTCGTCCAGCCGTGCTGGCCGGCGTGTAGATGGCAACTTCCGCGGCTTCACGAAATCGCTGAATCCGTTCACCCGACTGTCCCCATTCCCCCAATCCACGCTTCCAGAGTTCAGCCGTCTTCCGGGCCATTTCAGGTACCGTGAGCCCCTGTCGGGTTGCTTCGACCGGGTCGACCCAGGGAGCGAAGTCCTGTGGGGCAAGGTTGGGAAATGTCAGCATCAGATTGCCGAGATCCCCCTTCGGATCAATGCAAATTGCCGGGATGCCATCGATCGCGGCTTCCTCCAGCAGCGAAAGACAAAGCCCCGTCTTTCCGCTTCCGGTCATGCCGACGCAGACTGCGTGCGTCGTCAAATCCTTTGCGTCATACATCACTAGATCATCCGGTGACGTGACACCAGTCTTCAGATCATGAGTCTTGCCGAGGTAAAACTGTCCCAGCTTTTCGTAATCCGTCATGATTTACTTGTTCCAGATACCAGAGAAGACCGGGCGTGCCTTACCCGAATTCGGCCATTAAGCGGACTGTGTTCGGCCACGATACTGTATTCGGCACTGTATTCGGCCACGATACTGTATTCGGCCACGATAATCAGAAGGCAATCCTGCGAACGCGATGGCGTTCCCGTCGCAGGGGTGAAAGTGCAACGGTCAGAAACCGCCTGGCCCACACTTTCATCCGCAGAACGTCCGAAGAACGCTCGTGAACGAAGAACGCTCGTGAACAGGGCCACAAACGACGTCCTGTATCACCAGATCCGGCACCTCGCCGCGAACTGTGATGTGGAGTCTTGTCAATTCGCCGCCGTTCTACAACCGCGATCAATCGCGTGCGAGACTGCCTGCGATCAAGGCCGCAGGGAACCATTCATGCGGAATTCGTTTAGTCGCGGCAGAGCGGAACACTGGGATTGGGATCCGCCAGCAGCTCCTTCAGAGTTGTTTGCTGGAACGCACATTCCATCGATGCCAGTGCGTTATCCATTCGTTGATGCAGTGCACAAAGACGAACACCGTGCCCCGGCAGATCCAGGGGGCAGGTATGAATTCGCTCGATGGGATCAACAGCGTTGACCACATCCAGAATCGTCAGTTCCGCCGGATCGCGTGCCAGTGAGACACCTCCGCCAATTCCCCGCTGAAGAATCACGATTTCCTTCTCTCTCAAACCCTGCAACACCTTGGAAAGGTAAGCACTCGGGACTTTCGTCGCGTCCGCAATATCCGCCGTTTTCTGGGGTTTCGGGGAGTGCATTGCCAGATGAACGACCGCGCGCAGAGCGTATTCCACTGTTTGGGAGAACATTCATTCGCTTTCTCAGGATGAAACAGGATGTTGACATCCTGTTTTTTCGAATGTAGTCTCGTAACAGGATATTCCTCTCCAGTTTTTAGGTGTGGCTATCGGATATTAGAACCCGGACTCCGTGAAGGAAATTGCTCAATGAAAAAAATCGCCCTCTCATTCGTGCTTTTGGCGGGAATTGTTGTGACCCTGGCTGTTTCCGGCGAGCGATCCGGCGGAACTGCGCTTGCAGGTCCCGCAGCCGCAAAGCCGTCACCAGCGGCAGTGGAGCGAGCTCGTCGCGAAGTTCGCCTCCTGGATGACGTCTACAAAACGAGCGTCGTCCTGATCACCCAGCATTATGTCGAAGACGAAGATTCCATCGCCGCAGCGGTTGCCGCCAAAGCCCTGTTTGGTGCGATGAAGGAAAAAGGCTGGCACGAAGCACGGCTGATTGATGCCAGCGGCCATCCTTACAACGACGAAAATCTACCGCAGGACGGCTTTGAGAAACGAGCTGTCAAAGAAATACTGTCCGGCAAGGCATCCTATGACGAAGTGGTCACAGAAGATGGGAAATCCTTCCTGCTGGCTGCGACAACCGTTCCTGTGGTGATGGATAAGTGCATCATGTGCCATGAGAACTACAGGACTGTTCCGAAGAATCAGGCCATTGGCGCTATTTCTTACAAAGTCCCTGTGCTCGAATAGTCTGGTCATCGGGGACACTGGCGTTCATTTCAAGCTGGAAATTCTGACGCGAAATCGAACGCCAGAACTGGAAAGAACACTGTCCCGGAAAACTGAATCGCCCGATTGAATCCGTCTCTGCTGGAGCCCTCAGAATGAAAACGGTCCTGCGGTCCACGATCGTTTGTGTTTGCCTCATTCAGAATGCGGTGGCTCAGCTGGACTACGAGCAGGAGCCGATCAATTACAGTACGTCTCAGGCCACGGACCCTGTGGCCAGACTACTGGAAAGGCTGGATAGCGGAGAAACCCGGCTGAACTGGGACGACGATCATGGGTACCTGAAGTCCGTGCTGAAAGAACTTCAGGTACCGGTTTCGTCTCAGGTCCTGGTGTTCTCGAAAACCAGCCTTCAGGTCAGCCGGATCACCCCGCGAACCCCGCGTGCCATCTATTTCAACGATGACGTCTATGTCGGATGGGTGCAGCGCGGGGGAGTCGTGGAGCTCTCCGCAGCAGACGCTCGACTTGGCGGCACCTTCTATACGCTCGAACAGACACCCGGTGATCGCCCGCGCATCGAACGAGAAACTGCTCATTGCCTTCAGTGTCATGGCAGCACACATACGAGGCGAACACCTGGGCACATGGTCCGATCTGTCTATTCGGATGCCGGCGGATTACCGGTGTACCGACTGGGGACCTTCCTGAATGACGACACAAGTCCATTCGAAAACCGCTGGGGCGGATGGTATGTCACCGGAACCCATGGCTCGATGAGCCACATGGGAAATGTCGTGATGGACCAGGACGGCGAAGTGGAAGACTTTGATCGGGAATCAGGTGCCAACATCACACGGCTTTCCGACCTGGTGAACACGAAACCGTATCTGTCTGACCACAGTGATATCGTCGCCCTGATGGTTTTGCAGCATCAGACGACGTTTCACAATGTGCTCACAGCGGCCAACCATTCCGGTCTGATCACCGCCCGCGATGCAATCATCATGAACAAAGCACTGGGAAGGCCGGAGGACCACGAATCGGAATCGACTGAACGACGATACTCGTCTGCGGCAGAAAAAGTCCTGAAGGGTCTGCTCTTCAGTAATGAGTGGCCGCTTCAGGATACGGTGAAGGGGACGACGAGCTTTGTGGAGGATTTTCAGTCCCGAGGACCGTTTGACTCCCAGAATCGAAGCCTGAGACAGTTCGACCTGAAGACGCGTCTTTTTCGTTACCCCTGTAGCTTTCTCATCTATTCGGATGGATTCACCAATTTGCCTCCGGGCGTCAGGAATCGAATCTGGTCGCGCCTTGATGAAATCCTGGATAGCCGTGACGTTTCTCCGGCATTTTCACATCTTTCGCCGGAAGATCGGCAAGCCATTCGAGAGATCCTGATCGACACATGCCCGGAATTTCGCTCCCGCCAGCCAGGGCTGAACACAGAGAATCTCACTCCTTAGCTTAGCACGCTGTTGAAATTGGCCGCCTGTTGAAAAACGGGACTGGCTCGCGCAGGAGACACCAAAACACGACGGTTTACAGTCATCCTGCGTGAGCCCGTCCGGATGTTTCAACGGACGGTCAGCCCGCGGCAGTTTCCGGAAGCTTCTTCCTTTCTGATTCTCCGCAAACGAACGGCTTGTCAGCGACATACGACGACGATATGATCCGCGTTTCGATTTTTTCGGCTCTTTCTGCGCGCGGGTTCCAGCACTGTGGTCCCCGGCCGCTGCATTTCATGTAACACGTTGTCGCAAAACAAGTTGCGATAACAATTACGGGCCGAAGATTCAGTGTCGTCGTCTGCAGTCCGTGCGTTTTTGAGAGGCCCCGAAACGGGGCGATTGAATTCGTGTTCGAAAACATCACTCAAAGTCTGGGTAAGGCCTTCTCGGCTTTCCGGGGAACCGGAAAGATCACCGAGTCCAATATCCATGATGGTATGAAGCAGGTTCGACAAGCCCTGCTTGAGGCTGATGTTGCATATGACGTCACGCAGGATTTCGTAAAACGCGTCACCGCTCAGGCGATTGGCGAGAAGGTTCTGAAGTCGCTGCGTCCCGAAGAGCAGATCGTTGGGATTGTTCATCAGGAACTGATCAACCTGATGGGGCCTGTCGATCACACGCTGGCCGTCAAACGGGACGGAATCAGCGTGATCATGATGTGTGGTCTGCAGGGATCCGGAAAAACGACAACCTGCGGAAAGCTGGCTCGACGCCTGAAAGAGGCGGGATATTCTCCCCTGCTGGTCGCGGCAGACCTGCAGCGCCCCGCAGCTATTGAGCAGCTGAAAGTCATCGGCCAGCAGGTTGGGTGTCCGGTTTATTCCGAAGATCCGGGCAGGAGCAATCCGGTCCAGGTTTGTCGCAACGGAGTTGCAGAGGCCAGGAAGGTCGGCGCGAAGGTCGTCATTCTGGACACTGCCGGTCGTTTGCACGTTGACAGCTCCCTGATGAAGGAGCTCCAGCAAATCGACAACAGTGTCGCCCCGGATCAGGCTCTGCTGGTCTGCGACGCGATGACTGGCCAGGACGCGGTCAACAGTGCCAAAGCGTTCAACGAGGCTTTGGAGCTCGACGGAGCGATCCTGACCAAGCTGGATGGTGATTCGCGCGGCGGGGCCGCGTTGAGCATCAAAGCTGTAACCGGCGTACCGATCAAATTTATCGGTGTGGGCGAGCAGCTGGATCGGCTGGAGGATTTCCATCCCGATCGAATGGCGGGCCGAATTCTGGGCATGGGCGACATCGTGTCGCTGTTCGAAAAAGCCCAGCAGGAATTCGACGAAGAAGAGATGCTGCTGCAGCAGCAGAAAATGCAGCAGGGCAAGTTCACGCTGGATGATTTCCGCAAGCAAATGCGGCAAATCAAGAAGCTGGGCTCCATGCGTGACATCATGAAGATGGTTCCCGGAATGGGAAAACTGGTCGACATGATGGGGGATATGAATCCCGAGGACGACTTAAGGCGAATCGAAGGTATCATAAACGCCATGACCCCGGCGGAGCGTTCGAATGCCGATCTGATCGATCGCAGTCGACGCAATCGCATCGCCCGGGGTAGCGGGGTTCAGCCAGCAGATGTCAACAAGCTGCTGAAGGACTTTAACGGCATGGCCCGCATGATGCAGGATATGTCGAATCTGGGAGCACGAGATCGCATGAAGGCCGTTCAGCAGCTGGCTGGCGGCGGTTTCATGAATCCCGGAGGCGATATGGATCCGCGGGGGATTCGGGTTGCGAAGCCGCCGCAGGTCAATCGCGACGTACTCAGAGAAAAGAAGAAGAAACAACGAAAAGAAGCGAAAAAGCAGAAGAAGCGGAACCGAAAATAGCGGGATGCTCTTCAGTTTATTGGATCACCGACTGGTTTACAGGAGCCTCAGTCCGTTAAAAGACCGCGTTCCTGCTGGCTGAGGCAAGTTTTGTTCGTTCAGGAGTTGAAATGGCTGTTCGTATTCGAATGAAGAAGATGGGACGCAAACACCGTCCATTCTTCCGTATCTGCATCATGGATTCACGAGTTCAGCGTGACGGCAAAGCAATCGAAGAGGTCGGTTTCTACGATCCCATGGTTGCCGACAAGTCAAAACGCGTCTCCCTGAAAATGGAACGTGTCGACTACTGGCTCTCTGTTGGCGCTCAGCCAAGCGAAAAAGTGAATGCACTGATTCGCAAGGTCCGCACCAACAGGTTCGGCAGCGCGGCATCGCCTCCACCAATGCAGGCACCAAAGGTCAAAGAAGAAGCTCCGGCAGCATCGGCCGAATCAGCAGAGTCTGCTGAGCCAGCAGAAACTGCCGCTGAGTAATCAGGCGTTCGATGAGATTTGACGTTCTGACATTGTTTCCGGAGATGTTTGAGGGTTACCTCGGACAGAGCATTCTGAAACTGGCAATCGAACGCGGTCTTGTGGATGTCAGGCTTCACAATTTCAGAGACTATGCTCCCGGCAAACGAAGGCAAATCGACGATAAGCCTTTCGGGGGCGGCCCTGGGATGTTGATCATGTGTCAGCCGGTGTTTGATTGTGTCGAAGCGGTTCAGGCCGAGACACCAAAACCCGGCAGACTTCTCATGATGACGCCTCAGGGAAGAAAGCTGGATCAGGGGCTGGTTGAAGAACTGGCAACAGAGGAACGACTGATCCTGCTTTGTGGCCGCTATGAAGGATTCGACGATCGAATTCGAGAGGGGCTGCAGCCAACCGAAGTATCGGTGGGTGACTTTATCTGCAACGGCGGAGAAGTGCCTGCGATGCTGATCATCGACACAGTCATTCGGCTGATTCCCGACGTTCTGGGAGACGAAACCAGCAGTCGATATGACTCGTTTAGTAAATCAGGGATGCTCGAACATCCTCAGTTCACCCGACCCAGAGAATTTCGAGGGATGGTGGTACCTGAGGTGCTGTTGAGCGGTGATCATAAAGCCATCGAACGATGGCAGGACGAACAAAGCCGGATTCGCACGTCCGAACGACGCAGCGATCTGCTGAAGAAGACAGACGAAATTTGATACTCAGAGAGATTTGACAGGGAATCCCGAATCATGCGACACAAACTACTTGATATTGCAGAGCAGTCGAGCCTGCGTGAAGACCCACTGAAATTCACGATTGGCGACACTGTTGACGTCCACACTCGAATTCTGGAAGGCAACAAAGAACGCATCCAGATTTTCAGTGGCGTTGTCATTGCACGCCGCGGCCAGGGAACAGGCGAGATGTTTACCGTTCGCCGCGTCGTTCAGGGGGAAGGTGTTGAACGCACCTTCCCTGTCCACTCACCCAAGGTTGCCGCCGTTGAAGTGAAGCGACACGCTCGGGTTCGCCGCGCGAAGCTCTACTACCTGCGTGAACGAACCGGCAAAGCAACCCGCCTCAAAGAACGCCGTGCAAAACCCTGGGAAGTTCAGGTAGGCGAAGGTGGCAAATAAGCATCTGACGGACGGGCCACTCGCAACGGTGCCGACGACAGCGTTTTCAAGACCGCTGTCTGCGTACCGCGTGGTTCGCTCGCTTTGGTGCTGCAAATGACCGCGAACCCTGGTTCGCTGAGTCGTTGATGCTATCCACTGAACGGCATTCTGGAACCGGGGTTCCACAGAATGCCGTTTTTTTGTTGCCGGATCGATGGAATGAAGAGACTGTTCCAAATCCTGCTGGGAGACAAAGGCGAGAATGCCGCAGTGCGGTTTCTGAAGAAGCAGGGATATCGAATCCTCGAGCGGCAGCATCGCAACACGTTCGGTGAAATCGACATCATTGCCATGGACGGTGCGTGCATCGTCTTCGTTGAAGTGAAGACTCGATCAACACAAAGTCATGGTCAGCCATTTGAGGCTGTTGATCGCGAGAAGCAGCGGCGAATCACACGGGCCGCTCTGGGCTGGCTGAAGGCAAAACGACGTCTGGACCACGCGGCCCGCTTTGATGTCATCTCAATCGTCTGGTCAGAAGAGAACAAGCAGCCGGAGATTCAGCACTTCAGGAATGCGTTCGAAGCCGACGGAAACGGCCAGTTCTTTGGCTGACACGGGCGTCCAGGACCGTTGCGAGATGCCCTGGCTGACGCCTGCGGTGTCCGGCCCTCGTGAGGTTTTTATACCAGTTCTGCTGCCGTCCGATAGACCTGAAACCCGTGCATGGTGTGTGCATAAAATCTTCGAAGGCGTGAGATGTTCTCCGGGGTCAGTTGTGTCTCGGCGGGCATCAGCATGGCTCCGGCGTCCGTCTTGATTGCGGTGGCCAGGACCATGCCGGGCCTGAGTGCATCGGCGTAGACTTCGACCACGCTGTCGAGCTGATGGGCCGCTTTCCGGTTACGTTCCAGGCTCCGCTCCAGTGCGTCGACGACGCCGGGATCGAATTGATCACCCGCACGGTCTCTCAACATCCTGAGAACGTCGGAAGAGGTTCTGCTGGAATAGGCCTTCTTATCGTTCTGATGTTTATCCCACGCATCGGCGACCGCGATAATTCTGGCACCAAGTGGTATTTCATCGCCCTGAAGCCGGTCTGGATATCCGGTGCCGTTCATGCGTTCATGATGATGCCGCACAAACAAGGCAGCATCATTGAAGAACGGAATCGCCTGCAGTATCGATTCGCCGCGCAGGACATGTTGCTGCAGCATCGAACGCTCATCAGCGGTCAGATGCAATGGATCCTTCTTCAGGAGGGCATCCGGCAGCATCAACTTGCCAATATCATGTAGCAAAGAGCCCGCTTCAATCTGGCGAAGCATTTCGTCCGGCAATGAAAGTTCTTCCGCAATCAGCATCGACATTTCAGCGACGCGGCGGGAGTGATTGCCCATCGAGGAACTGGTGACATCCATCAGCTGGGCAAAGACTTTCAGCGATCCATTCAACATGGCTCGCAGTCGCGAACTCAGGTCCGTGACTTGTTGAGTGCGTTCCAGCACCCGGATTTCCAGTTCATTGTTCAGCAGCTTCAGTTCGTCATTCTGTGATTTCGTTAAAGCATTCAGCCGGCGATTTTCCATCACCAGGTTGTACTGATCGACCGCCCGATTCAGAACGGCGACCAATTGAGCGTCATCCCATGGCTTGGCAAGGAAGCGGAAAACTTCTCCGCGATTGATCGCATCCACCGTAGCCGTAATATCAGCGTACCCTGTCAGAATCATCCGAACGGTATCCGGCTGAATCTTTCGGATCTGTTCCAGCAATTCGGTTCCTTCCATGCCTGGCATTCGCTGGTCGGAAACAACAACAGTCAGCTCCCGTGTCCTTGCCAGTTCCAGCGCTTCATCCGTTGAGGTCGTCAGGAGCAGTTCAAATCCACTTTTTCGAAGTGCACGCTGGCAGGCATTAATGACGCCTTGCTCATCGTCGACAAACAAAATGACGGGCGTGTTCATGGCTCTGGTTCCTCAAGAAATGCCATGCGGAAGGAATTCGTCCCGCTGTCTGATCACCATCGCGCGTTCCGTGCCGTTTTTAGAATTCTTCACACTGTGCAGGGACACAATTCCATCAGCACAAGACTCCCCCGGACGTCGTGACCATGCATGAGTGGAACGACGGATGCCTGAACTGATTGTCCGGAGACTTCGGTGCGAACATAAACTTTTCGGCTCGACCCAAGGCGAACAGATTCTGACACTGCCGTGGCCAGATTCTCCGGAAACGCTTCCTGCACCGACGTTCCCATCGGGAAATTCAACAGGCTGTTGGCTTCTGAATTCACAAGGGCAATGAGCCCGTCAACGCTGACACCGATAATTGGCATGGGCAGAGCCTGAACGACTTCCTGCGCCATCTGCAGGGACCGGGTTCTTTCTTCGATCAGACTCTGCTGCTGCTCAGAGAGTCGCCGAAGCTGCTCATTACGCTCTGCAAGCTCGTGCGTCAGTGATCTGTTATGGGCGATCAGGTCATACTGCTCCAGACAGGCGCGGATGTTCGCTTTCAGTTCTTCATCACTCCACGGCTTGCCCAGAAAACGAAAAATATGTCCGCGGTTAATCGCTTCGACAATCGCGGCTGCATCTGCATAACCCGACAGCACCACACGGACGGTTTCCGGGCTGATCTTCTGAATCTCTGAAAGTAGTTCGGTCCCCGTCATGCCGGGCATGCGATGATCGGAAACAATCAAATGGATCTTTTCACTGGCAAATACCTGCAGCGCCTCCTCACCACTGCTCGCAGTCAAAAGGCGATAGGGCTCACGACGCAGCAGTCTTTTCAACGCCGAAAGAATGCCGGGTTCATCGTCAACACAAAGAATCGTTTTCTGTTCCATCGTTGACTTCCTCGAACATGCCAAAGAAATTCAGGTGGCCCGTCGAATGGGCAACCTGATCGTAAACGTAGTCCCCAGGCCCACCTTGCTTTGGACTTCGATTGTTCCATTGTGTTTCTGAATGATGCCCCACGAGACCGACAGCCCTAATCCTGTACCACTGCCGACAGGCTTGGTCGTGAAAAACGGATTGAACAACTGCCCCACGTTCTCCTCGGGAATTCCACAACCATCGTCACTGATCTGAACGACGACCTCGTCTCCTTCAGTAAAGGTCTCAATCAGAATCGTGCCCTTTTCTGTGATGGCCTGTGCAGCATTGGTGAACAGATTCATGAAGACCTGATTGAGTTCACTGGCATAGCACAGGATCCTCGGTACGTCACCGAACTGCTTCCGGACTTCACACTTGTACTTCAATTCGTTCCACACGATCTTCAGTGTTGATTCCAGACCCTCGTGGATGTCGGCGGTCTGTTCTCCGCTTTCCCCAAGTCGAACGAAGCTCTTCAGGTTTCTCACAATTTCAGCAACGCGTTCCAGACCGTCTTTACTTTCGTTCAACAGGTCGCCGGCATCATCGGAGATGTAGCCAAGGTCTTCAGTTTCGCGAATGCCCTGAATAGAAGGCAGCAGTTCCCGTGCCGCGTCAAGATTACCACTGTCTACTGCATCTTCGAGCTGACGATAGTGGTTCAGTAAGTCTTTGAAGACGCTTACGTACTCAGTCAGGGTGCAAAGATTGCTCGTCACAAACCCGATCGGGTTGTTGATTTCGTGAGCGACCCCGGCGGCTAGCTGACCAATAGAAGCCATCTTTTCGGAATGAAGCAGAGCAGACTGGGCTTGTTTCAGCGCTTCGTGCTGTTCGCGCAGTTCTTCCTTCGCCATGTTCAGCGCGAGCGATTTTCCTTCCAGGTATCGTTCGGCTCTGAGTCTGGCGCTGCGTTCTTTTTCTGCCAGCTGAACAGCACTGGGAGAAATAGTGGCTTCAGTTGTCATCAGCAACTCCCGTGACGCATCGACTCTCTGAATCATTTCCACCGGACTGAGGTTCAGACATGGGAAGACGAATTGAAAATGTCGTCCCCTGACCAGGCTCGCTGTCCACTTCGATGGTTCCGCGATGTTTCTTCACAATCCCCCAGGAAATAGACAGTCCCAGCCCCGTACCTTTGCCCACAGGTTTTGTGGTAAAGAACGGAGTAAACAGTTTCCTGCGCACGTCTTCCGAAATACCACACCCGGTATCACTGATTCTCACAATGACTTCCTGATCTGTGCTCTCGGTGCTGATAGTTATGACTCCCTGATCTTCAATCGCCTGAGCGGCATTGACCAGCAGGTTCATGAATACCTGATTGAGTTCACTGGCGAAGCAGCGAATTCGAGGGATACTGGCCAGCTGCTTTTCGACACGACACTTGTACTTGAGCTCGTTCCAGACGACCTTCAGCGTCGCTTCGATGTTCTCGTTCAGATCCGCAAACTGTTCCTCTGTGTCACCGAGATGTACGAAGCTCTTCAGATTCTGGACAATCTCACGCACACGCTTCAGCCCATCCTGAGACTCATCCAGCAGGGAACCAAGATCATCCATGATGTAATCGGGATCTTCCCGGTCCCTCAGATCGGCAATTGCCTGTCGGAGGCGAACGATTTCGCCTGCGTCAGTTGTGGCACAGGCGTTGTCGAGCTGCTGGTAAAGGTTCAGTAGCTCAAGGAACACGCGCGAATAGTCCTGCAGTGTCTGCAGGTTACTTGTGACAAAGCCAATGGGATTGTTGATCTCGTGTGCGATGCCCGCCGCAAGTTGACCAATCGATGCCATCTTTTCGGCATGAACAAGCTGGCTCTGCGTCAGCATGAGCGACTGGTACTGTTGTTCAATCTCCTGCCTGGCCGTGTAGAGTTCGCGGGATCTGTCCTCCAGCAGGCGTTCCGCCTGTTTTCGTGCCTGACGTTCACGATTCAGTGAACGCATAATGACGTCCGAATTAATGACCGCTGGATCGATGGTGTCCAGGTCAATCACGTCCTTCGAATTGCAGCCTGCATCTGGCAGGGGCTGTGCTTCGTTCATGTTCGCCCTCCAAATGTCAGGTCAAACTGGCAGAACCGATCACCTCTTTTGACGCATTGAGAATGCTCGCGGCTGATCTTCTCACCAAAGAAAGTGCCCGTCCCATCAATCAGTCCCTCTGCCAGCACGCAGAGGGAGCGTGGAGAACGATACTTCATGGTGAGCGTCGTCGGCGATGTATCCTCATATTCGAACTGTGGAAGGATCGCATCGGGAAAGAGCTTCTTCACTTCTACGTGGATAATCCCCTGAACGGACATCAGAAGTTCTTTGGCAGATATACCGGGAGGGAAGAAGTCCGGATACTGTTCTGCAAATCCGGAGACCATGTAAGTTCCGAACGCGCGAATCAGGTCATCGGGCGGCAGTCCTGACCTGGCAGAAAGTGACATCACCAGATTCAGAATGGACTGATCAGGATAAGAGGCGGCCGCCGTATAGATACCGGACTCACCAGAATCCATCAGCACAGCGTCCCACATCGCCAGACCGAATTGCTTTTCAACGAGCTCATTTAACAGTGTGAATACAATCCCCTTCATCGCCGGATTCTCCTGTGCGCGGTCAACGGCTTACGGTTTAAAATCAACGCCCTGTCGCAGGCTCTGCGACCTCAGCCGATGAGTGGGCTGCGCTGAAATCGTCGCTCAGCAGTTCCCTGACCTTTTCGATCAGCTGATCGTTATCAAACGGCTTCGGCAGTACAGCATCAGCCCCTGCGGTCATTGCCCGATCAAGGCTGGCGTTGTCCATCCCGGAAACCACCAGAATTCGAACCTGTTCTTTGCCGGACATCTGCCGAACGAATGACAGAACATCGAAGCCGGACAGTCCTGGCATTTGCAGGTCGAGCGTCACGATCGCCGGCCGATATGTGCCCAGATAAACTCCTGCGCGGAATCCATCGGCTGCCACTTTTACGTCGAAGCCTTCCCGCGTCAGGATACGTCGGATGCTTCGGGCCATGTGGGGCTCGTCATCAACAACCAGTGCATGACGAGGCATGGGCTGAAACTCTGCCGGCACCGGCATGTGGTGCTGTGAAGCGAATTCAATGAAGTCATCCACACGAATGCGGTTATCTCCCCTCCCTGGAAGTTTGTAGGCGGGTAATTCCCCGCGCTCAATCCATCGAAGAACAGTGCGAAAGTTCACGTTACAAAGTTTGGCGACTTCACCGCTCGTCAGAACCTGTTTCTTTCGCATCATGTTGCCCCCAATGTCTGCGTGGTTCATGGACTGTTGTGGATACGCGTCAGTAATTACGCGTACGAAAGCATGCAGTAACCGAGGGGAATCCCGAACTACTTTTCGGGGTGCATCTTTGCTGCCGCTGAAGCATGGCTTATGTGACTCGCCTGTCAAATTCACAATTCATTGAATTTGTGACTCAAGTGCATTTACGCAATCTACAGTTGAAACAGACAACCTTGTTCTGACTCGGATGGTCATTGTTCTTACTCGAACGGATTGAGTGCGCCATATGTAACTCAATGACACTTAATCGAGAGGAAACAGTCATGACTGATGTGTTAAGGGTTCTGTTCGTCGATGACGATCCTGCATGGCTTAATGCTATTCGACGCATTGTGCGTCGAAGCAATCCTCAATGGGATGTTCATTACATCGAAGATGGATTTGCGGCGCTGGAGCTAATCGACCGGCTTGGATTTGACGTCATCGTCTCTGATCTGAATATGCCTGGACTGCGAGGGGATTCCCTGCTCACTCAGGTTGCAGAAGCACATCCCGAAATCCTGCGGTTCATGTTGTCAGGAGCAACCCAGGCGGACTGCGGTCAGTCCGAACATATCCTCGCGATGGAATTCATCGACAAGGATGCTCCCGCTTCTGATTTACTGTTCCGAATTGCCCGAGGCGTTTCGTTGCGTCGATTCATGAAGGGACAGATCGTTGATCGGCTTGCGACTGCCGTCTCGTCACTCGGCGACCTGCCCAACATGGTGATCAAGGTGATCAACCCAAAGAGCAATTCCCCGGCGACACAGCGTGCCCCGTTCCTGGAAATCGCCTGCCCTGATCTGGGTCTGGAATTTCGAACACCCTTGATTCGGGATGAAATCGTAAACGTCTAAGCTAAGTAGACGTTGAAGACCCGGGGCAGGCACGCAGGACGACGGTAAACCGTCGTGCTCTGAGGTCTCCTGCTCGAGCCAGTTCCGTTTTTCAACAGGCTGATCAGTGGACTGTCGGGGCTCTTGTGAAAGAGCCGTACAAATTCTGCTGACGTTGCATATAGGTGACTTCCGAACTGTAACTGGCCGCGCCACCTGCGGCGAGATTCGATTGCATCCAGAGAGATCCCCATCATCCAGCGACTGCTACATGCCTGAAATCATCTGCAAAACATGCTGCCTTTTGGCTGCAAGTGTTGCGACGGTATCTCTAAGATGAAAATCAATCGGAGATATCGATGCTTTGGCAGGCTGTTCATAGTAATGCAATCGGCATTGGTTATCATAAAACACCGACCGCGACATTTGTGTGAGACGGGTGGTGTTGACAAGTATGAATCGCCAATCACTGTCTCCTGAAAAGATTGGATTAGGAAATATGGGCAAGCGTGCTGCAAGTAGTGATGAATTCAATATGGCGAGGGAGATTCGCAATCTGCTCTCGACGAACAAAGAGTTAACTGGTCGGGAAGTTCTTGATCAACTCAGGAAGAAGTTCCCAAAGCAACCGCTGAACGAAAACAGCTGCCAGGTTGCATTTGCGAATGCACGAAGGAAGCTCGGCATCAGTACCGTTCGCAAGCGTCGTCCCGTAGGGGCGGGCAAGAAGCGAGCGACAAGAACATGGAGTGCTCCGGCTCGCAGCGAAGCTGTGACACAAGCCCCGGCTCAGGGACTGGAATTGCTGCTGGCTGCTCGACAACTGCTGCAGACATGTGGTGGTGACGCAGCCGCTGCAACCGCCGCCATCAAACAGGTGGCAGCTCTTCAGATCCAATAACTGAATTGCACAGCGAAGATACGCGGCCCTGATGAGAAATCAGGCACGCAGAAGCTGGTAAGAGCAGAAGCAGACAAGAAACCAGAAGCCCAACCGCAGTTCTCTGCGGCTGGGCTTTTCTGTTTGACAGCAGGCCGCTCGTTGCGACGGGCCTGACCTGATGGCAGTGAGCGCAAACGGGAGTGAATTCAAGCCAACAGGCTGTTAACAGCGTTGCGAAAAACGGGACGGGCTCGAGCAGGAGACGTTAAAACGTAAGCGCCCGGTGAAGCGCATGTTGTGGGTGTTGGTACTTTTTGGATTTTTCCGGGAGGGTATCAGATGGCGAGGCATTCTACGGCGGAGCTGTGGGCGGCTTGGGTTGGTGAGCAGCAAGAATCTGAACGGAATGTGTTGGAGTTCTGTGAGCGGATTGGGGGTTCGCCGAATTCGTTTTATCGATGGCGTCAGAAATTGGCCACGAAAGGGAAGCTGCCGGGACGAAGGGAAACCCGAGGCGCAAAGGCGCTCGGGCAGGAAAGGGTTGAATTCTTCCTCTGGCCCCGAGTTCGTCCCGTTGACGGTTCTGACGTCGCCCGTCGTTGAAATTGATCTGCCGTGTGGAGCCGTCATTTGGATCTCGAATGAAGATCGCTCGCCGCGTCGCGTGCCTGGCATTCTTCTGGAAGCACGCCCAGCCGTTGAAGATTGTGCAATCAAAGAAGTGGCCTTCTGGACGCACTGTCGTCGCTACTGGCACAAGGCTCGCGAAGAAGCTGGCTCGCGCTTCTCATGTGCTGGCCGTGATCGACAAACTGTACCAAGTGAAAACCGAGACTCGCGACCTGTCGGCTGCTGCTGAACGCCAGCTGCTGCGCGAAGAGCACTCACGTCTGCTGCTGAACGATCTGAAGACATAGCTCGACGCCGAAGTGTTCCTTCCCGAAAGCCTGTCGGGCAAAGCGACGACGTACACGCTCAATCAATGGACCGCGCTGAATCGCTCTCTTGACGACGGTGACTTGTCGATTGACAACAACGCGTCCCAACGAGCCATGCGTCCCGTCGCCATCGGTCGCAAGAACTGGATGTTCGTCGGCAGCAAACCGGCCGGCCACCGCGCTGCCATTCTCATCTCGATGATCGCCAGCTGCAAAGCCAACCTCGTGGAACCCTGGGCCTGGCTCAAAGACGTGCTGATTCAGCTTCCGCTCGGAGCCCCTCTCGAGTCCCTGCTGCCAAACACCTGGCTCGCCTCACACCCCCAACACCGCCGGAAGATCGCAGAACGTCGAAAACTCGAACGACAACGCTGTTCAGACGATTAGAATGCCCCTCACCGGGCGCTTACTTTCATGCCGCAACACCGGTGGGCCGGTGGGCGCGTTGCTTCCTGGTCCCCCCTGCGGCACGGTAACAAGACATTATTCAACTCGGAAATTAATCGGCGTGCTCCAGCGTGCCAGGTACTTGTCGCCGGATTCGGCGCGGATGGCTCGCACCCACACGCGGTAGGTGCCTTTCGGCGACGTTGGAGAAAGCGTCCAGCGGTTTTCGGTGACGAATGCTTCGTGGATGAGCTGTGGAACGGCGGGCGATTCGCCGCCCAGATAATCAACCCACAGTTCGTAATGCGTGGCACCTCGAACAGGCGTCCATGTAATCGCAGGAGCATTAAAATCGACGAGCGTACGAGGCCCGATTTCCAGGCTTTGAGCGGCGCTCCATTCACTGCGTGAACCATCCGCAAAGTGCGTGCGAACCCAAATGCGATGAGTGCCCAGTGAGAGCGGACGGTCGATTCGATGATTCGTCCCCACAAGACCCTCGCGATGATACGACGCACCTCGAACGCCCGGGCTGGACACGTAGATTTCATAGGTCGCGGACGGACCGGTTGTCGCGGGCGTCCATTCGATCACGGGAGTTGCATCGGCTGTCGGTTCTGCGGATGACACGATCGATACAGCAGGATGAAGCACATCCAGCGTTACCGGATCAGACCAGATCGATGTCGATCCGTCGGCAAAGTGGGTGCGAACGCGGATGGAGTATACTCCCGGGCCAAACGGCGCTCCGGGAACATACTCCGGATCATTAACCGTAGTCACAGGCACAATAACGGCACCATCAAACGCGCGTCGCACTTCGATTTGATACGACAGATCCAGGGAACTGCCTGGCCAGACAATGCGAGCCGCAGTCGCCCGAATCTGAATGGGAGCCATCTGCAGCGTGAGCGACTGGCCGTCACCCCATTCGGTCAGCGCCCGATCGCCTCTCCAGGCTCGAAGCAAAACCGTGTAGCGTCCGGAAAGCAAATCGCGATTCACCTGATGGCTGGTTCCTGTGATGCCGATGGCTCGATACGCAGAAGCCGTCGCGCCTTCGGGAATGATTCGCACTTCGTACGATGTCGCCAGATCCACGTCGGGCCACGTGATTGTAAACCGCTGCGTTGTTTGCAGGCTCGTTCCGCTGGTTGCTTCCAGTGCAGGTGCAAGCACATCGAAGGCGACCGGTTGGCTCCAGTCCGAGTACGAACCATCGGACAATTCCGATCGCACCCAAACGACATGGTGACCATGATCAAGCGGCGAAGTCGCCGTGAAGGACAAGTCCGTCAGATCACGTTCATAGAAGGCTCGCGTTTTTGTATCGGTATTGGTCACCCAGATTTCATGAGCCACCGCATTGGGCGGCGCCGACCATGCAAACCCTGGTGCAGCCGACGTTGTTCGCGCCGCATGCCAATAGACAACGGGGACATCGCCGACGGATACATCTGCCGGAGAACTCCACGCCGTCGTTTCACCCAGCACATTCACCGAACGCACGGCAATGCGATAGGCAGAACCGGTGAGCTCTTCATCCAGCATCAGCGACGCCTCGTTGACTCGCCGCTGAATCGGCTGCGCCTTCGGATCAGTCAGGTCTTTAATCCAGACGTCATACTGCACCGCCGCCCGAGCCTCCGGCCACGTCACCACCGACTGCCCGCCTGTGACATCAATCGCCGCCCCATCCAACTCAGGCACCGCCGCATCCGTGCGAATACGAAATAACTCGTAACCGGTTTCCGGCAACGCGGCAACAAACGCAATGCCGCCGTCGTAGTGGACAAAGGACGTTTTGGGAAGGATTTGCAAGTCTTCCAGGGAATGCTCCAGCTCGAATGTGCCATCGACCGTTCCATCCGTCACCCAAAGGTGCAGATAATGATCAACTGGGTCGAGGCCGCTTACGAAAACGATTCGTGAATCAGCCTTCCATAACCGTTGTGCCTCTCCCCACGTCAATTGAAAGGAATACATGGAATCAATGGACGTGAGTTTCGTCGATTCGTATGTGGTGAGGTCGAATGCAACGATTTCAATGGATTCGCGCCGACTCAGTCTGGAAACAAGTCGACTGCCGAGGATTTCAATAGCTGCAATTCCCGTGAACTGATCGGCTTTAAAAATGACCTCCGCTTGGAGCGTCTGCGGATCGACCTTCGCGATCATTCGGTAGTTTGCATTTTGACTAGCAATATTGGAATAGCTCAAGATGGCATATAGTGCATCACCTGACGGCGATCTGATCAATTGATTGCATCGATACAAAGCGACGTCAATCGCCGAAAGATCAAGCGGCCCAAGCTGTCCATCTGACCCAAGCACCTGAATGAGACCATCAGAATCAACCCAGGCCAGTCCACCGCCAGCGTGAATAACTGGCTCGTGGGGTGCTGATTCCCAAGACAACTCAGCCAGCATTTGCTGGGTACCTTGGGCTGTGCCATCAGATTTCCACACCGTATTGCCCACTTGGAAGTACAGCGTGCCGTCAACAAATTCCAGGATGCCGGGAGTCCACCCACCTGCGGCCCATCTGCTGATTTCCTTGACGAGGCGGGTCCCTTCAGTTGATCCGTCCGAAATCCAAAGACCTGCATCGTCGCCCTCAACAAGCAGATAGCTCATTCCGTTCGGCGCAATCACAGCATCTCGGACGGACATGTCGGTAAGTCGGTGAAGTTCATCCCCGACAACAGTCCAGACGCCTTCGCGGTGATATTTGCCCAATGAATCACGAATGTGATCGACAACAATCGCCGTATTCTGAGGACTAGCAATGATTTCCGTGACCGCAGTTCGGTCAGCGGCCAGTCTGACAACATGATCGTCCAAATCATCATGGACCCACAATACATTGTCGCTCGAGATGGTCCCGGTGCTCTTTCCGTCGGTGAGCCAAAACAGACGCCGCTCCGATTCGATTATTGATAACACATCTCCGTCGGCGGTGCCGGGACTGACGTCTATCCACTGATTGAGGCCATCAGCATCGGACACGTTGAACTCGAACACCGCTCCAGGAGCGTCAGGCACGCTTTTGAGACTAACGAAACCATTGGCAGCGCGTCCCAGGGGAAAAGACCATGGACTTGTATACGCATTCTGAGCAATCAGCACACTTCGCTGCCTCTGGAAGTCCCATAACCAAAGCGCCAAATTCGGTCTTTGCCCGTCCGATGAATACGGCGCGGTAAAGTAGAGCGCGTCATTCAGAACGTAAAACTCACTCAGATGGTCTGCAGGATTTATTGCCCATTCCTGCAATGTTCTGTCGACTGGGTCGAATGCAAGAATCGTCTCTCGAATCCCATATTGGCGAATCAAGGTGACATCCTGGGTCGCCACGATCGACCTGATTTCTGCTACATCTCCATCATATTTCAGCGGATACGCGCTAGCTCCACCACTGTCAAAGTACCAGTAGCCTCTGATCGAATTCGACACGGCCGCCGATACAAATAGCCCGTCGTTCGTGGCGAAATAGCGAGATGGTGAAATCAAAGGCGCATTGGTCCTCGCGTCGAGCAGAGCTTCCAAGGAGTTCGTGGATTCAATCCACTTCCATATTTTTGGCTCAGCTCGAGTGAGGGCACGCGGTATATAAAGTTCTCCGCCAGCCCAATACAGAGCCGTGAAATCACGGTAAGAATTGCTTTGCACAATCAATTCAAGCTGTAACGTGTCACCATCAAACCTCCAGACACTGTCTGTCCATCGGTTCGACACAAAGTTCGTCAACAAGTAGATGTCGTTTTCCGTCGTGACCAACTGTTCTATGCGGGTCACATTTGGCATATCCCAATTTGAAACAAGTCGTATGGTCCCTTCCTTGGTTCCGTCAGATTTCCATACTTGAAATGCCCCAGACCGATTAACGGCCTCAAACACAACACCGACGGAACTAGCCTGAATCTTGGTCGGAGTACTGCTCCCGGGACCGAATACCAGATCAGCTGCCATGAACGTTCCTTCGATGGTCCCATCCGTGCGCCAAATCTCCCATCCGGCCACGCCATCGTCATGAGCAAAATAGACGAGGTTTCCTGACTGAACAGGTTCGCTCACAGAAGTCCAAAATGGAGTTGAATTGTCAGTGAGTGGGAAAGTTCCTTTCACTGTCCCGTCACTTCGCCAAAGCGATGTTCCTTTCCCCTGTGGAGTTACCAGTGTGATGACGATGCCGTTAATAGTTGCACTGAACGGCGGCTTCGCGGCAAAGTCATCGGTAAAACCTGCTGGAATGGTATTGGTATCGTGAATCAACTCCACGAGCCCCGTCGTCAGCAGTTGGCGGACTTCGAGGGGTTCGGTGATGGATGTTTGGTGGCGACGGCGGGAGCGGCGGCGGGGAGTGAATGGCCGCAGCAATTCGAAGGCAGAGGGAACCAATCGGCTGAACAGTGCTTTGACAAAGGATCGTTTGGCAGTCATGGCGTTGCGTAATGGCTGATTGGAGTCAGGTGTGGCGGCACTGCTGAGTGCAGAAAGTCAGCGAATCAATGGTCCGAGTTCGGATCGACAGTGCGGTCGTTGTTTATCCAGACGGTTTTCCCGAAAGATCGTAACATCTCACGCACCCCCTAATCCATCGCAGAATACTCCGTGCAACCAAATGGCTCTACAGTCGTCACCGGCAGGTCCGGCCAATCTCGACGAGGCAGGCCAAAATCAGCGAACTGCGGTGTGCGGAGCCATCTCTCCAGCCTTTCAGGCCGACTCCTCCCGGAAAGTCGACGCAGCAGTAAGCCGACGATCAGACGGCAATCGCGTCATTCCGGTCGGCCCCGCTCTTTGCAGCTGAATCGCGTCGAAACTGATCGTTCGGTTTCGGCCAATACCTGACTACTGAACTGCCGCTGGCTGTACGTTGGGCCTTGCGTTGGCGTTGAACTTTGAGGCCGGTGTCACGCGATTGGCGGCTCGGCGTTTGCCGAAGAGTTCTACTGCGTGCAGCCAGAGTTCGTTGGACAGATTCAGTCTGTCCAGAATCGGCGCAGTGTTCTTTGGGATGGACCCGCGTTTGCCGGGTTGCAATTCGCGGCCGGTCCACTCGAGCAGTTGCAGGTACTCTGCCAACGACATGACGACGCAGCCCTTGTTGGCGGCTCGGCAAGTTGAACGCTTCTCGCGAACCTTCTTTCGCTTCGGCTCCAACTCCACGGGGGCCAGCCAGCCAGCTTTCCGGCCATGTTCAATCCGTGCGTCTTTGGCATCACTGGCCGCTATTGTGTAGGTCCTGCTGGGCAGCCGTCCCGGAACGATCCAGAAACCCACAACACAAAGCCTTAAAGACCCTCGACCATCAGTTTGTCGAGGGTCTTTTGATTTGTATGTCGACCGAAGTCGCCGCTCGTGCTGGTCGCAAAATCGCCGGCTGCAAGTTGCAAGGCAGTTCTGAACATCCGGTTTTCAACTTGTCAGCCCGGGCCATTCTGAAAAGGCAAGATCGGTGAGGCGGTCGACATCGTTGAATCGGCCCGAATCAGGGTTGCTGGTATTCTGAAGGTTCGTGCTCACATCCACAGCTTCATAGTCAGCCGATCGTTCCAACCCGGGTCGCCCCTTAAAAACAATGGCATCGTCACGATCACGGCTGAAACGAGCGGACGCCCTGTCGCGTGTGGTACCGTTGATCGTCGCTTCCTTTGCAGCAGGCGTTGCAACCGGGTTCGTCAGCTGTGTCAGCAACCGGGTCTCCTGAGTGCCGTCTTGTGAATTCTCAAGATCACTGATCTGAAAATCCAGCGGGGCTGACCAGATCCCAGCCCTCCCGGCACTATTGATGGCACGCACCCAGAAGCGGTAAGTCCCCGCTTCCATCAAACCCGATGTGAAACTGGTCTCCGTCAGCCCGGATTCATACAGCACGCGATTTGACGGTCCGGCATTGTCAATTCGGTTCACCCAGAACTCATACCGGACTGCCCCTGCAGCACTGTTCCACGTGAACAGGACAGGCCCTTCGGGCAGCCCATTGCCCCCGTTATTTCCACCCGGTCCAATCAGTTGCACGCGTGCCGGCGGTGTTTCGAAACGATACTGCTCCAGCTTCCGGTATTTCCCGAAACGTCGACGGCTCTGACACGAACCTGATACTCGACTCCATCAAGAAAGGGGGGGGATGGTGTGAACGATGTCCCAGTCAGATTGGCCCGACGAATGATAACGTTATTCGATGAGTCTGTGACTTCCAGTTCATAGTTCAATGCATCGGGGACCGCGGACCAGGAGACCGGCGACATTGTTGAAGATGTGGCCGAGGTCGGACCCAATACCACCGGCGGAGCAAGGGTATTGAAACGGGCCGCCAGACTCCAGGAAGACTGGAAACCGTTCGCTCCCTGAGCCTGCACCCAGAACACGTAGGATCCTGCGGGTAATGGAGTTTCCGTTCGGTACAAAGTCGATGTCAGATCCTGAATTCGCAGAATCTGATCGTGGACGACGGGAGTCAGTTGACGCACCCAGAGATCAAACGTTTCTGCTCCCGGAACGCTGGTCCATTCAAACGTCGGAGTATTCCCCACTGTTCCGCCGACGGGAGCCGTGATGATTGAAGGCGTGATCACTCTGAGCGGCATCGCTGCCCAGGTTCCTCCAAAGTTGTTCGCACCAAACGGGCGAACCCAAACGGTATACAGTCCAATCGGAAATGCCGTTTCGGGTGTGAACAACGTTTCCGTAAGGTTCTGCTGCCGCACGAACTGGCGTTCGCCTGTTGTACGATTATCAATCCAGAGGTCATAACGCTCAGCCCCGGCAACCGGGGACCATTGAATATCGGGAAGACCGTCCCGGCTGGTCTGCTCACCAGAAAACTGCGTCTGCGTCTGGACCAGAAACGTCACTGGATCACTGAAGGCTGTTTTATCACCACTCGAAAACACTCCCCGAACCCGAAACTGATACTGCCCCAAATCAAGCGGTGCGGCTGGGTGAAATACGGTGTCCTCGGCTTCCAGAAGCACAGGATGACTGCCAGCCGTAAGATTCACAAGTTCCACTTCGTACGAAACCACGTCGATCACCGACGACCATGCGAGTTGCGGTAAGCCGTCTCGTGATGGCGAAGCGGGCTGGATGCCAACCGGCTGATACGTCAGCACCGTGTTTTCGATGTGAACATAACTGATCGGCTGCATTCCACTGACTTCGAATCCACCGGAATCATTCGTTGGCCCGGCATGCTGAATTAAGGAACCTGAACCAGGGGTGACATAAAGGAAATCACCAAAACCAATCGGATTTCCTCCGTCGATATGAAAGGATGTCGTCGCTGACGGCGTTACCCTGAAGGTATCACGTCCCGGACCTCCGCTGACGGCAACGGACGCAATCCCCGATAGTCCAATGGTTTTCAATGCGCCGTCGAAGCTGACTTCTGATGCCGACAATTCGATCGTGTCGTCCAGCATGCTTCCATACACTTCAACATGGTGAATTGTTCTTTTGGAACCCAGTGGTGGCATTGCAGAAGAAATCGTAATTTGACCAGCCATTGTAAGCTCGGCACTGAACACGCCGGAGGTAATATCGACCGTGTCTACGGACTGCGGAGTGACAGCAACAGACCTGTTGGTTCCAGCCGAACCAGTGACGATAATGTCTGTAAAATTCCCGAGTTCATCCATCGAACCAGTCAGCGAAAACGACTCGACAGCAACACTGGTCACGAGCCGCGAATCCTGCAGCAACCCTGGCAGCATCAACTGAGCAGTTGGACCGTCAAGCTGCATCTCCAGGCGATCCGCTCCGTCGCCTCCATCAACACGCACGTAGCCGGCGACGGATAGCGACTGACTGACTCCAACCTTGTCATCGCCCGAGCCCGTCAGAAGTGAGAGCGATTCGAAGTTGCTGTGAAGAAACGATTGGTGATTCATGAACAGTTCGCCGCTTAACAAGGCAATTGAGTCCGAGTTCTCACTGCCAATGACACGCAGCAAATCGTTGCCGGCAAGTGCATCGATGGCCACAATCTCGACGTCGCGTAAAGTCAGTGGTGTGGCCGCGTTGAACCGCAATATCGATTGTTGGTCGCCGAGTGGTGTGAGAGTCACGATATCATCGGTACCTGGCATTCCTGGCAGCGTGCCTGAAGCATGTTGGCCCGGTTCGAGACTTCCGCTAACAGGGAATGGCCCGTCTTCAGCTGTCACAGCGCTGGCATCATTGACATCAAAGATCACCAGTTCAAAGTTGCCCTCGCCAACAGGGTTGTTGTTCGAAATACGCACCAGATACGTGCCTGCTGGCAGAGGGTTTGTTAACAATCCGTTGCCCGTGGCTCCGGCGATATTGCTACCGCTGGCCAGAACAACTTCACCGGCTGCGTCGAGAACCTCCAATACGGAGTGCATGCGACTGCCACTGTTTGTCGGATCGTTGTCAACAATGGCGGCGATCCGGTGGTTGTGGTCAATCTGCACGGAGATCAAACTGTTGCCTCCGAACGGTACGGTTCCCCGGCCCGCCACACGGTGGTTGTGGTCAATCTGCACGGAGATTAGCCCGCCTGTCGGGATGTCAACAAACTCACAAGATTCGACCACCGCGGCGAACAATTCAAAGCCTGGGACCGACTCGCTATCGGAACTGGCAACGTCGAAATACAGATTGCCATGTGCATTGAGGTTTCCGGTCGCGAAAGCCACTCCTCCATTGGTCTCCGAAGGGAATTCGGGATCGTTCAACACGGTTTCGCGGTCTGATCCAAGGATGCCAACACGCGGAATGGAATTCCCTTCATTCGGTACGACCAAAGCCACGGCTTTGGCCTGTGGATCATCACTGCCTGTCACCCTGAAGCGGGCCGAAGGAATCGATTCGTCACTCCGAGCCAGCAGAGAATCCGCTTCCACAATAATCTCATCGAATCCCGCAAGAGACAGATTGGCTCTTCCGTTGCTGAAAGTGGCATCAGGCTGATACTGAGCGTTCTGAGCGTAGAACGTCACACTGTCGAATGCGTCCAGATCACCTGCGTCCAGGTGCAGATCCTGATCCGACAACGTTGTCGCAAAGCGATCTGCCCCTTTTTTCCCGTCAACCCAAATTCTGGCGTCCGAGCTGATTCCATAGATCTCAATTTTTGTGCGATCATCAATGCTGATATGCGTGTCACTGTCGTGGTTGATGGTGATGTCATTCTCACCGTCATCTGCATAGACGGTAACAGCGGTATCCCAGTTGTCGAACCCTGCAGCCAACGTTTCGACGCCGGCGTAATCGATTGTGCGTGGTCTTCCTGCGCGCTGAGTCACTAGTCGGCCGGATCGCACGTCTTCAAAAGGATAGAATTGAGCATTCGCAGCCGGGCCATCCACCACAAGCCGGTCGTTGTCTCCCGTGCCAGCATCGACATGAACATCAATGGCGATGGGATTCACGACGTCAATCCAGTCGTCGCCGCCAAGCGATTCAATTCGGATCGACTCATGGTTGCTCAGTGAAATGGGATTGCCTGATCGAATCTCCGCTGAAGTGGCGGTCACGCGAAAATTGTCGTTGAACTCTGTACCGTACATTGTGACGGAATCGCGACCGGCGTCTAAGTCGGCACTGAGTGTCCCCATCGAAAATGCAGTCAGTGTGTTTAAACCAGATGGGGATCGGGCATCCGCTTCGGAATACGAGACGTCATAAGTGTATGGTGCGACGAACGATCCGTAACCTGGACTTTCCGGAGATGGACGGAACTCGAGGTTCTCTGCCTGGTCAGATCCCGCGATCGTAAGCGTGTCCTGACCGCCTGACGCGGGAATCAGGATATCTTCGATGGCATCGGTTTCGATCTTGACCCGCTGCAATGCCCCAGTCTGTGATGCGTAAAGCCGTGTATAAGGAAGACTGGTGGAGTCCGCTTCGAATTCAAAGGTCTCGTCGTGACTGGACCCTCGCAGGATTAACTCTGTTTGCTCTCGTACTGCACCAGACGACGTCGCTCCACCAATGACTGAGATACCACTGAGCGTATCGATCCCCGGCTGAAATGGCAGTTCTACATCGAACCGATCGCGTCCGCCTCCGCCAAACAGAAGCAGGGTCGGAGGGACCGTGAGATTCTCCACCAGGAATGAATAGGCCTCTTTGTCGTCAATCGAAACGTTTCCAAACCTCCGGTTGCCTGACAACAGTCCCGCGGATTGGGATACGGTCGTGTACGTGATATTCTCATCCAGCGGCGTACCGTACACGTTGTGGTAACTTCCGTAGACAGTGTTCCGGACTGGTTCCAGTCCCGCAAATTCAACGTTCATCAGGCGTTGTTGTACCGCATCGGTGAACTCCAGACTGCCGTTATGAGTATCCGGTCCGGGGCGGTAGTTAGCGTTTTCGACTGCAGTTGCTGGATTCCCCACTAACTCCAATGTGTCGTATCCGCCTTCGCCACCATCGAAGAATAGGGGCATTCCAATCAAGTCAGAACCGCGAGATTGATCTACGTCGATCGTCAACGTGTCATCACCGCCACCAGTGCGCACTTCCAGACGGCCTGCACCTGCGACGCGCACGTTGGCTCCACCGGAAACCAATTCTGCGCCGACCGGATGCCACGCGTTTCCATAGCGACCGATGACCATATTGTCGCTAATTGCAGCACCGCCTTCGATCCGGGCGATATCCGATTCCTGCAGGTTGGCGGTGTAGCTGTTGGCACCATGAAGCGAAGTGACATCGAAGGATACCTCCCCATTACCGCCGGTGCTTTCGATTGTCAGGTTATCCAGTCCTGACGTGACGATCCCCCAGTTGCCGGCACGCCCCCAGTTGCCAGCACGCGAAACCAAATCGGCGCCATCGATGCCTGCAACCTGAATTGAGGAACCGGGCGAGGTGGCCAACTCCATATTGACTATGTCATCACCGTCGCCAAGGAACGATGTCCGCCCAATGAGTACGGCAATGATTTTGGTCTCACCACCGAGCCCCGTCACTTCGATCCTGTTGGAATCGCTTTCCGGTGCATTCACTTGTACCTGGTTTGCCATCGTTGACAGATCAAAATTCAGAGAACTCAACGGGTTCGTGTTGTTGATCGCCAAAGTTCCGGAAAACGCTTCAAGACTCAACTGACGATTCCCTGACGCAAGCGTCAGCGAATCCTCCCGGGGTATGACAGTTAGGTCCCGCTCCGTCGAACCTGCCATTGTATTCACACGAACAAGATCATCACCGCCCCCTCCTCTGATCGCCAGTACTTCGGCTGCGTCGGGCAGATTGACTTTGAAGGGTAACAGAGATGGCGCTGGTGCAAGAGTAACTGAAGCAACGCCAGTGAGAGCGTCGTCAATAACAAACTCATCGTTGGCACCGCTGCCGTTGAGGTGGATAGTTCGCACGTTCGAGTTGATGACGAGCTCAAATATGCCATCCATCGTGATCGTTGGATTGATGGTGACTTGTGCCTTTCCGTCTTCCAGAAGATTCAGAGTTGTTTCTTCAAAAGTACCGCCATTCAGAAAGACCGAATTCTCACCGCGCCCGCGGATAACAAAATCCTGCGCATAGGGCTGGCCATCAAAATTGAAGCTAACGTCGTCCGAGCTTTCGGTAAGATCGAGTACTACTTGCTCTTCAGGTTCCAATTCGGAAAACGTGAGTTGGAAATTCCCCTGAGAGACCTTAACTTCGCCATCTCCGCCCGATTCGACGTCTACTGGATTACTCTTGGGGTTGCCAAATGGCAGCGGAAACGACTTGAACGTAGGCAGTCCATCTGGCGCGGGCAGCGCTTGCAGCTCTGCCAACTCGACTTGATCAAAGCTAATCGGCAGGTAGTCATCGATAACGATGCTGCCAGAATCAACTTCCGGTCCATTCAAGTAGCTGAACTGCTGGGCTTGCACGACGATATTCAGAACATCGAAGCTGGATGGTTCTCCGTTTTGACCAATTGGATCACCGCCATCAACCAGAATGGCATAGTCTCGAGTCGGAGTAACATCGAAGCGATCCGCGCCCGCATTTCCTCTGAGTACCAGACTCTCCATGCCACGCATGATCACCGGCGCTTGCGTGCCGTTATGGAGTTCCGTGTCGGTACCATTGATGGTTGTTGTAAAACTATCGCTTATTTCGGAGCCTTCGATCGTGATACTGTCCCCGGTCAGGTTGTTTCCAGTATCGATGGTGGCGATCATTGCGGAATGCGGTCGCCCTGTAACGTGGTCCTCACCGCCAAAAGTATTGATGACCAGGTTTTGAATACTTAGTAGCTCAAGCGGGTCTCGCTCTACTCCGTTTCTGCGGTGCATTAGCGTGTTATTGCTAAACTCGATATCGTCACTGACCTCACTGCGCTCCGTGTCGTAGGTCAACGTTCCGATCGATCGAAGCAAGATACCGGCAGTATTCTCGCGAAACATTGCATTGCGCAGTGTTAGCGAATCAACGTTTTGGATTTGAATCGGCCCCAGCGTATTTGCTTGAAAGGTCGAATCCTCAATCACGACGTGCAATCCCGGCGAATCCACGTCAAATGAGGTGAATTGGTTCGCCTGAAACAGAGAACTCTCTACTCGTAGAACGCCTGTTAGGTTGCGTCCCATCAAGCCGGTGTAGCCACTGGAAATCACATTCCGCAGCAGTGGTGCCGCGACGCCGCTAACACTCAGTTCCGAGGTGATCCACAAGTCGCCAAGTGTGACGTCGTCACCTCCCGACTCGATGAAAACTCCAGCTCCACCAAGACGTGTGTCGAGTCGATCTGAACTCGTGCCATCGATCGTCAACGGTTTAGAGATCCGAATGTCCTCATCGTACAGCCCCCCGACCACATGAACGGTTCCTCCAGCCGAAATGGCCGCAATTCCATCGACGATCCTTGAAAACACATCAACGCCAAACGTCCCGGGTTGTGCTCCTGGAGCGTCCGGATTGGCATCGGCAATCGGCGTTCCATTGGCCGTGCCGAACAGGTCGTCGTCGACGTAGACCTCCATTGGTGGGACAGCTGTCGCGGTTAGAGTCACATCGTTTCCGTCTCCGCCGACATAGCTGATTGAGAAATTCTGACCATTGAGCAGGACCTGTGTGCCTTCCGGCAGGCCAGCAAATGTACCGCTGACAGAACTGCCGGAATTCGCAAGATTGATCAGGACGATCACGTCTCCTGGAGAGGTGCCGACAATTGCTCCGGAAACGTCCAGTGCGGCACCGCCGAGATCTGCGGCTCCATGTACGACCAGTTGATCATGATCGCTGCCGGGTAACTTGCCGCGGACTTCAGCTTTGAAAGTCGAACCTGCATCAAAGCTGATTGGTCCAGTGCGGAGTATGCCCACGCCACCTCCCTTCGGATCAACCGTCGCACCGCGTACGTTCACCATCGAATCCAGGAACCCATTGCCGTTGCCAACGACTTCACCCCGGCTGCTGATTGTCATTGAGCCGATCAGTGTCTCTGTGCCGTTAACGCGAACCTGATCCAGGCCTGAACCAGTTACGATCTCGACATTGGTGACACCGTGAAGCGTGGTACTGCCATTGACGTCAATGACATCATTGCCATCGGCACTGTTCGCCGTGGTGTCGATCTTCAGCAGGGTGCCATTGGCGACTCGCAGCTCCTCCATCGCGACACCACCCGATGTGCCACGAACCACCAGGTATCCGTCACCGCCGAATACAGCACCCTCCAGCGTTAGTTGATCATCCGCGTTCGGAGGCGCAACGGTGATACTGCCAAACCCCATCAGGTTTACTGGTTCCAGCCCGTCGAAAGTCAATTGCAGGCCGCCAGTTTCGCTGATTTCACCATCACCAAACGTCGTGGCACTGGGAGCGTAGGTATAATCCCCGGTTCCGTTACCCAGCATGGTCAGCAAATCGTTACCGCCAACACCGCCGGAGAAGTGGATGCCTGCAGGTGGCGCAATGGGGCCGCCGGTGAGATCGACAATGAGTTCATCGTCTGCAGCATCTGAACCAATCACTTCGATAAAGTGGATGAAATCGCTGCCGTCGCTGCCATAGATTGAGCCCTCATCGTCTGTGAAGAAGATGCTGTCACCTTCTCGGGAAATTCTGTAAGGGCCTGCCGGTACGTCTGGCTGCAGTGTGAAATTCAGCGATGCGATGTTCTGGTGTCCCGGACTCTCAATGCTTTCAAAGTCGATTTGACCGAAGCCACCACCGAGCAACCGGTAGTCGCCCCTGCCAACACCTCGCATCGTGTAGCCGCCCGCGGCATTTTGAAAGTCGACAATTAGTTCATCACCTGGCGACATTGTCGGATCGCTGCCCTGAATCAGTCGCGTCACACCGCCGGGCAGGAAGTCGGCCTGGAAGGTGTCGGCCTGCATTGAGCCGATGACGTTTTCGATAGCGTCGTTCAGAGTTACGCCTTCCGGACCGCCGAGTGACTGCAGAATCCCCGAAAGGTCGAGGTCAAACGTTACTCCCGTGGATCGCGTTGAGAAATCAATCGTGTCCGAGCCCGCGCCGCCGGTCACGATATCCTGACCGAGGATCGCTTCGAACACATCATTGCCAGGTCCGCCGTCGAGATCGTCGTCGCCAAAGCCCCCGCTGAGTGTGTCATTTCCGGATGAACCGACCAGCGTGTCGTTGCCATCGCCACCGCTGAGCCGTGTGTCAAGCCCAGGCGCTGCCGTCAGATTGTCGTCAGCCTGGCCGCCTGTGATCACCTCGATTGTCGAACCGTTCTGCAGCGTTATGGTTGTCCCTGCAGCGACGGACTGAGTGGCCGTTGTACCGGCATCGAAAGTGACGCCCGTTGTGAACTGACTGAACTCAAACGTGTCGATGCCGGTCGCGGTTTCATCGAACGTGTTGCTGCCGAGGCCACCGGGCAGGTTGCCCACGAATTCGTAGACGTCGTCGCCATCGCCGCCGCGATATGTATCGTTTCCATCAAGAACGTAGATCAGGTCATTCCCTGCCCCACCTTCGATTACGTCGTCGCCGTCTCCGGAAAGCAGTACGTCGTTGCCGTCTTCTCCCTGGACCAGCGAACTGATTCGGGGTGCGATAATCTCGTCATCGCCAGCTCCGCCTTTAATCGTTACTCCTGTAACACCGCCGAACACCGCCGGATCAATGTTCCGCAGATCAATCACGTTCGGAAAATTGCCGGTTGCCGTGACATTGATCGTCACGACCCCCTCAGCGAAAGCAACGCCTGTGTCCGGATCGGCACCATTGATCTTCACCTCGCCCAGAACAGCCGTGATGTTGATGTTGTCCGCTGCGTCAGCATTCACACTGAGCAGTCCCGTCACACTGTCGAATGCTGAAACAACAGCCAGAAGCGTTCGGTCTTCCAGATGTTCAACCAGCTGTGCTCCGGAAGAACGATGCGACCAGACGCTGCGACGACTGTTCCGACGAATCCGACGTCCATGTTGTTTGGTGCTCAGGAATCGTTGTAACATCGTCAGTACAGTGCGTTTATTCATGTTTTTTTCTCCCAAACCGCTCGCGATCGCCCCGGAGGTTCGACACCATGAACCATGGATCCTGAATGTGGTACTGCGGTTTGACGTGTGAGTCGTACAGAGAAAACCAGTCTGTTTCGGCTGAGTCTGTTTTGGCTGTACAAGATCCTGACGATTCCGCAGTACTCGTTCAGGAAGGAGGAGGAAATGACGCACGACAGACCTGAGAACGTACAGCCGGGGCTGGCCGAAGTCGATTTGGGTGAATTGCTGGCGAATCATCGCGATCGTCTGCGCAGAATGATCTGCCTGCGCCTGGACCGGAGACTGAATGGACGCGTCGATGCGTCGGATGTCATTCAGGATGCGTACATCGATGCGACACAGCGATTTACTGAATATCAGGCAAATCCCGAGGTCAGCCCGTTTGTCTGGTTGAGATTTCTGACCACCCAGAAACTGGCGCAATTGCATCGCTTTCATCTTGGAACGCAGGCCCGCGATGCCGGGCGAGAAGTCTCGATTGATACCAGCGGCCGCCTGGAAGCGTCGTCAGCCGCGCTTGCCGCCAAACTGGTCGGGCCGTTTTCTTCGCCCAGCAACGCGGCCAATCGTGCTGAGCTGCGGCAACAGATTCAGGACGCTCTGAATTCGATGGAAGAAAACGATCGAGAGATTCTCGCTCTTCGGCATTTTGAACAACTGGACAACAACGAAGCCGCTCAGGTACTGGGTGTCGAATCTCAGGCGGCTTACAAGCGATATGTGCGGGCGATTCGAAGACTGAAAGACCTGCTCAGCCCGGAGCAGGGACTGCGTTCCTGACGGAATGCCCGTTCTCCTGACGGAATGAGAGGTCCCCTGTTTCGAATGATCTGAATTTAGTTCGCCTCAGGATACAAACGCCCTTCTGCGAAAGTGTTACCCTGCGACGGCATTACCCTGCGACGGCATTATCTACGACGGTATTCGTCCAGGTCAAATTTCTGCATTTGGCATCGGCATCATACTGTACAAAGACGGAGTGTATTCGCAGTATGACCCTTGTCGGTTCGGGCCTCAGCATTTGGGAGAGGCAATGGTTCGGATGGGCAGAAAGCGTTTCTGAACTTCTTCATGGATCACAGAGAATAGAGCGTAGACGCAGATCGAAGAGTGGTGCACGATGTCCTCGGATAATGACGACAAACTCGGCCCGATGATGGACGAATTCCTGAGCCGAAAGCGGAAGGGTGAATATCCATCGCTTTCTGAGTTCGTCCAGCGTCACCCCGAGCTGGAGAACGAGATCCGTGAACTGTTTCCGGCCATTGCCATGATGGAACAGGCTGAGGTGTCCGAACCGCCGCATCGTCATGCGGGGGTGATGACTTCAAACGGAAAGAAACTCAATCGACTGGGCGACTATCGTATTATTCGCGAAATCGGTCGCGGAGGCATGGGAGTTGTCTACGAGGCAATTCAGGAATCTCTGGGCAGGCATGTCGCGATCAAGCTGCTTCCGTGGCAGGTGACTCCAGGCGACACTCAGGCCAGACGATTCCAGCGCGAAGCACGCATCGCAGCTTCCCTGCACCACACAAACATCGTTCCCGTCTACGGCGTTGGTTACGCAGACAGCATCCACTTTCTGGCCATGCAGTTTATCCACGGCCAAAGTCTGAACTCAGTGCTTCAGGAATTGCGGCACATCCAGAGGGCAAAAGATCATTCGCACATCCAGGCGAGGTCGCCCTCTCAGTCAACACCGGCGACCGGCCGGACCGCAGCAGCCCCTGACGGTCGTTCTGCCACGGATGCAGCGACGAGAGAAAGTCATGTCATCGCGAATTCGCTGGTCATGGGACGAGACATTAACGATGGCCAGAATGTTTCCTCAACTTCACGCTCACCAGCCCCCCAGTCCGGCGGATCCGCTGCCTCGTCAGTTTCTGTGCTGCCGTCCGGCTCCGGACGCATCTCAAATGTGCTCCTCTACAGACGCATTGCCGAACTCATGGCCAGCGTGGCCGATGCCCTTGATTTTGCCCACATGCAGGGAGTACTGCATCGGGACATTAAACCGGCGAACCTGATGCTGGATATCGAAGGTGGTATCTGGATTACGGACTTCGGACTCGCGAAGGCCGGCGATACCACCGATTCGCACGACAATCGATTCGACGAAGACTTTGATGCACTGACGCAGTCCGGCGACATCGTCGGTACGCTGCGATATCTGGCGCCCGAGAGATTTCGCGGTAGCAACGACCGGCGAAGTGACGTCTACAGCCTTGGCCTGACACTGTATGAGTTTCTCACCCTCGAGCCTGCTTTTGCCAACGCAGATCGAGCCACGCTCATTCATGCGATCACTACGACTTCGTGTCCTGCACCGCGAACGATTGCCGCGGATATTCCACAGGATCTCGAAACCATCGTCGTGAAAGCGACCCAGGCCGACCCCGGTCTGCGATATCAGTCCGCTCGGGATATGGCCCTGGATTTGCGACGTTTTCTTGATGCGAAGCCAATCGTAGCCCGCCGTTCGTCGTCCCTGAAACGCATACAGCTCTGGTGCCGTCGAAACCCAACTGTTGCGGCACTCAGCTGTCTGGCGTTTTCACTGCTTCTGATGATTGCCATTGTTTCGACCTACTCCGTCATCGAACTCAGCCATCGCCAGTCGAAACTAACGGAATCGCTCGGGAGAGCCATTGATGCCGAAGCACGCGAGCGATCTGCCAACAGAATGGCAACCCTGAATCTATTTGATGCCTACGCGGCACGTGCCGGCTCCGGTCGGGAAAGTCATCGACCAGGCCGTCGCTTTGACGGACTGGAAGCGATCTCCAATGCCTCGGCGCTGCGAGATCAGATTGCTGTTGACGATGATGACGTCATGAAACTCCGGAACGAGGCCATCGCGTGCATGGGCCTTGCCGACATCGCTCTGGAGGTTGATCGAAAAGATGAAGGCACCTACTGCCCCTTCAACCGATGGGGATTTGATTCGCGGATCGAGCATTATGCCAGGATCTCCAGTTCAACGGGGATTGAGATCCGGACAGTGGCAGACGGAGAGACCGTTGCGCATTTCTCGAACGGATGGTCCCACACGTATCCGCCGTTCACCTGTTTTAGCCCGGATGATCGGTATGTCGCGATTCTGGGACGGCACTCGTACCAGGGCTGTGCAATAGAAATCTGGGATACGCGTGATGGCTCAGTGATTCTGCCAGCGGTTTCTGTCGATGCGGAATGGTATTCGCGATCGATCGCTTTCAGTGGTGACAGTAAGCTGGCCGCTTTTCCGGGCAGAAATCAGATCCTGATTTTCAATCTGGAGATGAGAAGGGTTGTCGGAATCCGGCCAGTCGATGTCTCACCCGCCTTCATCCGGTTTTCAGCCGCCGACAGTCGTGTCGTCATCGGCCTTAACAACAAGGTCGGTGTTTTCGACCTTCAGACGACTGATCCCATGGAGATTCTGGAACACACGCAGTATGTCGCAGACGCAGCTTTCAGTCATAGTGGCCGGTATCTTGCGACAGCCTGCTACGACCATCAGGTCTATGTCTGGAATCTTGAGCAACGTGCTGGCCCCGTCACAACATGTTCCGGACACACCAGCAAGGCTCTGCGTGTTGAGTTCAGTCCGGACGATCAACTGCTGATGTCAAACGCATGGGATGATACCAGCCGATTCTGGAATCCGTGGTCGGGTCAGCAGGTCATCCGTGTTGAACGGTATGCCTCACGATTCAGTTCGGACGGGCTGCGAATCGCATTGCAGGATACGGGTGTGTCAGTAGGGCGTTGGCGCGTCGCAGATTCGATCGCGTGTCGAGTTCTGGGATGGAAGAGCGGTGACTTTGGAATCTATGACGCTGCGTTTAACCAATCATCAACATTGCTCGCGCATACGGCGGCAGATCAGGTCGTGATCCGCGACTGGCCTTCGGGTGAAGTCCGGTACGTCCTGCCTTTCGAAAGCAAAACCGTGCAGTGTCAATTCGCTCAGGACGATCGCTTTCTGTACTGTTCCGGGCACTCACATTTTGCTCGGTGGAACTGCCGACACTTTGCGGACGGAAACAGCATGGATGCGTCTGCGTCACGTCAGTCGGTATCATCGTCAACCACAGTAACATTTGATCTGACGCGGGACAGCAGAAGTGGCCTGATTCACACTTCGAATCGGGGAGTTCAGCAATTAACACTGACCGACGCGGACATGCAACTGGGAGCAGAAGTTCCTTCCCATCCGGATGAATGGATTATCGAAACCTCCGATGATGGCTCACTGTACGCGCTCGCTGGAAAACATCTGGACACCGTCCGCGTCCTTCAGAATTCAGACCATACGGTCGTCTTCGAATACCAATTGCCGGGAGCTGTGAGCGCCGACGCCCTGTTCAGCCCGAACGGAAGGTGGCTGTTGCTGTCGACGCGCCGAAAAGCCATGATCTTTGATACCAGCAACTGGCAACTCAATTGTGAAATACCACTGTCTAACTCCGGGTTCGGACGCGGAGCCTTCACTCAGGATGAATCGATGCTTGCGCTTCAGGACGGAGAAGGGGTGCGACTGGTGCAAACCAGCCCGTTCAGGACTCTTGCGTGGCTCCAGAATCCATACGGCGAATCGTTTTCCGCAGCCGGCCCCGAAGCCACCTTCGCCCTCGCGTTCAGCCCCGATCAGAACTACCTCGCCTGCGGGACCGGCGGGAAGACGGAATCGATGTACGTGTGGAATCTGCAGTATGTGCGACAACAACTCGCAGACATGGATCTGGACTGGTCCCTCACCGACCGGCCCCAGAACAGCCGCCCATGACATCGCCCTCAGATGACTTGTTCTGATGGCATTCGGAATCGGCATTCACCGGGCGAATGAGTTTCCCCCGGAGCTCCCGTCCTTCTCGCAATTCCAGGTTGTCGTCGTTCTATTGCCAGCGGCAGGGACTTCGACCTGTTGATTGCCGTCCTGATCGTAAACATACGTTGTTCTGTCCGTCGAAGCCTCCCCATACACGAGCTGGTTCGCAACGCCGTACGCATATGTTGTTTGAACCGTGTCGATATTCTTCAGTGTCCTGTTGCCAGCTGGGTCGTAGGTGTAAGTCTGTCGGTACCAGTTCGTTCCTGTGCGGTATTCACCAATCAACTGAATCGAATTCAGAAATGCAGTGCAAGCCAGGTGAGGTGCTGCGTGCAGGCGGTTCTAAATCTCAACATCGCGAACGCGCGCCACTTGAATCCATAAGTCAGGTCGCAGAAGTCGAATCTCGTTCAATACATCTGCATCAATTGCTGTCTCAGGGATCGAGAGAACTTTCAACTTCTTGTTGTCTCTTAGCTGCAGTAAATCATTCTTCGTCAGCTCCTTTGTAGAATCATCACTTACTAGCGGAGAACGCAGTATCAGCATTTCGATCGAATTTTCTGAATTGAACAATTCGCCGAAATCTCCGTCGGCTAACCCGTCAATGTTGATATCCAGAACACGCAGCTCCACCATCGAGCGTAACGTCTCACAAAGAGCCTCATCAGCGTCGACGCCATCAATGCGAAGCACCTCCAGCGAATCTCGACAAGCCATGCGGCTCAGCCAGGAAGCTGGAACAATACTTCCTTTAAGAGTTAACCATCTCAGATCCTGCAAACGCTGGACTGCTGTCAAGACAGTCTTTGGAACTGACTGTCCGGACAAGTCACAGGAACGCAATGATGATGCATGCGACAAAACATCAACCAAATCTACTGGTGCCGGGCCTCCATCCGAATAGTACTTCAATTTAGTCAGACCACTTCGGACACCAAGCCTCAGTGTCCCAACGACACAGCTTGTTTCAATCACCAACTCTTTTAGGTCAGGAAAGTCGTCTGATATATCCAAAGAGTCAATAGCCATTCCACTGAGCTCGAGATAGCTCAAGTCGTTACAGATTGAGAACTGATCGAAGTCTTCCTGTTTCAACAGACTTTGTGGTTCTCGCTGTCCGTACGGTCGGCCCGAAATGATTTTGACGCATCTAATTTCATGTGGGCAAAAACGGTTCTGAATATCTAACTGCGGCACTGCATCGTAATCGTCACCCAATTGGATCCGAATTCCACTCCAATTGGAAAACGCAATTTTGTTCCCATTAGCTTCATACAGCACTTGAATTCCGTCTGCAGCCAATTCCTTGTCCGCTTCGCTTCGAAAACTGGCTATTTGGCTTAACTTGCTATAGGCGCGAAGTCTGACCCAAACACGAACAGCAGTCCATGAACCATAAGTGAGTGCAAAGAACAGGAAGGCTGTCAGTAACAACTTCTTTTTGAAGGTCATGTCCGATTACTTCTTGCACGTGTATAGGTTCTTTGGGTTGAATGACATCTCAACCCCAAAACCGTGCGGCAAGGGGTCTGCCGGACTGAGTTAAAAACTCGGGCGGTATTATATTGCCACGCAGGAAGTACACTTTTCCCGTTTGAGTAGAGGCCGTCTCCTCGACGCAGGTGTCAGCCCCGCCATTAAAGCCAAAATAGTCCATTCCGCCCCCGACAACAGCACTCTTCTCGTCAAACACCCGATTCTTCGATGGGCTGCGACGTAGTCGTCCAGCTGTCGCGATATCGCCGGACTTCGTCACGTACCAGATCTCCCAATATGTGTGCAGCTCGACGGCACCAGAGTTGCCGGTGATCTTTCCGGACCTGCAGGGTTGGCTCTTTATTGAAACAGCCGAATCACATTGACCGATATCAAACCAAAACGACACCTCCTGGAGGATCCAGCCCTGTCGTTCCGATTCAGGAATAAACCTGACCGGCCAGTGGTACATTCCGCACGGGCCGGTTTCCAGTGTTAGTGACTCCCATGTCAATAGACCCGAAGAATCAAGATGGCTTACCGGACGATTCGTTCCGTAAGCAAACGCCACGTTCGTTTCGTCGAATTGCGGATCAATACTGATCCACCTTGCCACAGTCGGCTGATACATCCTTGCTCTGACGTAAACCTGCGTTGTTGATTCGTCAGCGTAGTAGCCGTACTTTCCGACCCATTTGAATGGCATGGTGGTTGTGCCGGTTTCTGCGACGGTGTTTCCCCAGGCGTCGTAGAGGTAGGTGTCAGTGATAGCACCAGATTCATCCGTGAGGAATCGGGTGCTGCCGAGGGCGTCGGCGTGGAGGGTGCTGGTGGTACCGTCTCGGTGCTGGCTGATGACTCCGCCGTATTGCTGCGGTTCGTTCGTGTAGCTGGCTTTGACTGCTCCTGTGCCGTCCAATTCATGGGACACACAGTCAAATACTGGATCCCAGACGAAGATTGTGGTTCCCATTATTGTGTCCTGATCAGAACCGAGAGTCTCTGTGCGTGAGTGCCAGAATAGGTGATTCAGATTTCGAGCGATGTTTCAACGCCATGCTATAATTCAGAATGTCCCCTTATCGCTCTCTCCAGAATGTCCCCTTATCGCTCTCTCCACCTCTATCGGAAGTCGATTCCTGGTGATTTGCCGTCGTACTCTGGCACAAGTGCGACCTCGCCGTCGAAGCTGTGGGTCTCACTGTGTCTGTGCGAATTGTTGTGCGTCGATCGTTGAGACCATCAGGTCGTCGGCTGGTTTGTCTTTGGCGTTTTGCGAGCAACCTTGATCCACGAAACCAGCAACGTGAGGTAGCACCACGCGCCAAATACATTGCCAATCGTGCCACAGAGGACATCATTCGTTGTGCTATGTGGAAGGGTGAACTCATACAGGAACCATGTGATGGAACCACCTGCGGCTGCGTATGGCAGTGGCCAAAGTGCCTGGTTACTTGCCGCGCACCATACATCCTCGGGGGCACGTTGTACGAAGATTCGGCGGATCAATCGACAGGTCGATTGGTACAACGGAAATGCGAGCCACCATCCGGCTGCGATTGATACGGCAAACAGGACTCCCTGGCTCAGGATGTCGAGGCAGCGGCGGGTTATTGCGCCGTACAGGAATGGCTCGGCTTTTGCCTCCTCAAGGCGTTCGTTAATGGCCACAATGCTGCGCCAAACCCAGAATGCGTACATGATCGCAGGAAGGCTGATTCCAAGGATCGTTGCCAGTCGCAAGCGATAGACCGCAATTGCTTTTGAGTGAGCGGAATCTGCAACTCCCCCGGATGTCTGCTGCGGGCTTTCATACGGGTTCATATCCATATGAATCCTGTTTCATTGTGCAGGTTGTTGGCGTACGGGGGTGATGTGTGTTCGTAGCGCCTGAGATTGCTACGGGTCGGTAATAGCGCATAGGTGCGACGAAGGCTCTGGTCTCTCTAAGGAGAGTGATGCGGCCAGGCTGGCGACCAGGCTTGGTCTCATCGACCGCTGCTTTGGAGGAATGTCTGGCCGAGGTTTTGGGCGCAATGCAACCGGGGCCAGCCACCCGGCTCGTTCACCGTGCTCCATGCGGTTGTCGCGAGCGTCCGCTGTCGAAACCTCATCGGCCGTCTTCGCGTCTGCGATACGGTCCTGAGCGCTGGTGAAGTTGCTTGCCTCCGGTGTCTTCGCCAGTTTGGCTCGCACGGGATTCAGGTCGACGTACTGCATGCACGCCAGGATCGCCGCGTCGTCGGCCAGCACCTGAGCCTTGAAGCGACCCTCCCAGAATCGGCCCGTACATTCATCCTGCTTGTTGCTTTCGCGAGCCACCTTTTCACACAGGAACCGCATAAACCATGAGATACTGCTCAACCGAATTCGCACGTCCTTTAGCTTTTGCCTGTCGTTCTTAATCGCATTGATTTCGAATTCGGTCGGCTCGGCCGCGGAGCCATCCTTTTGCTTGCGAGCCGGACACAACGCCCACCACTTCTGCGCCAACTCTTTGTCCGACCACGTGACCACAACATCGTGCCGGCTGCGCAAGACGCAGTGAAGATGATTGCTCATCACGCTGTAGCCGAGCACTTCGATGCCCATGATTCCGGCCAGGAACTCCAGCCGCTGCCGAATCATCTCGCGACGATGTTCGTAATCGACCCCGGTGAGCGGATCTTTTCCACAAAGAAAGGCCCGCCGAACGCACCGATTCACGAAATGAACAACCTGAATCTCACCCTCCGCCAGAACGTCCCGCCGATTCGCTCGTGGCATCCTGACTCTCCCTTTCACATCGACAACCCTGACAAACGCCCGTTGACAACAGCAACAGAACTCTAAACATTCCGCCTCACCAGGACAACATCAGGTGGATGGCCCCGTTGTTCATCCTTCCGTTGTTCATCCTCGTTTCGCCATTCGGGCCGCTGATGTGAATCGATCCCAATGCATCGGCCAATAAGCCGGCCCCGTCATAGATGTAGGTCTCGCTGCGATCCACGATGCCGTCTCCCGTTTCGTCAACGCTCTTGCCAATGCGTCGCCCCAGAGCATCGTAACGATATGTCACCGACTTTGTCACGGTGTTGTTCGCGTCTTTGTACGTCAACGCCGTTAACTGATTCACATGGCTCCACGAGTATTCCACCACCTCGCCGGTGGAGATCTCCGTCTTCGATATCCGATTGCCTTCCGCATCGTAAGCGTACGTGAATGTTCCGTCGGACAGAATGCGGTTGTGATCATCGGTGGAATAAGTCACCGTCGACCCGCTCGTCAGACGGTTGCCGTTGCTGTCATACCAGAACGATTCGTCCGTCAGACCTGTATGATCGGCTCCCGTCAACTGACTGGTCACTGGTGCGACACCGACTACGCAATTGTCCCGAATTGGACCCGGTAATCGTTAAGTCGAAGAATCCCACTCTCTCAACAATTCAGAGTGTCCCCTTATCGCGACTCCTTCTGCAGAGGTCCAAATACTCATTGAAGTCCTTTTGATGCCGACGACCTTCCGCTCGCGTTACATCATTACAGTTACATATGCGATTAAAGATGGCAGTGAGCAAGGCGGGGTCCACCTTGCCCTCTTCAAGCTGATGCTGAAGATCTAATTTCAGTTCAATTAGGCCGTCTAAAGATAGATCGTCCTCATTATAGATAACGTTCGAAAAGACAGCATCGAGCCTGCCAACGGCGTTTGACCAGGCATTCGGTGGACAACCGTGTGGCACTCTGCTGCGCAGGCTTTCGATACTCGCTTCCACAGCACGCTGTTCGATGTGCCACCGATTGTGGTCAAGTAGCAGAGAAGCATATAGAATGAACAGCAACATGCAGCATATTGCAATAGCCACCGTTAAGACACGTCTTCGCTTCATTTAGAACCACATCCACACAACCAGTTAGCAAGCACAGTCTACAGACACCAGTAGTACATCCAGGCTTACTAAACTGAGCTTCGTATGTCATTCCGTTTGGAAAAGATCTAGCGCATTTTCGTACGTCAGATATGCTCCCTTTCCATCTGTGTATATGGCACTTGTATCAACCAGCCCGTCGACAACCAAGTCGCGTCTGGTTTGGCGGAGAAATGTCTCTAGGCTAAATTTGACTTCGTTCGACAAAGAGTTCAGCAGCTCGGTTGACTGCTTCCTGAAGTCGGTCTCTTGCCGAAGCGCTTAACCTCGCGATACCAAGTTTCCTTGCCAGTCCAACGGCGGAATTAGATTCCTTCAGAATATCATTATGACTGATCGCAAAGTCACAAAGTTCTGCCAATGAGATTTGGTCTACCGAGCGCCGACTTTCTTCCGTGTCGGGATGTCTATAGTCGGTTGTTTCAATCGGAGTGCCAGGATACCACAAGAATCGACCAGACGATTCGTCGGTGGATGCAACCTGTGGAATCAGAAACAAGACACGATCACGCACTCTGCTGGTCGTTCGGCTAATGTTGTGCAGTCGGGCAATTCGCTGACAGAGGATGTCTTCCCGGATAGGAGATTCCTTTTCCAGAGCCGCCAGCGTCAGGGCTTTCAGAGTTTCGGTGTAGTCTTTGTCGAAGAACGCTTCTGGTTGGATTGTAAAGCCGTCGCCGTCGAACGGGCGATAGCGAACCAGGCGGTCCGTATCATGTTGAATCTCACTTACTGGTTCTTCTTCGGGAACCTCTTCAGTCGAGCTGACTTCGTCGTCAGTCCACTCTGACTCTGTTTGCTCGGCAGCTTCCTGCTCATCTCGCAGTCGGTCGTTCTCGCGTTTACGCCCCAGGAGGTCCGTAAGCGCTATGTGCAATCGTTCGGCGGCTGCGTCGCTGTCCGCCCACCAGTCGGTGGACCAGATTCGCACGATCTCCCAGCCGAGGTGTCGTAGAACCTGCTCTCGAATCTTATCGCGATCTTGAGCGGTTGCCGATCGATGATAGGTCGCGCCGTCGCATTCAATCCCGGCCAGGTACGTACCTGGTTTGTCAGGATGGACAACTCCAAGATCGATTCGGAACGCTGAAACGCCGATCTGCGAAACAACTTGCCAACCTCGAGATTGCAATTGTTCCGAAACAGCTTCTTCGAACGGTGAATCAAATCCTCCCATAGAACCTTTGGCTTGACCATGCAGCGCCACGGGACCGCGTTCGGCATAGTCCAGAAATTCCTTGAGATGGCGAACACCAATGTGCTTGGCTCCGTCGGCATTTAGCTGGTCTGCTCGAAACGACGAATAGACAACCAACTCCTTACGGGCGCGAGTGACGGCCACATTCAGTCGCCGTTCGCCGCCCGCTCGATTGAGTGCTCCAAAGTTGAGCGAAATCTTTCCTGTTGCGTCTGGACCAAACGCAATGGAAAAGAGCATCACATCCCGCTCGTCGCCCTGAACATTCTCCAGGTTTTTCACGACAGTCGGTTCGATGCGCGAATCGTCAAAGAACCACTCAATCTCCGGCGCGTTGCGGCGCGCCTGATCGAACAGATCCATAACCAGCGATTGCTGCTGGCTATTGAATGTAATGACACCCAGCGTAGGCCGCTCCTCCGCAGTCAATTTCATCCAGCGTTTCATACGCCCGACCGCGTCGGACACAATCGCGCGAGCTTCTTCTCGATTCGTGCGACTTCTCCCTCGATCAAAAGAACCCTTGGGCTGGTACTTCAGCGAAACACCTAAATCTGCAGTGACCGCAGACGGAAAAGTGATCAGTTCGTTTCCGTAGTAGTGATAATTCGAAAACGCGATGAGTGATTCGTGACTACTACGATAGTGCCAGTTGAGTTGCATCGTGGGGATTCCAGACGCCTTCACCTCGTCAAGAATGCTCTCCAGATCCTTCTCGTGATCTTCCATTTCATCGTTGCTCGCGTCATCTTCAGTACGCCCGAAGAAGTTGGTCGGCGGCAACTGTTTTGGGTCGCCCACGATGATTGTCTGTCGTCCTCGCGCGATAGCGCCGATGGCATCCCACGTAGTGATCTGAGATGCCTCGTCAAAAATGACAACATCAAAGATCGCCTGATCGGGCGGCAGGTACTGGGCGATCGAAAGGGAGACATCAGAAGACAGGGCGAGCTTTCCGAAGCTTGTCGGCATACTCCGGATAAGCTCTCGGATGGTTTTGCTTGGCCGCTGAAGTTGAGCCTGATGCCGCAGGATCCCCAATTCGGATTGTCGCGGGACCGTGTTCGGATCGGGCAGTTGATGTTTCAGTTCTCGTCGAACCGTGAGAGACGCTTCAACTCTCGCTTCATCGTCCAGGTCTCGGAACTCACGGATCGCATCCTCATGCTTGTAGCGTTGAAATCTTCGCAATGCGTCACTGCTGTCGATCGCGGTAGGAAGCCACCAGCGGACGTATGCCAGTTGAAAAACCGCAGGAGCTTCTTCAGGAGTCAATGTTCCAGATTCCATTGCTGCCACAAAGGACGAGAGCCCAAGTCGAGTGACGCGTTCCGTGATCTCGTGCCATTCAATCCACTTTCGCAATGAGCTTTTGCCGGCGTCCAGAGTTGCCAGTTGGTTCTCTACATCTTCGATGATCGACTGAGATCCTTTCGTGATCGGTGAGCCGCCTGCAACATTACGGAATTTTCGAACGGACTCGGCAAAGGCGTTTATCGCTGCAAGAAATTGTTTCGCAGCCAAGGTGACAGGATGTGACGACGAGTCTCTTCCAAGCACGGGATGTAGTTTCTGAGAGATCACATTCAGTTGGCCCGTGTGTTTGCCCAGTTCGATGACGGCTTGCTTGAGCTCTTTGCCTTTGGCAAGGTGACTACGCATCTTTGCCGGGTCGGAATCACGACCTTTCCAATGAACCGGTTGATTCGCTAGAGGACTTGCGTCAATTCGCTGTATTTCCTGTTGTAGATTGCGAATGGCGGCAAGATCTGTCGCAGGTTCTGCCATCCCCGACGACGCATAGGTTTGCAGCAACTTTTGCACGCGTCGTTTGGCCAGCAACGACAGAGGCCAGAATTTTGTATTGGCCGCTCGCCATTCTTTCTCAATCTCATCGATCGGAATCTCCATAAGAACAGTTTCAGAGTACTCCGCCTTCAACAGAGCGGTCTCTTTCTGAAGCACACGAATCGAAGATTCCAGAGAATCCACATGCATCGAAAGCTGGGCGAAATGTTTGTGAAAGATGATTCCGAAGTTCTCGGTTGCTGTCGCGATCAGTTCTTTGGCGACCTTGCTATAAACCTGAAGCTTATCGCTGGATGAATCAGACACATCGGCAACACCAATTCCGTATGCAAATGCGTGTAACGTATGCCTCAGATGAGCTACCGCTTTCCTCAGTATGGCAGCTTCCTGAAACAACTCTTTTTCCCGGACGGCAGACCATTCTCGAATGGTCAGAAACGGAGGCTTCTGTATGGCTCCGACTTCTTTTCGAGTCAGACTCAGTTCTTCGATCGAACGAACCAGCTCCTGATATTTTGATTTGTCGTGTTTGATCGTAGGCGGCCAATCGATTTGAGGAACAACTGTCGAAGAACCGCCCTTGACTGAAACGCCCATTGCACGAAAGACCGACCAACCGTTCGAGTGCTCTTCGTGAAGAGCATCGACGTACACGTTCAGCTGATCCCTTCGAATTCTCATTCGATCACTGATTTCCAGCCACCTGTCCGCGTTCGAGTACTCGTTGGCCTTCCATGCATCCGTGAGCTGCGTCAGGAAGCTCTTCCGCTCCGCCTTGTTCGAATGAAGCTCCAGACAGTAGTCGCCAAGTCCGTGATTCTTTAGACGCCTGTAGACTACATCCAATGCAGCAGTTTTCTCTGCAACAAACAACACAGTCTTTCGGCTGGCCAGACAATTCGCAATCAAGTTTGCAATGGTCTGACTTTTTCCTGTCCCCGGAGGCCCAATCAACACGAAGTCGTGCCCCGCATCCGCAGCAGCAATCGCCGCCAACTGCGATGAATCCGCTGGAAGAGGATGAACCAACTGACCGGGTGGGTACTTCCTGTCGATATCCCGATTGCGTGGAAACGGTGTCGACACTGCGGGTTGAAATTCCTTGTCGGGGTTTTGCACGAGATGGCGGACAACACGATTTTGCGTCAACTGCTCAAGTCGATCTGTTAGGTCCTTCCACATCAAGTACTTGGCAAAAGTAAATGTTGACAGTGCCGTTTCGTCAACGACTTCGAAGCCGGGTACCTGACGGACTGCTCGCCGTACCATTTCAAACACCTGACTAACATCGACACCGTTTTGATCTGTGGGAAGATTCGATTCGAGAGCCGTGAGATCACAGCCAAAATCCTTCTTCAGCATCTGAATCAGTGTCGCATTGAAGCAAACATCGTCTTCATGACTGGCAAGACAAAACGGAGAGGCTGCTGTCGCTCGAACCAACTTCACCGGCACAAGCAGAAGAGGGGCCTGATATGAAACCGCGTTATCCGCTGCCCGTCGCCACGAGAGAAACCCAGCGGCCAGAAACAGAGTATTGGAACCACCCTCAGCGAGGTCATTTTTCGTCTTGCGATACAGCTCAATCAGTCGACCGTCCAATTCCTTCTTCGACAGCGGTGAAGCCAGTTCGTTTCGAGCCAACGCCAAGCGTGCGAACTCTGTGTTCAGGTCTTTGCGATTCGCACGTTGATGGAGCGCCTCGTCTCGTTCACCGACTGGATTCTCCTCAGGCAGCGATATCAGACGAACTTTCTTTCCCGAAGCCAATGCATCTTCAAGCTGCGGCACGTCCGGACAAACGAACGGCACGACCTGTTTCGAGTCCTTAAAGCTAAGGAGCCGGTTGCGTAGGGACAGATCCAGCAACTTGCTCTGCCAGCGTTCGATGCGGCCTCGAGGAGTCGTCGGAAGTTCTTCCGGCTGGTCGATTCTTCGATGATCGGGGAGGTCCGGTACTTTCGGAAGCGGCACTGTTCCAGAATCATGATTGTCAGCAACCGTGGGCTGATTCTCATTTGACTCGTGCGAAGCGAGCGGTCGGATCTGAGCCAACCGCGCTCTTGCAATATCGACGGCCGCAACAAATCGGGCGTCATTCTCTCGATTCAATGATTTGACCGCCGTGGCCTGAGCATCCTGAAAACGAGCAGGAGGGGATTGTGTAATCAGAGTCGTCTCGAAGACGATCAGCTCTTTCGCTGTAATTGCCTTTCTGACTTCGCTGACATCCGTTTCAATAAGATGTTTCAACGTAGTATCGGCAAGCCACACGCCTGCGAAGCAATGCCCTTGTTGGAAGACAATCACTGAGTTCAGGCCGATCCCTTCAATCAGAGACGCAAACAGCAAAGTCGAATCAAGACAGGTTGCGAGGCCGTTTTGTAACACGACAGATGGCCGACGAGTCTTCTGTCCAGATTTCTCAAAACTGCTCGGTGGATTCGAGTAAGTTAGCTTCTCTGCAGCGACGGCTGACCATGCCGCAGCAGCCAGCATGTATGCTCGACGCAGGTCGCGAGACTGATACCCATCCAGCGCCGTCGAGTGTCCATGTTGGCCAAGCGTATCACCAGCTTTCTTCATCAATCGAGCAACGGCCGGATCATTTGGCATGACAAACGCCGCCAGTAATTCCGGGCCAGAGGCAAAGCCTCCCCATTCATCGCGGGCCAGGACTCGTATATCGAAACTGACTCGGGCCAGTTCCTCATCCGCGGCGACCAAACACAAATCGACTCGGCCGAGTTCTGCTTCATTCAACCCGCTCAAGTACTGAGGCTCGAGATCGATCTTACGGTCGAAGATCTCAAGTTCTTCTTCAGGTTCGATTCGATCAATGTGCCACACACGGCTCCGCGCAACTGAGGGCATTACTTCACAGGATAGCTTTAGATCACGTGCCGTAAACGAGCCATTGTTGCGTACGCTCAACGACTTCAAAACAGGCACAGAGTTCTGATAACCAGCGAAATTGATGCTACCCACCAACTCAGCATGAATCGAGAAAGTCGGGTCTGTGGTGTCTGCTGTCACTTCCAAGGTTTAAACTCCGAGAACTGTTGAGCCCGCGTTTTCCCAATCTCTGCGTCGTGAAATTCGGCTAGTATTCGCCATATGGATGTACTTCTGTACTGCCAAGTAGGCATCAAGGTATGCAGAGGCGAATGCACTGCATTGCCAAACACCTGACAAAATGTTCAGCAGTGGCTCTGTTAATGTGGGGACTTATCAGTCACGCACCCAGAGTACCGTACGGGCAATAGTTTACAAGCCCGCAGACTCAGTTACCGCGGATACAATGAAGGTCCGCAGGCTCTCAACGTTCGAACAGCATTCGTTTGCGGCAGAAACATGTAGCGATTCACCCTACGAATCGCTTGGCCGAGGAATAACGCGTAACTAGCGATTCACTATGGGTTGGAAATTCTAAATATTCATTGAAGCTTTCACTTCTTGGTGGAGCGTCCTTCAATTCGCGGAGAATTGGGGGCATCCCGGAGCAACAGCTGGAGTTTCTGGCCGGAATCTTTGACGTGGACGTCCTTTGTCTTTCGATGATGTCCAATCATCTGCATCTCATCCTGAGAAGTCGGTCGGATGTTGCGAAAGATTGGTCGGACGAAGAGGTGGCTCGTCGGTAGTGGACGCCGTTACCTCAGCGTTGCAGCCAGGCTGGTTCTTTGGCGGAGGCCTCTGTAACAAAATCTCAATTCTCTCACCTGATGGCCGATGGAAAAATGCTGCTCGAACCTCGGGCTCGGCTGTCGAGCATTTCGTGGTTAGTGCGTTTCAAGGCCACCGTGCTTCCCAACGAAGCGGCGATCGCAGCGTGCATGGCGTATGTGGGTCTGAATCCCGTTCGAGCGGGACTCGCGGCGACTCCCTAGAAGAGCGACTTCACGAGTGCTCCTGGACGCATTGCCGATCTGAAAACAGCCGACGACGTTTTCACGGTAGATGCAGAGGGTGTGCGGATCGAACACCGCCAATAGGCTGGATGGCTTACTCCGGTAGAACTTGAGCTGAAGAGAAAGTAGGTTCGCGAGAAATGTCCGATTCGCCGAGCATCCAGCAAAGGCGGTGTCTCATCATGTCGTTGCCGCAGCATCTGGAGCTTCTCGACAGACGGGCCGCCAGTTGAAGCTCGGCAAATGGGGCGCTGCTCGAGAGAGCACTCTACCGATTCTGGGCAGACTGAATTTGTCGGCTGAACTTTGGCTGGACGCCGTCGACCAATTCACCAAATGCCGCGACGCCAATCGCATCACCCCACCTCAGGATTCAATGCTACTGCAAGCCAGCCCGGAAGCCAGAGGTGGTTCAATAGATGGTCCACCCAACAATTTGAAGACAAGTCGGTCGCCCGCTGCACTGAACAGGAAGTTCCACGGCGTGCCCCCTCAATGATGGCGGCTAGAATCCAAGCGACTAAAGCTTGGCCTGGGTACGCAGCGATACCGATGAGAACGGGTGGTATCGCAATCGTTCGTGAAAAACCGCGAGGTTCTGACCGAGCACGTCTGGTCCGTCTGCCGTCCACGGTCGCGTACCAGCTGTAATCAAATCACAACACCAAACACCTTCGTCGCCTGGCGTTTCCTGTTTCGTGCCATGATCAGAATTCTCCCTGGTTGTGTCCGGTTGCCGCAGGACCGTAGAATGATGAGTGAACGGGACCTTCCTGTTCGTGCCAGCCAGAGGAGCGCCATGGGGTTGCCGCCCCGGTCCTTTGGCCCTTTTTTCGCAGACGGTATCGCCAGTCAGGAATCAGCAAAACTCATGTTCACCGCCCCGAAAGAGTTAAGAACGCGTGTCCCAATAACTCCACGGAGAAGAGCACCATGGCTGTTGCACCAAATGAACCTGGTGCAACCGATAAGTGCAGGATTCATTCTGGCCCTCCTGGCCTGTCTGGCGGCAACTCCAGTCGCTAAAGCGGCTTCCGACGATTCTGCCGCCCGCCCCAACATTATCGTGATACTGGCGGACGATATGGGCTATTCGGATGCCGGCTGCTATGGCGGAGAAATTCAAACACCCAATCTTGATTCACTGGCCGCCAATGGCCTGCGATTCACCCAGTTCTACAATACGGCCCGCTGCTGGCCATCGCGGGCCGTGATTATGACCGGCTACTACGCGCAACAGGTCCGGCGGGACGCTCATTTTGGAACAGGACGCCGTGGCGGACAGGGACAGCGGCCAGCATGGGCACCGCTGCTTCCGGCTTTGCTGAAGTCAGCCGGGTATCGATCGTATCATTCCGGCAAATGGCACATCGACGGGAAGCAGCTGGATGGGGGATTCGATCGTTCTTATTCACTGGAAGATCATGATCGGTTCTTTTATCCCAAGCGCCACACACAGGATGATCAAAAGCTGCCTCCGGTGGAACGCGGAACAAATTACTATGCCACAACGCATATCGCCAATCATGCCATTGAGTGTCTCCAGGAACATGCATCTGAACACCCGGATCGGCCATTCCTGAGTTACATCGCGTTTACGTCGCCCCATTTTCCTCTTCACGCGTTACAGGAAGATATTGATAAGTATCGCACGACCTATCTGCAGGGATGGAACAAAGCTCAGCAGTCACGCGGACAGCGCATGAAAGACCTTGGAATCATTCACCACGATCCACCTCAAATGGAACGCGAACTGGGTCCACCTTATGATTTCCCGAAAGATCTGGACAAGCTGGGACCCGGCGAAATCTTTCGTCCTCTGCCGTGGAATGAACTCACCGAAACCCAGCAGGAGTTTCAGGCAACAAAAATGGCGATCCATGCTGCCATGGTCGACCGAATGGATCAGGAGATTGGTCGCGTGATCAGTCAACTGAAACAGATGAATGCCTTCGAGAACACACTGATTCTGTTTGCCTCGGACAACGGGGCCAGTGCTGAAATCATGGTGCGAGGAGACAGCCACAATCCCGACGCTCCGATGGGATCCGGCGAGACCTTTCTCTGCCTGGGGCCTGGCTTTTCAAGCCTTGCCAACACTCCCCATCGTCGACACAAAACCTGGGTGCACGAAGGTGGCATTTCAACAGAGCTGATCGCTCACTGGCCCAAAGGAATCACCTCCAGAGGCGAATTGCGTCATACCCCGGGACACCTGATTGATATCGTCCCGACAGTTCTGGACGTTGCCGGTACAAGAGCCCCGGAAGAATGGCAGGGCGAACCCGTCCCCAAAGCGCCCGGTCACAGTCTGGTGCCCCTTTTCAAAGAGGATGGAACCGTTACGCATGAAGAACTCTGGTGGTGCCACGACAATCATCGAGCTTTGAGACTTGGGGACTGGAAGATCGTCGCTTCCAATGGCGAACCCTGGGAACTGTACGACCTGAGCAAAGATCGTGGGGAATCCACTAATCTGGCAACTGCCCATCCGGAAAAAGTGACGCAGCTGGAACGGCGATGGAACGAATTGTCTGAACAATTTCAGGCGCAGTCCGCTCAGTAACGGACGTCTGCATTTTGTCCCGTTGCCCTTCAGCTGATCAGCAAATGTTCGATCCCGCTGAAGGTCAGTTATTGTCCGAAGATCTCCGTCCGGAATTCTTAGTCCGGCAAATCCAATGCGACATGCAAGGTAATGACCGTGCCCTGTGATCTCGGTGCAACGCAGGACCGTGTCGTGGCGCGGCAGAATGGTAATCCGATGAACGACGACAAATCCGGTTCCGATTTTCAGACGCTTCACTGGAAGGGCGATGCAGAATCCGGTGTGCTGTGGATGATTGATCAGACATTGCTTCCCGAGGTTTTTCAGGAAATCTCCTGCCCCACAGTGGAAGTTGTCTGGGATGCAATCAAGGTGTTGCGAGTTCGAGGAGCTCCGGCCATCGGGGTGGCTGCGGCCTATGGTGTCGTCGTCGGAACACAACCTCACCGACACGGAACCGCCGATGAATTTGCAAACAGTCTGAAGCAGGTCAGTCATTTTCTCGCAACAAGTCGACCGACGGCCGTCAATTTATTCTGGGCACTGGATCGAATGGAGCGGCATGCGGCATCACTTCATGATCTGCCGCCCGCCGAGATCCATGACGGACTGCTTGCAGAAGCAAAACGTATCCATCAGGAAGACGTTCAAATGTGTCGGCAGATGGGCGAACACGGTGCGGCGTTGCTGCCCGAATCCGCCTCCATTCTGACTCACTGCAATGCCGGAGCATTGGCCACAGCAGGCGACGGTACGGCTTTGTCCGTGATCTATTCTGCCCATCGGGCCGGAAAACGACTGCACGTCTTTGCAGATGAGACGCGTCCGCTGTTGCAGGGGAGTCGTCTGACGGCGTGGGAATTGTCTCGCCGACAAATTCCCGTGACCGTGATTTGCGATAACATGGCGGCACAAGTGATGAAAGAAGGGCGAATTCAGGCGGTGATCACCGGGGCTGATCGAATTGCGGCAAACGGTGATGCGGCCAACAAGATTGGGACGTACGGGGTGGCCGTCCTTGCGAAACATCATGGCATTCCGTTTTACGTCGCGGCGCCATCGAGCACATTTGATTTCAACATTCCGGATGGAAGTCTGATTCCCATCGAACAACGGTCGGCCGATGAGATTCGCTGTGGATTTGGCCGAATCACAGCGCCGATGGAAGCCGCCGTTTACAACCCGGCGTTCGACGTAACACCGGCGTCGCTGATTACAGCATTGATCACAGAACGCGGCGTGATTCATTCTCCAACAACACAGAACATTGCATCGCTTCTGGGGAAGTCATGACTAAGTTGCCCGCCGGTCTCCCAGCGAAACGTGCTCTCCGCCCCATCTGCAAAACAATAGCCGGACCCCGAACGGTCGCCGACTTGTGTCCTCATCACTGCTTAATTCGCAGGCGATTCGTGTTGTCGTTCATCCGCTCGTTTTCATTCACGATTCTGCCAGTCCAGTTACTGCTCATCGCGCTGATGATCGGACGGGGGCCATGTCGCGCGGATGATCCGGTCTTGCACTGGGTCAGCGGAGACAATCTTCCCGGAAAGCTTGTTACAGCAGATAAGGAGACACTGTCCTGGCAGTCACTCCTCTTTGAGCAACCGATGCAGATCCAGCTTGCGGATCTGGCATCCGTGACCTGGCCACAACAGGAACGGCAATCCATTCCGCCCGGCATGCATGTCTTTCAGATGCGGAATGGTGACGTTCTGGCGGGAGTGCTGACGGGGATAACAGAAGACGAATTCTATCTTCAGACGGATCGTCATGGGCTCGTGAAATTGTTACGCAAACAGATGAGACTGGTTCATTCAGGATCACAGGACTCGCAGCCAGCAAACGCCAGCTTATTGTATGCCGGACCGTCAGGTTTAACCGGCTGGCGACATCCGCTGATTTCCTCATGGACAGAACCACCAGGCTGGGTCGAAGAACGCGGCGGACATGTGACAACGACCAGAGCAGACGCGGTCATGTTTCGGCCGCTGCAGCTTCCGGATCGCTATGAAGTCGAATTGATTCTGACTTCCACGGAATGCCCTTCGTTTGTTTTTTCTCTTGGCAGCAACACGGACTCCAGCTTAAGACTGGAGGTCTGGGATCAGACACTGGTTGCGGTAAGCAATGATGTTTTCAAAGAAGTTCGCCGGCTGGAAAACAACACTCGTCGGCTGCACCTGATGCTCTTTGTCGATCACGTTGCTCATCGAATGATCGTTTATTCAGAAAGTGGTCAGCAACTCGCCGAACTTGACACCAGGAATTCGTCGCCAGGCAATCCAGGATTGCTGATCCGCAACGGATCTCACGATCTTTCAATCGAACATCTCACGGTGTCGCAATGGGATGGAAGCAATTTCGAAGGTGTCAAACCTGAATTCAGCCGCATTCACCTGACGAATGGCATGTCGTACTATGGACAATTGCAGGCCATCGTCGGCACACCGGATCAGGCAATCCTGATCACCGACGACGGCAAACAACCTGTCAAAGTCTCCGAGATCCAGGGGATCGTCAGCCATTATGCCAATGTGCCGGAAAGGTCCGTCAGCCAGATCGCAGCTACGTGGAGCAACGGAGAATTAATTTCCGGCGAATGGATGAAAGCCGACGAAAAAACCATCACTGTTCAAACCCTCAACAGTATCGACCCCATCATATCGTCGATCGAATCCATTCAACGAATTCGACTTCCGGCAACAGGCACGGAGCAACCGTTGCCGGACCGGCTTTTCTTTGCAGATGGAACTCTTCCAGGATCGTTAACCATCGATAACCATCCCACGCACCCGATTCTTTGGACGCCGCCGGGTGGTCGCAATGCGGTCCGTCTGCGTTCGGGCCAGCCCGCCCGAATTCTTGCAGGCCGCAAAGGGAATGAGTCTGATTATGACGCGGATGCCTTTCCGGACGTTATCTACCTGCGAAACAACGATGTCATTCCCTGCCGCGTTTTGCAGTGTACATCTCAGAAAATTCAGCTTTCTTCCCCATTCTTTGACGCCGTCGAAGTGGATGCCGGGGTCGTTCGAGCCATTGAGCTTGCAAATCCAAAGCAGCCAAAGAAAAGCGGCGGCGGATTCTCAGATCCCAACTGGAGACGCATTGTCGGCAGCCCGGATCTGAAACCGGACCACGTTACTTTCCGAGCTTCCGAAGCCATCGGGCACGCCTCCATTCTGAATGGTGACGTTGTCGAATTTTCCCTTTCATGGACCGAGAATGTTTCTGCCAACGTCCTTCTGAATCTGTTCACTCAGATCCCAAGTAACCAACCAGGCGGCCCTGCAATCGCCTTTGCGATTCGCGACAACACCATCATGGTGATGGATGGATCGGTTGATGGACGTCGCAGAGCAGATGATGTGGACACAGAGATCAAGCTGCCCGCGATGAAGGCTCGTATCACCATCTTCCGGCAGGGCAACAAGCTGAGAGTATCTGTGAACGGCCAGGTCGCTCAATCGTTCGAGATGGACAGTATCGATCGAACGTCCCGCGCATTGCTGGTGAGAGCGAGTGTGATCAACCGACGCCGCAGCTCCGGTATTCAACCTCCGAACGCAGTTCGCGCAAATGGAAACAGAGTAAGTCCAAACCCGATCGAGGGCGAGACGTTTGTCAGACTGAGCAATCTTCAGATTCGAGATACCGTCGGGAACTCAATCCGGCACTTCATCGACGACGATGCAAAGGCCATCACGCTGACCGTTCCCAGATTCCGATCTGAAGCACCTGCAACGCACGTGTTGATGTCTCCGAATGGTGATCTGCTTCGCGGTCACCTGATCAATGCCGATGAGACCTTTGTGCGATTCGAATCTCAGCAGGAAACACTGCAGATTGAACGGCATCGTATCGCTTCCATCATCTGGCTGACGCCTCCGCCGGATATTCCGAGCGGGGCAATGGGCAGTGATGGGACCAGTGAGCAGGTGACAGGCGCAACGCTTGTGAAGGATGAGCATGCGATTCAGATTGTCATGGACCAGGGGCTGGCGATGAGTCTGATTCCTGGTCAGATGGATGACACCGCGCTGACGGGAACATCCAGCATGCTCGGCAACTGTCAAATTCCATCGGGCAGCATTCGCGAGATCTTCTCCGGCCAATGGAATTCCGATGAAAACTTCGCCAGCTACACAGCATGGGACCTTCATCACGCCCCGGACCCGAAATGGCAAATGCCGACAACAGATGAGCAGGTGATGGAACTTGTTGGAGAACCTGCACCGGACCTGTCGCTACCGATGCTGGATGGTTCTCCGTTCCGATTGTCCGACCATTCGGGGAAAGTGCTGATCCTCGATTTCTGGGCATCATGGTGTGGACCGTGCACAAAAATCATGCCCGAATATGTACGAGCGACATCGGAATTCGCCCCGGAAAAAGTAATGCTGGTGGCGGTCAATCTGAAAGAGAAACCTGCGACCGTTTCGAAGTTTCTGGCAGACCGAAATCTGGCACCGACTACGTTACTGGACCGCAATGGTATCGGTGCGACGATCTATGGCGTGTCCGGGATTCCCTGTACGATCATTATCGGCCCGGATGGATTTGTCGAAGCCGTGAAGGTTGGTTATCAACCGGGAGCAGCAGCCGAACTGCGTCAGATTGTCGAGAAGATCCTGAACGGAACGTGGAAACGGCAAGCTTCCGGCGCCTCCCCTGCAAAGCCGAATATGCCCCGAATCAATCCATAGACATCGCACCCAAAGCAAAGTCAGGCATTGCACGGTGACTCCAATCCGGAGCTCTGCTGGCAGGCTGGGGCAGCTTTCACCCAAGAATATCGTGAATCACATGGCCGTGCACGTCAGTCAATCGCCTGTCAATGCCGTCATGACGAACAGTCAGCCGCTGATGGTCGATGCCCAATTGGTGCAGCACCGTAGCATGAATATCGTAAACCTGCGTCGGCTGACTGCGATCAAGCGGTTTGTAGCCCCATTCATCGGAAGGACCGTAAGTTACGCCTCCCCGAACACCACCACCGCAAAGCCAGTTGGTGAACACATACGGATTGTGATCGCGGCCTTTGCTGCCCTGCGTTGACGGCATTCGGCCAAACTCGGTTGTCCACAGGATAAGTGTGTCATCAAGCAGGCCACGTTGTTTCAGGTCTTTGATCAGGGCTGCGGTACCAACAGCCATTCCTGTCGCCAGCGGTCGATGATCCCGTTCAATGTCTTCATGACTGTCCCAGTTGCGGCGTGGGAAGCCATTGTCGTTTCCGGACCAGATTTGAATAAATCGTACTCCACGTTCGATTAGTCGCCGTGCGATCAGGCATTTTCTCCCGAAGTACTCGGCTTCTTCCGGGATATTGATTTCCGCTGGCCATTCCGTACCTGCACGATCCAGTCCATAGGACTTCAGAGTCTGTTCTGTTTCCTGTGACAAATCGAATGCCTCAGGTGCAGTCAATTGCATTTGAGCGGCAAGTTCATAGGACCTCAGTCGAGCTTCCAGTCGGCTGTCACCCGGGCGTAGCTGCTGATACTGATGATTCATCTGTCGGAGCAGCGCGAAACCGTCGCGGTCCGCCGATTTTGTCGCGAATTCAAGCTCGGGTCGAAGGTCGGCGATTGGATTGGCTCGCTGTGGAAAGATCATCGTGCCCTGGTGAGTTGCGGGAAGAAATGCAGAGCTCCAGTTTTTGGGACCGTTGCTGGCAAAGCCGCGATGATCCGGCAGCACGACAAATGTGGGAAGATTCTGCCGTATCGATCCCAGTGCATAACTCACCCATGCACCGACACTTGGGAAGCCAGGCCTGTCAAATCCGGTGGCCTGCAGGTATGTTGCCTGACTATGGACGCCTGTCTTTCCGACCAGGTTGTGAATAAAAGCGATATCGTCGACGCAGTCTCCCAGCGGAGCAACAGCGTCGCTGAGGAACTTGCCACATCCACCGTATGGACGAAATGGAAATGGCGACTTCATCCACGGACCGAGTCCATTCTGAAAGGCTTCGACGTGCTCACCAAAATCGGATGGCTTTCCGTGGTGCTGTTCCAGTTGAGGCTTGTAATCCCAAAGATCGATGTGACTGGCTGCCCCTGCCATAAACAACTGGATCACTCGCTTCGCTTTGGCCGGGTGGTGCAGTACTGTCAGATGCGAACCGTTGCCCGGACGATCATAGGGACCAATATCCTGAACTGATCCGTCAGCGACAGCGTCTTCGAACAACATGGCTGCTGCTGCGACACTGCCGAATCCCATTGCCGATTCAAGGAATGAACGACGTGAAGCCACTGTATTCGGTGATGGCGCAGCCGAAAACACAGGATTTGAGACAGGGCAAGTATGTTGTGCAACCATCGAACAGTCCTCAGCGACAGCTTAAAGCAGGGTCACCGATTATCGTCCGAATCTGCAGGAAAACCAAACGACCGTTGGCGTTGGACTCATTCGATGCGTGAGACTTCGCCACTTCCGGCGACTTTTTGCGTGATCTCTGGTTCTCCGACATAACGGACTCGACCGCTGCCGGCAATGGACACTTTCAGCTTTTGAGTCGCCTGCACAAAGACATCACCTGAACCTGACACCGAAACATCGACACCATCTGCCGGAACCTCTTCCGTGTGCACGGTGCCACTGCCCGCGATGGAGATATTCAACTGCTCGCACGTCCCCGTGGCTGAAACCTTTCCTGAACCTGCAATACTGATTCTGCAGTCCTTTGCCTGCAGCCCCACGCTGATATCTGTGGACCCGGCCAAACTCAGTTTGACATTGTCACCACCCAATTCATCAATCCGGCCATCAATCGCCCCGGCCAGGGCGACGCTTGATATCACCGGAGCAGAAATCACAAGCTTCGAAGGTGCCTTGACGGCCAGGTTTTCCTTCGAAGAGACCTTCAGCAAGCCATCCGTCACCGTCGAATCGACCAGAGGCAGGAGGTTATCATCGAGCGTCAGTTCTACCAGGAAGCTGTCAGCCTTTCGGATTTCAATTTCCACTGGAATGGCAATTTCGACTCGATCGAAGTCCTTCAGATCCCTGACTTCCGTTCTGGCTGTCCCTGATCCGGGGACAGCAGGAGTTGCAAGTGCACAACCTCCAATCAGCATTAGTAACGATGAGCAAGAAGGGATCACAGAAGGATGTGGCGTGTGCATAGAGGTTGTTCTTCAGATGTTGCAACGGCAGGTCAGAAGTCCTGCCTGATTCCGGCGAAATGACGTCCGCGAATGAACGATTCGCCAAAGTCTTTGAATTCCTGGCATGGATTCGGTCGAATCTCTCGATTCTGGTCGAAACACGCCTGTTCAGAATCGTTGAACTAACCCGAAACGTTCTTTGACTGCACTTCTGCTTGTCACTCGCCCTCGAGAGTGTCTGGCGAAACACCAATCGAAAGCAAACGCCGCAGACCTTTGAAGATTCCGAGGAATAAAGCGAGCGAATAGCCAACGACATAAAGCACAGTCAACACCGTCAGGCATCCGCCCATCAGCGCGCCGAATTTCCAGTTGGCGATTGCGAAGAGTGTTTGCGACTCAGGTTCTGAAGAACTTACAAACGCCCTGGCCTTTTCAACAACGCTATCGAGGCTGGCGGGTGAAACGCTCACTTCGATGAACTGATCACCCGGCCCATGAACCTGCAAAAAGCCTTCGCCGTCGACGGAGACGGTCTTGTTGGTTGTTCGACCGAATTCACGTTTTCGTTGGGTCCCACCCGCGCGTTCCCTTTTCGTGATTTCTCTGGCCGGTTGAATCTTCTGCGTTTTGAAGGGGACAACAAAGTACATGCACGTCTTTGCTGTGCAACGAACTTCACCGTCTATGCGTTCGAAGCAGATCCAGCTGGCCGGGGCCATCCCCGTCACAATGCCGGGAAACACGATACAAATCACAAAGACAATCACATGCTGAGCAATCCAGCCGCCAAGTGTGACCTTCTTGCCATCGATTGACCCCGAATTCATTGGTGAGACTCAATTCAAAGACTCGGACTCGGAAACGAACGGACCCGGCAGGCACGATGTCGATTCATTAACAACGGGAGATGTTCTGCGAAGCGGGCACGGTTTGGCTATTAGATACCTGAATCAATGGGATACCTGAATCAATGGGATACATGAATCAATGCCCCGCCGAGCTGTTGGCAGGCTACTTGTCAGATGGATTTTCTGTCAATCTGACGTAATCGATCGCAACCATGTAGGCTTTGACTGCTTTTTCGTTGGCTCCGGTGATCTGCAGATTCAGTTTGTGGTTGCCTTTCGTCAGGCGAATGTTGGAATAGCTCAGCACCCCGGTGGTGATTACGTCGGGATCGTTGAAGAAATCCACACTTCCTTCGAGCACCTGGTCGTCGATGCTGATCTTTGCCGTACCGTAGTCTTTGGCTTTGGTGAAGACGAGCTCAACGTTGTAGACGCCATCGGCTTCCACGGGTAACTCAAGCGACAATGTGTCGCCTGGTTTTGCGCCGGTCCACCACAGATGATCATTTCCGCTCCAGCGATCCGCTTTGAAGTTGCCCATGGCCTGGTTGCGGGTAGTTCCGCCGGTCTTGCCGATGATCTTCATACTTTCACCTTCAATGGCTCCGGACACCCGCCCCGTCTTTGGATCGATGTCAGACGGCGGTCCGGACATCGTAACCTGAGTCGGGCTGGCCAGATACGCGATCAGATCCCGAGCTTCTTCTTTCGTAAGAGTCTTGAGCTGCCCTTCGGGCATCATCGACACGTTCGAAAGAGCGCGTTCATCGATATCCGCTTTCGGCACGACGACTTTATCGTTGATGGTTTGAATGGTCAGTGCGCTGTCGGTTTCCTGCTTCAAAAGGCCACTAATGACACGACCGTCTGTCAAAGCCACCACTGTCATTTGATAATCACGACCGACAACGGCACTTGGGTCCAGGATGTTTTCCAGGATGTAGTCCAGGTTGGATCGGTTAGAACCTGTGATGTCCGGACCAATGTCACCGCCGGTTCCAAACAGGCGATGGCAGTTTTGACAGGTTTTCGCAAAGACGCGGCGACCGTTCCCCAGATGCGCGGCTTTCAGGGCTTTGGGCGTGAGTTGCTGTTTCCATTCGATGACCTGCTGCTTCTTGTCTTCGCTGGATTCGCGTATTTCGCCCCAGTTCTTTTTCAGCAGCTCATTCAGAGCCGAATTATTGAATGCCAGAATCTGTCGCACATGATAAGCGTGCAGTTCGCTGCTGGGAACGTCGCCCTTGCCAATGGAATTCAGCAGAGCGGTCGTCCATGCGGGCCGAGACACCAGCGTGCTGACAACATCTTTGCGAGTGGCCTCGCTGAATGACGGATAGGCCGCCAGCAACGTCGCTGGCACATCGTCGTTCTTTGCGTCGGCCAGCGTCGCCAATGCTCGGACAGCCGCGCCCTGCAGTTCTGTATCTTTCAGGACGGAGTCGCCAAGCAGTACTCCGGCGGCCGATTTGTCCTGACCTCGCACCAGCACATCCAGTGCCTGACGACGACGTTTGACGTTCTGCGAGGCGTCCGCCAGCAGAGCTCGCATTTTCGGATACACGCGCTGATCGCCAAAGAGAATCGCCAGCTGATCTGCCTTGTCAGCCAGATCCTGCTGACCACTCTTATTCAGGCGATCATAAGCGGCCTGCCATGCTTCGGGCATGGGAATGCCGACCCGACCTTCAAACGACGCCAGCATTTCGTCCATGATCAGCCGCTGTGTTTCGGCACTGGCGGTGTTCAGTGCAGCTACGACCGGAGCGATCGTGTCGTTTTGGACAGATGCTCGCCGTACGATGTACCGCTGCAGCAGTGGAATTTTTGTTTGCAAAGCCAGTTCCATAGCTCGTTTGGCATCTGTTGGCACAAGAGGTTCGATGCCATACCACAAGAGCAGAGGGATATTGTGATCATCCGCGTCTTCTGCGTGAGCAGCCAGATTCTTCGCAAGCAGCCAGCGACTTTCGAGCGGCAAGCGCTGCAGGGCAGATGACAGGTACATGCGGACGACAGCCGAATTCTCAAACGCCGCCATGACCTGAAATTTTTCCATCAGCTCTTCAGAAACCTGGAAATCTTCCAGTTGAAGCTGAATGGTCCACGCTCGGATGTATTCGTCCTTATCGAGAAGGAGTTCGTCGGCAAAGTCCTCGGTAAAAGAGTCCAGAGCATTCAGTGTCCACAGGTATCGGAGTCGCTGCTCAACGGTAAGTTCCGCGTTGGCCGCCCCCGCTTTGATGGCTGCGATTCCTTCCTTCGAACAGCCTTTGTGCATCAGCGTCTTGCGGGCCATCCGTACAAACCATTCGTTCTTGTGTTCATGAGCCGCCAGCAGTTGCGATTCGTTCCAGCTGGCAACGTCCACAGAATTGGCTTTGACGTCGCCATAGCTGACTCGATACACGCGGCCGTTCGTGCGATCCCAGATTTCCGGATTGGTGCGATGGCACGCGTTCTTGTCGTACCAGTCGATCAGATATACCGTACCATCGTGGTTGTAACGCAGGTTGATGCCGCGATAGTAGTGGTCGTTAGCGAATAGAAAGTCCTGGCCATGGTGTCCGACGTAGCCGGATTGGCCTTCGATCTTTTCCAGCAGATCGTTGTTGATGCGATTCCCGTGGATGTTGTTAAAGAAGATCTGATTGCGGTGCTGATCGGGCCAGTTGTCGCCCAGATAGATCATGCCTCCGGCGTGAGCGTGTCCGCCGCCTGCTTCGGAAGTGCCGCCTGCTGCTTTGGGTTCGTGGCCCCACCAGGCATGGTCGCGAATGTTGCCAACATAGTGAGCATGGTCAGCAATAGTCTTGATGTCGTCGTAGGTGTATTCGTTAAAGTGACGACCACCCTGCCGATGATATCTGCCTCCCTGAACCATGTGCCACAGATGCGGGATAACGCATGCCGTGATAAATGCCTGACCGCGATCATTGAAATCGACGCCCCAGGGATTACTGGTTCCATTGGCAAAGGTTTCGAAGATGTCTTTCGTGGGGTGATAGCGCCACACCGCGCAGTTCATGGGGATACGCTGCTGGTCGGATTCGCCCGGTCGACCCACTTTCGAGTGGGTGAAGACACCGTGGCAACCGTAGAGCCAGCCATCGGGGCCCCAGATGAATGCGTTGAGCGTTTCGTGAGTGTCATGCCATCCAAAACCGTCTCGCAGAACGATCGCGCCTTTGGGCACATCGCCGGGAAACTGAAGGTTTGCCTGCGAGATACCGTTCATTGTCTCCAGCGCGGCAGATGCTGACGCCGTGATTAGACCTCCCTGCTGACCATCCGGAATATCGTTGCCGTCGATGTCGGGGATGAACATCAGGTACGGAGCAGCTCCCACGTAAACGCCACCGAAACCCACTTCCAGACCACTAACAAGATTGAGTCCTTCGATAAAGACCTTTGACTTATCCAGCGTACCGTCGCCATCGGTATCCTCCAGAATCAGAATCTTGTCCTTGCCCTGACCATTTTCAGCTCGCAAAGGATATGTGTGAGCTTCCGCAATCCAGACGCGCCCTCTGGCATCGAAACACATCGCGACCGGCTGATGGACGGTTGGTTCGCCGGCGGCCAGCTGGACTTTGAATCCCGGCGGCACGGTCATATGGGCGGCGGCGGCTTCGGGTTCAAGACCTTCGGCCATGGCAACGGTCTTCCGCGGCTGCGCTAATTCGTATTCTTCGTGACTGACTTCTTTTTGAGTGTGAATCAGAACATTGCCACCCTTCATGCCACCAGTGATGATGTCCAGCAGACCATCGTTGTTGATGTCCATCACTGTCAGCCCGCGACCGATACCCGCTTCGCCATCGGCTTTGTGCGGAATGAAATCGACAGTGCCGTCACCGTTGCGGTGAAGCTCAAACCAGTACACAACCGCACCGGCATCCCACATCGGGCTTTGCGTGTGATGCGACCAGTACGTTTTGCCGGTGATGATATCTTTCAGGCCGTCGCCATTGATGTCGGCCAGTTGCACGGCGTGAAGTTCGGTGAACAACAGTCCGTACGGACTGTCTTCTGCCTTGTCGCCCATCAACAGGTGGCGAGTAAAACCGATTTCGTCGCCAGCGCCTTTGCCGGTGTTCTCAAACCACGCGAGACCGTAATCGTGAGCGGACAGGCTGGTGATGATGTCGTTGTCGCCGTCACCATCGACATCGTAAGCAAACATGTCCGCCGACGCTCGCGCAAATTCGTGTTTGTGGAACGCCCAGTTTTCGTTGGCTGTAACTTTTGCTGGCTGTTCGAACCATCCATCGCGAGCCAGCATGTCCATACGTCCGTCGCCGTTGACATCGCCGACGCCCAGACCATGACCAAACGGCTTGGGGGCCGTCGCGGCGCTGATGCTGTGGAAGGTCCAGGCTTCCAGCGGCTTGCCAGCGGCAGGAAGGTAGTAACCGTAATGCCCGTCCCGCGTGCAGATCAGTTCGGGAATTCCATCGCCCGTGATATCGGCGAACTGTGGAGCTTCATTGCTGACCTGATCCGCTACGGTGAATTTTTCCCAGAGCGAATCCAGGTTGTTTCGACCGGGATTGCGATACACGTAGCCGGGAGTGCCGGGGAAGCCAGCGGTCAGAACGTCATTGTTGCCATCACCATCGAAGTCATAAACCCAGTGAAAGAAGTGATCCGCATAGCCCTTCATGTTCTGCGGGACAGCCGGATAAATCTCGTGCTTCTTTTCAAACGCCGGGCCCTCATACCAGTGCGGCCCGTAAACCGCGTCACCGTGCCCATCACCGTTGATGTCTCCGGCGCCAGCACCCTCGGAAAAATAGATGTCCGAAAGTTCGACGCGTTGGAACTCGTCCAGCCGGTGATCATCCGCCAGCGCGGAATTGTTCAGTGCAATCGTCAAAAGGCAGGAAACAATTGAGGATGTGGTCAGGCGGGGACAGCACGCGGGCATGGCAGACTTCCGAAGGGAACAAGGTGAGTCGAATACAGGCCAGACAGGCATGATCGCAGAAACGTTTTCTGCATTCGAGCGATGCAGCGAAGATTCTGCCCGTCGCTGTCGACGCCATGACTCACCTTACCCGCAGGAAGTGAACTCGAAAGGAGGAAATCGCCCCTGGTATTACTCCGTAGTGAGCCGTGTATTTGAGATTTGAACGTCGAGGCCGAACTATGCTTCTGATGGTGTACACATCCCCGGCATCCGGTGACAGTTGTCATCAGAAACACCAATTCTTCCGTCTTGGTAAGCAGGCGTGCCTGAACCCATCACTTCATCCGATCGATATGAGATTGACAACGCGGCCCCGTTGCCGCAGGTTGTGGAATCGTTTGCGCAGTCGATGGCGGCGGTGAAAGCTCCTCAGGCACCAGCCGATTTGATGTCGCCGTGGAAACACCTCATGTTCCTCGGGAGCATTCTGATCGCCGGTGTTACAGCAGAGTGGATTCTGGATCAGAAAATCCATCTTTCCGGAGGCAGGGCTCCGGCTCTGCTGACGTTCTTTTCTCAAAACATCGCGATTCTGACCGTCGGATTCGGATTTGCCATTTATGGATGTCTCATTAATCGGCAGCTCAGTCTTCGACTGCGATTACAGGAAGATATGGGCCCGTACAAGCTGAAGGAGCTGTTGGGGACGGGAGGTATGGGTGATGTCTATCTGGCAGAACACCGCCTGCTCAAGAGACTGTGCGCCGTGAAGCTCGTTCGACGCGATCGCGCTGAAAGCCCTCACCTTCTGGAATGCTTCGAACGTGAGGTGAAAGCAACGGCCCAGCTGACACACTGGAATACCATTCAGGTGTATGACTACGGAAGAACAGAGTCCGGTACGTTCTATTATGCCATGGAATACCTGCGAGGCTTGAATCTGCGACAGCTGGTGGATCAGTTCGGTCCGCAACCCGCTGACAGAGTTGTCTTCATCCTGAAGCAGATTTGCGGTTCACTGCACGAAGCTGCGTTAAACGGACTTGTGCATCGCGATATCAAGCCCAGCAATATCTTTCTGACGGAGCGGGGCCACATGTACGATGTCGCAAAACTACTCGATTTTGGACTCGTCCGACCAGCCTCTGAAGAAGGTTTCGATATTCGAAATACCAGGCAGCAATTGCAGGGATCCCCCCGCTATATGTGTCCCGAACAGGCACGTGGTCAGAATTCCGATTGTCGTGGCGACTTATATTCTCTGGGTTGCGTTGCCTACTTTCTGCTGACAGGGCACCCTCCATTTGATGAACGCAACCCTGTGTTGCTGGTTGTCGCTCACGGCACAACGCCGGCGCCTGCCTTCGAAGATATTGGGGTGAAGGTGCCAGCAGACTTGTCTGCCGTCATTATGAAGTGCCTGAATAAGAAGCCCGATGACAGATATCGGACACCGAGAGAGTTACTGACTGCACTCGAAAACTGCACGCAGTGTCAGAATTGGGGATGGGAGTCGGCTGAGCGATGGTGGCGTGAACACCAGGCGAAGCTTCCTTCGGCCGCTACAGATCAGACAGAAACCATCGGACTTACGTCAGTCGAAAACAGGCAGAATCCTGCCCTGGAAGAGCCCGAGGCTACACTCGTTGGTGACAATTGAGACTCATCGCGCATCGGGTGTGGTGATCTGTTCTTTCAGACTTGCGAACTGTTCAGCAAGCATTTGATCGACCGGGGAGCTCCAGCTCATTAATCCACCGGAAACAGAGCCGCCGACACGGTAAGTCATGTCAATGCCCGTTCCACGGTCGTTCTTTGTAAACGTGACAGTCATGACACCGTTGACCGGGTATTCCTGCAGAGGACCCAGACCGCCGGATAAACGAATCTTCTTTCCGGGATTGGCAAAAATAACCTTCATATGCTCAACGAATCCACCGCCGGGTAGCTTCTCCAGAAACGCTCCGCCCGGCTTGTCGTCAATTGTCATATTGGTCGCGTCGCCTGAATACGTATGTGCGGAGCTCCACCAGGAGCCCACGCGAACAAAGTGTCGGTACGCTTCGGCTGGCTCCACGGCAACTTGCTGATGGTGTCGGATCGTGAAGCCCGTATCGGCGGAATCAGTCACTTCTGCAGCAGCGTGATTCGCTGCACCACAGACGATCACCATCAGAATAAGACCACGTTTAACGAATGAGGTAACGCTTGGCATCGCTGACTGTCTTTGGATCTTTCTTCTCAAGTTCTGCCAGATGTGCAGCAGCTTTCACAGCGTGCGGTGGATTCACGGGGTCCTGTCCATCGGCGACCGCTGGTTTGTCCTGACTGCAATAATACAAGAACTTAACGATGGCTCTTTTGATGGCCGGAATATTGAATTTCGGATCATCGTACATTTCCATCAATTGATCCTGCACATCCCAGTCTTTCCACCGTGCCAGATCCGCAATCACCAGGTCCGTCATTTCAACGCGAGGCAACAGCAGACGCATGGATTGCTTCAGCCTGTCTTTTGGAAGGCGGTCTGGTTCGTAGGTCCACATGAATCGAAGCGCCTGCATGGAGGCATACGTTTCGCTGAAGGGAAGTTTGATCTCTTCACCCTCCGGGTTGCGGCATGTCTTCGACAGCATTTTCGTGTCTTCCAGAACCTTCAGACCCGCCTCACCTCGAATCAGCAGATACCCGGACATTACGCCTTCGATTCCAAGACGGAAATCGGTGTCGGGTACGACAATTTTCTGTTCCATAGCGGCTGCGTCGTCATCAGTGCCGCAGAGTCCCAGCAACAGCCCGTAAAGCCCGATGCGCGTCGCTGATGTCTTCGGATCCATCAGCCACTGGCGAAGCTTCTCGCGCGGCAGCCGATCCTTCAATGGTGTAATCACTTCGTACGGAGCAGCAGCGAATTCCGCATAGGCGTCGTTCGAAATCATCAGGTCCGGGTGTTCCAGGAATTCAATCGCAAAGGCAAGGCGTTCCGTTTGAGCCTCAGGGTCAGTGACCGGAGCGGGAATCTGCGAAAGGTAGTCCCATCCGGATTGCGAAATCTGAGTCGGGACCTGCCAGTCCAGAAGTTGGGCGTCCGGCCCCATCAATGAATACAAGGCTGCTTTGTCGCCGGCGATATACTGCGGAAGTTCAATGGTCTGCCCCACTGCAAATCGCTGACCAACAGACTTGCTGACCTGAACAATCCTGAATTGTGATGACCCCGCTTTGGTCTCTGTCGGTTTATCTCCGCCCAGCCATTTGCCAAGCAATACGTGATCGGACATCTGAAGCTGTTCGGCCATGGACAGCGACGGCGCGTCACAAAAAGGGCACAGCCACGCAGCAGTCGCGGTGGCCCCGGACAGAACAAGGCAAGACAGGGACGCTATTGCGAAAGCGGAACTCTTCATTGGATTCACCCCTGACGCTACCGAAGCACTCGCGCGTCATCAATTCGAAACAGACCGAAGAGTTCCATCTCATTCACGATCGGTTCAATGTGAAACACACCCTCAACGTCGAAGGGCTTCCCTTCGATGTAGTCAGTTTCCGCTCCTTCGGTCAGTGACACCTCAATGATATCGTAAATCTTTGGCTTCCGCACGAAACAACAAATGCCATTGTCCCTAGCCAGCGTAAAGTGGACAACTCCCGTCGCCTGAAACGTCGGGAACATGAATCCACGGATGCGAATGCGCTGCCCATCCAGTGAACTCAACCATTCCGGAAAATGCTCTACGGCATCGACCGGCACGGGTTCCATATTCAGCACCTTGAGCAAGTCAATATCGTCGTAGGTCACTCGCAGTGCATTGCTGCCTCGCTCTTTGCGGAATGTCTTGTGCGGAATCAGAAGTTGAATGGGAAGTGGCTCCGCGGGAGTTTCGGATCCCAGCAGTTCTGCACCGGTGATCACTGCGCCAGGGATCACTGCACCGGGGATCACCCCACCACCCATTCGCTCCGGAACCCCGCTGGTTTGCTGAATTCCCGAGCCCGATTCGGACTCTACCACGTTTTCGTTGTCAGATTCACCAGAACGCTGAGCCGACGCCAAGCTGCCCTCAGATCCATCCGTCGACGTTTCGGTGCTGGTATTGCCGCCCTCATCAGCCGCAGTGGCCTCATCAGCTGCAGTGACCTTCTCAGCCCCAATGACGTTCTCCTCAGTCGCCGGGACTGGCTGTTCGATTTCCTGACTGTCGGTGGATGGCGCTGTCGGCGACTCATCCTTTCCCTCAGCGGCGGACGTCAATGAGTCATCAGGGTCTACGTCGGTCGATTCCTGAATCAGGACGTTCTCAGATGCGGTGCTTGCGTAATCGACGTAGTTTTCAGAGCTGTCGCTACACCCCAGCACCAGTACAAACCAGCATGTGACAGCAGGAAAGCTGAATTTCCGATTGTCAGGGCGTAGCCATTTTTTCATTTTGGAATATCCCATCGCCACACCTGTCATCCTCCCTGCTCTGCCATCATCAACCGAGGTCGCAAGCAAAGTATTCTTCGATGCATAACGCGGGAATTCAAAGGAAAGTCGGCGGAATAGCCGCCTGATGCCTCCCAAACCCGAAGTCATGCTGCATTAGAACCCTGTTTGTGCCTCACCTACCGTGGCGTCCTCGATGATGTAAACCGCTTCATCCTCACCGGCATCCAGATTGACTCGCAGAGTACCAGCCACGGCAACCATGCTGGTGTACGCGTCGGTGGAAGTTCCTTTGGAAAGCACCACATTCATCATATCGTAGGGTTGTGCTTTTCCGCCAAAACAGCATTCACCGTTATCCTTCAGCAATGTGAATTCTGTCAATCCGGAACTGCTTTTCGTCTGCCACATAAAACCCTTCAGGAAGATCTTCTGATCCACCAATGGCAATACATCCGGGTGAAGCTTCCGCTTTGATCCAAGATAGATGAACTGCTTGTCCGAAATCTCTCTGGAAAAATTCACTCTCTGAAATCCATCCGGACATTCTGTCGAATAGGCCATGGCCATCTTGCCAGTACCCAAAGTCAGAGACAGGACGGCAACAAGAGTACCGACGACAGCCATCCACTGGCCTGTCACTGGCTCGATCGACTGACGAATCTTCAGAACGGCCGTGAGACCAACAATCGAGGCAAACAACGCCACGACAAGTCCGTAGATACCGAAGAAACCAGACACCGCCATTGCTCCCATCACCAGCGAAATGGGAGCCCATGGCGAAATTGGCACATACTCAAAATCGTCAGAACCCTCAGTCTTTCCCCAGACGGCCTGCCTGTTTTCAGAAGAAACCAGAGTATTTGGCTGCGCAGCGACAGAATTAGACATGATCTTGAACCCGAAAATCACCTGCACATAAAGACACACCAATGCCACAACCAGACCCGTACATTCTCCCGGTTGGTGGTGGATTGTACGATGACAGGTCCACATTCGCGAAACCTTAGGCGCAAAAAGAGAAGCAGCCGAGCGAATTCAACGGGCAGGGGATCAGTCCTTCTGCATTCTGAACAACATTCGTTTTCAGCATAAAACGAAAAAAACCGAATCCGCCACTGCTGATCATTCGATCAGACGTGGCGGACTCGGTCTTTATCTGTCCTCTGAAATCTGTCCCTGAATCTTCCAACGGCAATTAGCTTGCGGACCAGTGGTAGTTGTCCAGTGCCAGGGTCAGGAAGATGATGGCTGTGATGATAGCGCCAAGGGAGACAAACATCAGGCCGTCATAGATAGTAGGGTCAGAGCTTTGAGACATGGGGGGAAATCCCTGAAGACACGAGTAAATAAACCTGATTGATGTTCGCAAACTGGCTGGCAGCTCGCACTCAGATGCGAGTCGTCACGTTATCGCCTCGAGCGATCACGCCGCTTCGAGTTTTCTCTATGACCATACCAACCGCGTTGTCCGGATAGACATCAATGATCCGAATCTGACCGAGGTATTCGCCGCTTCGGTAGACCGTCATTGTCATTCCCTCAGAGACGTAATCGTCTTCACCGATTGAAATATGAACGAGTTCCGCACTGCGGGATTCGTTCTGCCGGGTGGCGAGCACCTTGCCGTCGACATTCGTCTTGTCAGCTGGCACCGGTCCGACGACCGCCTGTCGAGGATTGATCTTGTTCTGGCGGCACAAATCACGAAGTCGAGCAATTTCTTCATCGGAACTCGCCAGCAGCTCTGAGGCTTCTGCGACTTTGCCGGACAGTGTGAGGTTCAGGTCTTCTTTCTCACGAATCTGCGAGATTTGCTCGCCGATCGTGTCCCGCAGCTTCTTGGTTTCTCGCTGAAGATCAGCGGCTTCCAGGATTCGGGCTTTTGACTCTGCCTGTGCAACCTGAAGGTCAGCCAGATGTTTATCGCGCTGCTGCTGCGCCTGAGCCAACTGCCCCTGGATGGCGTTGATGTTGGTATTCAGCCGAGTCACCATGGCTTCCGATGTTTCAGCGCGATCCTTGAACGCCAGAGACTCCTGTTTCAGTGTCTCCAGCTCCTCCTGCTGCTGACTCTTCAACTCATCGATGTTTTGGTTCAGGGTCGCAATCGTAGACTGCGCATCGAGTGCCTTTGATCGCCAGCTTTGGCTGAACGAATAAACGGCTCCCGCAAAACATACGAAAAGCAGGCTGAAAACCAGGTTGAGTACAACCAATGTTTTGCCGACGACATTGTTCATCGAGCTACTCCGATAACCTCATTCAGACCCATTTGATTCAGATTTGCGAACCGCCAGCGCCATTCGTTTGGGATGACAGCTGCTCCTGACGTTCATTCAGGGTTTGATTTTCGATCTGCAGACGAACCAGTCGATCCGTCAATTCACGCTTCAACTGATCCAGGCGGTAAAGATCCGTCCGGGCTTCTTCCAGTTCGTTTCGCAAGCGACTCACGTCTGTGCGTCGAACATCGGTTTCGTCCCGAATGGCCTTTGACTGAACGGATAACGCTTGTAGTTCTTCGGACAACTTCAACAGTTGAGCTTTCACTTGCGTTAAAGCCTGCTCAAGCTGCTGACGCCGAACCGTCATTGCTGCCTGATCCTGTTCCTGAGACGCTTTGAAGCTTGGAATCAGTCCATTATCTGCGTTTGTCAGCAACGCAACCCGATCGTTGGCTTCGGTTGTCGCGGCTTGCTTGCGGGACTGAAGGTCCTTGTGTGCCTTAATAATCGCTTCGTACGGATTCGGAGACGGTGAACCCAGAGTGCCTGGCTCACCTACACGGCGAGTCACAGTCCAGGTGGGCTCAATCCCAACCCCTTTTTCGAACGTGTAATCCTGCATCGGCTCCGTCGACATCTCGGACAAGTGGTGCGGAGAATTGAAATTCGCCACCCACGCCATCCCTGCCAACGTGACCGAAACGACGGTCATGATCACAGCCATTACTTTGAAGATGCTGTTTTTCATGGTGTCCAAGGGGCTTCGTTGTTCGGTAATCGTCAAAGACCAGCTCACGCACCGCGACGCCTGGCCCTAAATTCTCTGCAGCTTCCCGGAAGCACGCAGCTTGCGTATTCAAATGTGCAACAAAAACAGAGTCAAACAGAAACTGGACGGCTTCTTCCAATATCACTCAACTCAAACCGTTCGTCCGGCTGTTGAAGCGCGCACAAAAGAGGTTCGAAGCTGAGTATCGGTCAGGGTCAAGGCTGTTCGATGGGTCGGAGTACCAAACAACCCGTGAAAGCCCCCGGTCAAGGTGTCGAATTCACTCACAGTCCGCCTAACCGGATTCTTCAAACCCTCCGCACGCACCAATCATACTGATCAAGTGTTCCGTTGTGTTGAAGGGATTCATGCCGATTAAGCAGTCTGGGTGGTTCTTTTGCGAGAAACCTGCGGTGCTGGTTAGGTGGATCATGCATGTCGTGCCGGATGCGTCGATAACTTGAAGAAACCCGGAGCACAAAAACAGGCCAACTTCAGTTTCTGGTTCTCTGCAACGCTCGACGAACCTCCTTTGGGGCAACTTGCGGGCCAGGCCGAGCCAGATCGCAATCTCTCCCATTTCGATACATCTGAAAAACCATGGCATCACACGCGGAATTGAGAGTATGGCCGGGCAAACCGTTTCCTCTGGGCGCCACGTGGGACGGAGGTGGTGTGAACTTTGCGCTGTATTCGGAACATGCGACCAAAGTGGAACTGTGTCTCTTCAGGAACGTCAATGATCGTTCTGAGTCCTTTTGCATTCCGCTTCGTGAGCAGACCGATCTGGTTTGGCATGCCTACATGCCCGATGTCCGTCCTGGCCAGTTATACGGTTACCGAGTGCACGGACCATACGATCCACACGCCGGGCATCGATTCAATCCTCACAAGATTCTGCTCGACCCCTACGCTCGGTCAATCGGCCGTGGCATTGAATGGTCGGATGCGATGTTTGGTTATCAGGTGTCCCACAGCGACGCGGACCTGATGATGGATGACCGCGACAATGCGTGGTGTGCGCCGTTGGCCGTTGTTGTGGATTCCGATTTTCGATGGGGCCGTGATCGACATCCAAGAACGCCCTGGCACCAGACGCTCATTTACGAAACCCACGTCAAAGGATTCTCTCAGCTGCACCCGGATGTGCCGGAACCAATTCGCGGCACGTATTCCGGACTGGCTTCGCGTGCAGCAATTAACCACCTGAAAAAACTGGGGGTGACGGCGGTTGAATTAATGCCGATCCACTACCACGTCGACGATCGACACCTGGTCGCCAATGGTTTGTCGAACTATTGGGGCTACAACACCCTTTCGTTTTTCGCTCCTGACAGTCGCTACGCCGCCGCCAGTCAGCCTGAAGAAGTCATTCATGAATTTAAAAACATGGTGAAACGGCTTCATCAGTCGGGCATCGAAGTCATTCTGGATGTGGTCTATAACCATACGGGTGAGGGCAATGAGCTCGGACCGACACTATCCATGCGGGGAATCGACAACGCATCGTACTATCGGCTGATGCCCAATAATCGTCGCTACTACCAGGACTTCACCGGCTGCGGCAACACGCTCAACATGCAGTGCCCACGAGTGCTTCAGCTGATCATGGACAGTTTGAGGTATTGGGTTCAGGAAATGCACGTTGATGGCTTCCGCTTTGATTTGTGCAGCGCCCTGGCCCGGGAACTACATGATGTCGACAAGCTGAGTGCCTTCTTTGACATCATTCTTCAGGACCCGGTCTTGTCTCAGGTGAAGCTCATCGCGGAACCGTGGGACCTGGGAAGTGGCGGTTATCAGGTTGGCAACTTTCCACATCTGTGGTCTGAGTGGAACGGACGATATCGGGATACCGTTCGTCGATTCTGGGCCGGGGACGGGGGAGCCATGTCCGAGCTTGCAACTCGACTCACGGGCAGCAGTGACCTGTATCAGCACAATGGCCGAAAGCCGTATGCAAGCATCAACTTCGTGACTGCGCATGACGGATTCTGTCTGCGGGACCTGGTCAGCTATCACGAAAAACGTAACCTGGCGAATCTGGAAGACAATCGCGACGGCGATAGTCATAACAACAGCTGGAATTGCGGGGTCGAAGGCGAGACGGACGATGCCGAAATCAACGCGCTCCGCCTGAAACAGCGAAAGAATATCATGGCGACGCTGATGCTCTCACAGGGCGTCCCCATGTTGCGTGGCGGTGACGAACTCGGCCATACGCAGCATGGGAACAACAATGCGTACTGCCAGGACAATGAAATCAGCTGGCTGCAATGGGGCGAGGATGCCGATCAGCACTTCCTGAAATTCTGCCGAGAGCTCACAACGCTCTGGCATAAACAACCTGTACTCAAACGCAGGAACTTCTTTCAGGGGCGACGAATTCGCGGTGCCGGTGTCAAAGACATTGCATGGCTGACGCCGGCGGGCGTTGAGATTGCAGACCACGAATGGCATTCCGGAACTGTTCGTGCACTGGGAATGCGGCTGAATGGTGCATCGATCGACGAAGTGGACGATCGCGGCAAACCAATCTCCGGGGATACTCTTCTGGTACTGTTCAACTCAAACCCGGAGAAGATCGACTTCCGACTGCCGCATCACAAACCATCGGAACGCTGGATCTCACTCATCGACACCAGCCTTCCACGAACCGAACAAATCGCGTTCTCACACGACAATACCTATCCGCTTCAGGATCGCAGCGTTGTTGTGCTGCAGCTGAAAACCAACTGGAGTCCGCTGAAGCAACTGCTGCACAAGTCACATCCGCTTCCGCCTGTCCGTCGCCAGAAAACCAGCGCAGTTGACGGTGAGTCAGAGGTGACCTGAGGAATCCTCAGGCAAAGATGCCTGTCCAACAACCGGAACCCTTTCCGGCGTCCACAAGTCGCGGGATTTGCGTCGCATCCAGGACGCTCGCCTGTCCTCCGTCGATATCTCTCGGAAGACAGGCCTGGCGTCTCTCCTCAAAGGCTGTCCGTTTCGCTGATGAGTCCAGTCATCAGTGTTGATGTTCGTGGGTCTGAAACAATTTGTGCTGCGCTTCGCCTTTCGCCACTACAAATGCCAGCAGATCCAGAATCTCTTCCCGGGTTAACTTATTCAGTACTCCCCTGGGCATAATGCTGACATCGCTCACGTTTCGCTCGTCGATGTCTGATTTTCTGATTACCACTGGCTTGTCTGGTGTCGTTGGGTTGTCCACAACCCGGACTTCCTTATCGGTGTCTTCAATGACCAGCCCTGTAATCACCTTGCCGGATGTCAGAACGAATGTGTTCGACTGGTACCTGGTGTCAATTTTCTTCGACGGATTCAGAATATGATCCAGAACATCGACGACAGAGTACTCGACGGGAAGCTTTGTCAAATCGGGGCCCACGTTCGTGCCCTCATTTGCCATCTTATGACACCCCGAACAACTGGCCACCTTAAACAACTGCCGACCAACGGCGAAATTGTTCGCTCGGTGCGACAGGTGCATGGCATCTCCCTTCAGGTCCGATAGCTGCCAGTCGGTGTTGCGACCAAGATACTTCAGGAGTGTGTCTTTCACCGGCATCGGATGGGCCGCCATATAGGCGGCAGGATCCGCATCCCAGGACGAAAGATCCTGAACAACATAGAGCGCGCCATACATCCGGCGCCAATGGCCCGGGTACGTGCAGACGTAGGGATAAACGCCCGGTTCTTCCGGAGCTTCAAAGAACACAGACACGGTTTGTTCGGGCTGCATCAGGTCACTGGACGCAAGGATCTTATCGCTCACGGGCACGAAATGCCGCGCTGCTGCATCAGCATCACGACCGGTGGTTTCGGCGAGTTCCCCGACCTCTTCGAGTGATCCTGGCAGGACGACCGCAAAGTTGTGCGGCATGTTGTCCGTGTTGGTTAGTCGAAACTGAACCGCCTTACCTGACTGGACCACGATGGTCTCTTTGTCGTAGATCATCCGTTCGCGCACGGTCCCGATTTCAATCAACGGTACCACGACTTCCGATAGACGCTTTTCGAATCGGCTTCGTCCGGGTTCATCAAGTCGCGTTCGGAGAGCATCGGCAATTTTCAGCGCCAACTGAGCCTGATCCGAATTGCGTTCCTCTGGCTCTCGACTGGCCAGATACGAGACGGCTGCTTCGGCAAGCGGACCATACTGTTCTTTCGGCCACGCGTCGGCTTCAATTGTGTTCAATGCCTGTAATGCCGAATTCACAGAAGCACGGTCTTTCAGCAGTCGAGCCAGCATGCCCGTTTTGGCTGCCCCATCGCCGGGCAATTGCATCAATGCCGCAATGCCAAGATCCTGCAGCGTCTGGTCGGCTGCAGTGACGAAGGCATTGGCCGGAATCTGCTCTTTCCCGATTCCCGGCCCCTTCCAGGACATATGCAGACCATCACCACCTCCGTTGTCAAAATAAGTTGTTGTGATGGCATGCAGACCAGCGGTCAGATTCACGGTCCCGCTGCGTTCCACCATCCCATGCAGCCCGTCGTTGTTGATCAGCAGTTGATTGTTGAGGTAGAAACGCGAACCGTCGTCCGACGCAATGAAGAACGTATACTCACCAGGCGTTTCGATTTTCACGTGTCCCGTGAATCTCAGCGCGAAAGCATCGCGAGTCAGAAGAATAGGCAGATCCATCGTCACGATGTCGGCCGTGCCCGACGCTTTCGGCGTCATGGCTGCCAGCGTCTCCAGGGCAACGTTCGTGGTGCTGGGGGCGAAAAAGTCCACTTTCAGCCCCGGCCGGGTCAATGGCACTGCTCCTTTGTGACCGGGCATTTCGGGGATGAGATCCAGAAGTTGCTTTCGCATAGACGACTGAGCTGTCGTCGATGAAACCAGCGTCGTGCTCTGCAGCACATCCTCAAGCTCCACCTTTTTCTCTGCAACGGCTTCAAAGACACCATCGCTGGTTCCATCGACGTTCATCCACGCGGCAAGAGAAACCCGTCGGGTTTCTGCGGACGGCGTGGTGACCGCCAGTCGGACAATTCGATCGCGTACGCTCGCCAACTGCTGTGTCGGCTGATTAGCCAGCAGACGACTCAGGCTGTTCAAAATGTTGACACTGGCCTCATCATTCAGGCCTTCAATGAGCGAGAACAGTTCTTCGATTTCCGTCTTGCCGCTCAGTTCTGCAAGGCCGGACAGCGATGCCCTTAATGTTTCAGCCGGCACGTTTTCACGGGTCAGAATCGCTCGATAAACAGCTTCGGTTTTCTGCATTTTCAACAGTTCTTCGACGCTGGCGTTCGACAGGGCGAACGCTTCTGCTGCTGCCGAAAGCGGATTGCCGGCTGCCAGTTGCTCGCGGATGTAACCATTCAGGTCCATCATTTGGGCGGCCTCTTTCAGATTAAAATCAATCTGAACATCGGTCGGATGCTGCATCACCGTAAAGATCACTTCGGCACTGCCAGCTGCATTGATATTCGCGGCAGCGATGACAGCCTGCGCTCGCACAATGGGACTCGGATCGCTGGCAAGGTCAACCAGCATAGAAATCGTTTCATCCACCGGAAGCGGCGGGGTACCATCCGCCACAGCAGGGGAAGGATTGGGCGTGGACCATTCTGCAAGCACCTTGACCGCTGCGGCGCGAGCGTTGGGTTCGGGTGACCCCAATACTCGGGAGAGCAACTCCATGTCAGGCACACGATGCTGCTGATGCACCCACAGTGCTTCGGTCAGATGACGTGCGTTCTCCGGCTTTGAAGCGTCGAACTGTGCTGCCCATTCTGAAGCGGCTTCCGTACTGGCCTGAGGATTCCGGCCTGTCAGTTCCAGTCGTGCCCGGTAGCGCTCGGACAATGTGGGGGCAGAAAGATGGCTAACAACTTCCTGCACTGGTTTCCCCCTCATTCTGGCCACCGGAATGACAGGACGGTTATTTGCAGTCACACGGTAGACACGACCATGTCCGTGATCCCGACTTGGGTCACGAAGATTGTGCTGCATGTGGCCGATCAATGGGTTGTGCCAGTCCAGAATCAGAAGTGAACCGTCTCCGGCGATTTCCATGTCGCTCGGCCGAAAATTGGGGTCCGTCGAATAAACGATAGGTTCGACTTCAGTCGCCTGCAGGCTCGCGCCATCGCGACCGAATTCATATTGAGTAACCCCCTGAAATCCGATCACATTGGCAATCAGCAGGTTGCCGCGATTGGCTTCCGGAAAGTGCGGACTGTCCAGAATGACCGTCGCCGGGACCGGTCGGACGCGTTTGCGATACAACTTCCGGGGCGATCCATGTCCGGGAAACCCGATGTAGTCTCCGGTGCCGCCGGTGCCGTCCGTCGCAAATTGATTTCCCCACTGATCGAAGCAATCGCCGTGCGGGTTTGGCCCGATCGGAAACTGGAACCGAATGTCAAATCGTAGCGGGTCAAATTCAAAGACACCGCACGGACTGCTGCCGAATCGTGATGTTGGCCCCCACGGCGTTTCGAAGTTTTCATAGTGGAAGATTCCGCGGGAGAAGTAGTATCGACCGGATGGTCCCATCACAAAGCTGTTCGCTGTGTGATGCGTATCTGCAGAATCCAGTCCGTGGAACATGCGTTCGCGAACGTCGCAGATGTCGTCGCCATCCAGATCCTTCAGGAAGAAGATATCCGGTGCCATCGCGACAAGAACTCCACCGTTCCAGAATTCGAATCCGGTTGGGTTATGCAGCCCGTCTGCAAACGTAATGCATCGATCTGCTTTTCCATCTCCGTCATCGTCCGGAAGAATCAGCAGTTTGTCATTCATTTCTCCCAGCGGATTCCAGTGCGGATAAGTGGGCCACGCAGCGACCCAGAGCCTGCCGTCAGGATCGACAGCGCTCTGAACCGGATTGACAAGCTCGGGAAACTGTTCTTCAGACGCAAACAACCCAATCGACATCCCGCTGTGGACGGTCATTTCAGAAATGGCTTCTTCGCCGGTGAGAAATCTGTGCTGTCCCCCATCCAGTGCACCCGGTTTGTTGGTTTTGACCTCAAGCGGCTGCGGCACGCCGGAATCGTCCGGAGTGGTTGTTTTCGGATCGGCACCGCCTGCGATTTTCCAGATAACTCGATCACGATTAGCAACCATTGCATCCAGAATCTCCAGCTCGCGCTGCATGACTTCGAAATTGGTCTGGCCGTCGACAAACTTCAATGTCGATCGACCGCCAAAGACGCTGTATCCGTCGGTCGCTCGATAGATATTGTGCCAGTGCAGATTCTTATCCAGCACCGCAGTTCGGATGGCCTCAAGACGAGCCTTCGCGGCGCTGTTCGCCTGTTCCGGAAACAAACTTCCGGAGATGATCGCGGCAAGACCGCGGTAGCCAAAGTCATCCAGATGCACCCCATTGATGGTCGCAGGGGGAAAGGCAAGGGTTCCGGACGTCCCTTCAGGCGGCAGCTTTTTTCCGAATCGATCCCGCTCAACACCATCCAGGTTGCGCAGCACACTGACGTCCCAGTTGGCCAGGCCATAGATCTTCCGGCTTGCGGCAAACAAATCGACGAATGCAACACCTTTCGATTCGGCCACCGATTGCATCGCCTTTGTGTACATGGCCAGTCGCTTGTTGTTTTCAACACCATCCGGCACATGCGGCCATTTCAGGTCCTCACAGGCCGTGGGAGAGAAGAGGACCAGTCGCGGCGCAGAGCGGCCGTTGTAACGCTGAGCAACAGTGTGTTCGATAAAATCGGTCAGTTCTTTTCGAAACTGATCCAGACCTGCTTCGTCACCGAACGATTCGTTGTAGCCAAAGAAAGCCAGAATCACGTCGGCTTTCACGCGATTCAACCATTCATCCGGAGTTCCGAAATTATCGGATCGGGGGCGAGTCGTCAGTGTGTCGCCGCTGAAACCCAGGTTTCTGATAACAAGCTCGTGCGTCGGAAATGCATTGTGCAGAGCCGCTTCAACATGCCCGAAATGCTGCATGCGATCGGCCAGCGTATTGCCAATGATTGCGATCCGATCACCCTTGTGCAAACTGAGCCTCTGAACATCGCCCGCAGATGTTGATTCGGCGGCCGATACAACGGAAGCCGTTTTGCAGTACGGGAGCAGCATCACACTGACCAGGCCGAAGTGCAGTGTTTGATGCAGCAACCACAAACCGGCAGACAAAGGGCAGCGACGTTCGAACATAGGGCAGGCTCCGGTATTCTTCAGATGTGGTGAAGAAGATTTCACCAGCATTGAACTCGTTTTGCGGCAGAAGCGGCGGGAAGCCAAGCATCATGTCGAAACACTCAATCCCATGCAATCAAGGTCCCCACGGAAGGCCTGGACAACTCGACGTTCCTCAGAACACCAAACCCGGAATGGTCTCGGGGTCAGTATGGGCACATACGAATGTCCTCGTCCGGCGGTGTGATCAGAACGTGAAGCCAATGGGCGACACCAGCCACCTGGTCCGCGTTCCGGCCTGAAATTTCCGACGACCTGAAACGGGGATTCTGGCGAGGGGACGACAGATGCCAGGGCCACGAACCCTCGCAGCACGCTGACAAGTTCGTCACGACATCACAACTCGTCGCCAGTCTCTGAACTCTTCACGAGGGAGCTGTTCAATCGAAGAGGTAGCTGACGCTTTCGTTGCGGTGGACGCGCCGGATGGCTTCACCAAGCAGTTCCGCAACACTCACAACGGTGATATTGGGTAGTTTTTGTGTTGCAGACAATGGGCAGCTATTTGTAACAACGATACCGTCAACATTTGCCGCCTGCAGGCGTTCGATCGCGGGACCGCAGAGAACAGCGTGGGAAGCTCCCAGAAAGATTCGTTTCGCGCCGTGCTGTCGGACGACATTCACCGCGCCGCAAATTGAGCCGGCTGTGGTGATCATGTCATCAAAGATCAGCGCCGTCTTGCCTTCGATGGGACCGCCGATCAGATTTGCCTGGCGAGTTTCCATGGCGTTCGCGCGACGCTTGTCTACGATGGCCAGCGTACCGCCCAGATGTTCCTGATGCTGCAGACTTCGCTTGATGCTGCCTTCGTCCGGGCTGACCACCACGAGTTCATCGTCGGGAATATTGAGTGACTGAAAATACCGATCCAGAATTGGCGACGCATAAAGGTGGTCGACGGGGACGTCAAAGAACCCCTGAATCTGGGCGGCATGCAAATCCATGGTCAGAACACGATGCGCACCGGCCGTCGTGATCAGATTCGCAATCAGCTTGGATGTGATCGGTACACGTCCGGAATCTTTTCGATCCTGACGGGCGTACCCGAAGTACGGAATCACCGCAGTTATTCTGGCCGCGCTGGCTCGACGACAGGCATCGATCATCACCAGTAGCTCGAACAAATTGTCATTAACCGGTGGGCAGGTCGGCTGAATCAGAAAGACGTCGCTGCCTCGGATGTTCTGGTTCAGCTTGACGCTTGTTTCCCCGTCCGGAAAGTTGCTGCAGTCGACATGCCCCAGTCCGATGCCAAGGTACTGCGTGATTTCCCTGGCAAGATCGATATTAGCTCGCCCGCTCAGGATGGTCAGATTTTCGTACATGAGCGACGCTTACCAGGGGCTGATCCCCTGACCCAATGTCGAGCGCCCGGGCCGAAAAGCGTCGCCGCTCACGCCGGTTGCTCAAAATCTGCGTGCACGGTGCACGCTTACCACGATCGAATGCGAGCATCCTGACATCCAGCGTTCCAATCGTCAATCCGGGAGAACTGCGCGGAATGGAGAAACTTCGGAGTTGTGAGGAAATTGCTGGTTGGCCGTGGTATGAGGGCCAACTGCGGTGGCCGTGAGCTGATTGTCGAACAGATGACGCACGTCACAGGTCTCAGAGCGACCACGGTCGCGGTACATTGCGGAATACCGCAACACCTGACTTTGACCATCTTCTTCCACGACCTCAAAACTGACGGCGTGGGGTTCGCTGCCATGCGGAACAAAAGAGATTTCGTTGGGATATATTTCACCGGGGATGGCCGGAAAATTGACATTCCAGAAGTGCCCGACCGGTAAATCGAACTGAGGTTCCAGAAGCCGCCGGACCACGCGGTTGACATGTTTGCCCAGAATTTCCCAATCGATTGGCGCATCATCCCGGAAATACCGGGACGTGGCGATGGCGGGCACATTCATCAGAGCCGCTTCGCGAGCAGCCGCGGCCGTTCCGGAATAATAAAGATCGACCCCCAGATTGGCGCCGGGATTGATTCCCGCGACGACACGATCGGGCGGAGATGAAAGCACGTGTCGCAAACCAACCCGAATGCAGTCGGCAGGAGAAGAATGAACGATATAGATTTCGCCAAATGGTTCGACGTTCCGACGCTCGATCCGAATGGGGTTTTTCGTGTCGACCGCATGGCCCTTTGAACTGTGGCATTTCGCAGGTGCCACAACAACGACATCACCAATGGGTTTCAGAGCGTGATACAGAGCCGCAAGTCCAGGAGCGTCGTAGCCATCGTCGTTGGTAATCAGAAACTGCATAACATTCTGTCAGTTTGCCGGAGCCGGAAGGACCAGGATGCGAGCATCATGGATTTGAAGTCGTGGCAGGGATGATTGCTGCTGCAATGCCACAAGTAAACCGATGCGCCCTGCATTCAGGTCAGCGATCTGAGTATTGGTAATGACGACGCCATCCATCCGGGCCAGGACGGATGACTTATCGACCATGATCTCCACGCGTCGCCTCGTAAAGCCGGAGGCGGGGACTGATACACCGGGCCGCGCGATGACCGTGCCTCCGGAAACGCGCTGCACCTGCCCCGGAGCTGTTGCATCCAGAATCAGGGTGAATGCCGATAAATTCTGATCTCTGGACGCCCCGAAAATAAACTGCAGTGATGTAGTTTCGACAGACATTTCAAAACGCACCACATACCGATCCACTTCACGCTGAACATCGATCAAACCGGCCGCGCCGTCCTGCGAAGACGCGTCGAAGGTCAGTCGCCCGTCCTGCAGCTTCCACTGAGGTTTGCCATTCTGCGGAAGCGGGTTCGCCGTGTTTCGAGCCTGGAAGAACGAAAGCTTTTCCAGATCGCTGAACAACCGCTCAAACTGCCAGCGATCCAGTTTCTGAATGAGTGCGTCCCGGCGTAAAGCATCGGGGGATGCAGGGTCGAGCGAACCTGTTCCTGCCGATTTGAGCTGAGATGCAAGATCAGCGACGGTGTTCAGATCGTCATTCAGCTGTTCTGCCACGCCATCGGCATTTTTCAGAAGCGACTTCGCAAACGAAACCATGTGGTCGATGGAAGCCCAGTCTCCTGCCGTGGCCGCATTTCTGCAAAGACGAACGGTGTGCTCGACAACAACATCCTGCTGCAACTGATTGAGAGCCGACTTGCTGAAAGTCCGGAACAGAGGCTCCAGCTCCTCGAGCTCAGAAACGCCATATCGACGATGCCGAAGCTGCCTGACATCAAGGATGATGTCTGCAGCTTTCGCTCGGGATGCGAGCTCTTCAGCCAGATTCAGCAGTGCATAGTCCGTCGCACTGGCTGGCTTATCGGCACTCACCAGGAACAATGTGCGAGCCAGCTCTGATCGAGCCGCCGGGGTCCGCGCCTGGCTGACTTCCCGCTTATAGACTTCTTCGAGTTCTTTGGCCGCAGCCGCCACTTCGTCCGGATCTGGTGGACGAGCATCGGTCATCTGCGTGGCATCTGGTGTACGAGCATCGGTCATCTGCGTGGCATCTGGTGTACTCGACCCCTGCACGTCCACAACGATGGATGTTTCGGTTCGGGCATCTGTCGCAAATTCAACGTCCGGCAACAGCGGCTCGGCCGACACCCTGATCACTTGTTTTCCGGAGACATCCTTCGGCACATCCCAGCTCAGTACACCTGTGCCCGGATCGATGACGACGCCCGGCGGGCTGTCGGGATCGGTCTTCAAACGCACTCCGCGCAGGAGTCACATTCCACTGGCATCGACAAGGTTCAACTGAAGTGTTTGTCCGGCTGCAATAGAGCGGGTTGTTGGTTCGATCAGCTGAATACTGAAAACCGTCGGAACGACTCGAATTTCGTAAACGGTTGTGGCAAGGATTTGGTCCGATGCCTTGTCGGTCAGTTGTACGGTCAGGACATGCCGTCCGATCTGCCGTTTGGCGGGATTCCATCGCAAAATTCCATTGACCGAATCCAGTTGCATTCCAGGCATCAGCCCGCGGATAACCTGATATTCCGGTTCAGCTTCCGGAGGAAGTTCCGATTTCGTCGCAAACGAAATCTGCGATGACTCCCCGATGGGCATTCGCTGCGGCGGCAGGATTGGCAAGGCAAATCGAGAGGATTCGCGTGTCACCGCGACTTCCAGCGTGCAGTCGGCAATGATATTGCCCGCGTCTGAATTGGTGACGGGAGGCGTCGTCGAGGCGGCGGCGTAAACCAGCTGAATTGGGATCTGGTAGCGAACAGGCTTTTGCAGCACAGTGGTCTGCCAGGTGACATCACCCGTTTCGGCATCAATTGTCGCGGCAGTCGGGGCTTCAGGGCCAAGTCGATAGAACAGTACGCCGCGGTTCGCCGGACGCGTGATACTTAGTTCAGGACTGAATGTTACGACGTCGCCCGCCTTGACTTCCACAGGGTCAGGGGATGCGAATCTCGCGGCTGGCAAATCGACATTTGCCTCTTTCGTCTGGCCTTTGTTTTCCACATCCACCAAGCCATTGACTGGTACATCGTTTCGACTGGTTTGAGGATCCGGTGAAAAAAGAATGTACCCCACTGGCAACAAGACCACGGCAGATGCAATTGCGGCAATCAGGCCCGGCCGGAATGCGGCCCGATTTTGTTTGCGCTGGGTCAGGACAGGAGATGTCGGACGACGAAAATCAGGAACGGTATTCGCCATCGCGGCTTCAATGGACAGTTCAGGAAGTCCGTCCGCCTGGGCGGATCGACTATTCAGCAGATCGACTGCCGCCCCACTTTCCATTTCCTTCAGGAACTGCTGGTAGCTGGCATCCTGAGCAAAGCTGGTTTCTTTTTCATCAGCGCTGTCTTTCGATGGCTCTAATGGAAGCAGGTCCTCTGCTTTTGCGGTGCGAGCGGCCTTTCTTAATGCATCCACCGTAAGCGGTTCGCAAAAGGGTTCGAGTGCCGCGGCAACTTCCGCGGGTGTTTGAAATCGAGCGTCCGGATCTCGCAGCGTCATTCGCTGACAAATGGCATTAATCTCTTCCGGAAGATCGGATCGAAGGCTGCGAGCGGACGGGGCATCCTTCGAACATCGATTCATCAACACCTGCAGGGGATTGTCCCCGGGAAAGGGGATTCGGCCTGTCAGCATTCGAAAAAATGAGCAACCCAGACTGTAGATATCGCTTCGAATATCCGCCGTCGCTGTATCCCAAGCCTGTTCGGGAGACATGTAGTCGGGCGTTCCCATGACCTGCCCTGCCCGAGTTGCCGCTCGTTCTGCCGACGTCGTGTCAGTGGTCGATTCTTCCGACAATCGCACGAGCCCCATATCCATTAGTTTGACCGTGCCATCGCCTTTGTCCGACCAGGCGATGATCAAATTGGCTGGCTTAATATCCCGGTGAACCATTTTTTGCTCATGGGCATGCTGCAGCCCCAGTGCGGCCTGACGAATGATGTCGCAGGCGATCCCTACCGGTAACTCGGGGATGCGGCGAGTGACATCGTCCAGCTGATCTCCATTGACGAATTCCATCACCATGAAATCAATATCACCAACTCGACCACCATCCAGCGTGCGAACGATATGTGGACAGTTGAGCCTGGATGTCGCCTTGATTTCTCGCCGAAAACGATTCACCAGCGTCTGATTGGCTGTGAGCTTTTTTGCCATGACCTTGATGGCGACAATGGCTCTCGTATTTGTGTCGAGGGCCTGGAAGACATGGCCCATTCCACCGCGCCCGATGGGCTTTTGAAGTCGATACTGCTGCAACACGAATCCGGACTGGCCCTGCAGCAACTGGCTGCGCTGCCACGACGTCAGCATCTTTCGACGTACGAGCTCAGTTGCCAGAAGTTCGGGCGTGTTCAGTCCGGCTGCCGACCGGGAATTCACCGCTGCTTCGTTGCCAGCAGCCGGCAGAGAATTCTGTCCGCCGACTCGCTCGCTTCCGCGCGCAAGGGATTCAGCCAAAGCCAGCTGATCACTGTTCAGCAGCTGGCTCTTCTTCAACAGATTCAGGAAAGATTTCAGGGTGGCGTCAGGCATGGCCCGGGATCATATCAATGTCCCCCTGCAGAATGAACATTATTCCAGACAAGCAGACACGTGTCTGCCTTCCAGGACTCGCTCCGATGTCTGGCTTCCCACTTTGCCTGCCCCTTCACCGTTACCTGTCTCTTCACCGTTCTCTGCCCCTTCATAGACGCCCGTGACGTCACTGTAGCCTGCGACGTCACTGTTGCCTGCGATTTCACAGCAGACTGCATTCAGAAAAACACGATCGTTGACAGTCGTCCAGCGTGCCTGTCCTGGTTTCGAACGGACAGCTAATCCCGTGTCAGTCGTTCGTCGATCTTGTTCAGGTGATGAATCATGTGGTCCGCGTAGTCAGTCACCAGAAACTGCAGCGTACACGTGTCGTAAGGAGTGATCGTGCAGGGAGTTTGAAGTTTGGCTGCGTCCATGTCGCGAATGATGATTGCGATCTGCTTGTTATAAAAGTACCAAAGCTCAATCAGGTTCCCCCAGTCGGCGTGAAGATAATGCCCGGCGTTTGCCCATTGATTCTGATCGTATTTCGGGAACACCAGCGAGTCACGAAATTGAGCGCGAACAAATCGCTGATGATTGTTGCATGCCGAATCGATCAGGTGCCCGACAACTTCTGAAATCGACCAACGGTCGGCCGAATGCTTGCGATGGGCCGTATCATGCGGAATCTTCTTCAGCCTTTCCCGCCACACTTCAATCCAGGAGTCTATGGTTGCTGCCGCAGCAGCGTTCATCGATTCCTTTTCATTCCCGCAGCTGCCGGCTTCCTGTGTCATCGTGTGCTCCTGAGATTCCCGGTGATTTCCGCACCGGCATTGTCCCACCCGGAACGGTTTCGTCATCCGCGTTTGTGCTCTTATCGGGCGAAAATCCCGAATCAAGATTGCCCTCGCAACGGCACAGAGCGCGCAATAGGCCTGTTTTGTTCATCTGAAGGTGAAAACTGCCCATGTTGACGACTTCGACTTGCAGGTCGGCGCAGTTCTGCCCAACATGTAGACCCTGCCGGCGCGGTGATTGAACAAGGGATGTTTCATCGCGTCACACCTATTCCACCTCGGCCCGCCATTGAGACTTTCGTGATGCCTTCGAACACAACCCGACGCGACATGCTCAGGTCAACGGCCTGCGGTTTTGGATCTGTGGCTCTTCAGGCGATGCTGGCCGGCCAAACGTCTCAGGGTGCCTCAGCGCGGCCTGATGCATCAGGTACCACATCAACGGCCATTTCCGGCGACACGCTGCTGCCAAAGAACCCGATGTTTGCCCCTCGGGCAAAACGGATCATCTTTATCTTTATGCAGGGTGGCCCCAGTCAGGTGGATACATTCGACTATAAGCCCGAGCTTTTTGCGAGGGACGGTCAGACCATCGATTTTACCGGTGTACGGTCGGGCGATTTTGGAAAACTGACCCAGCGAACGCTGATGAAGCCCATGTGGGATTTTGCACCCCATGGACAGTGCGGCCAGATGGTATCCACACTGTTTCCACATATTGCCGGACACGTCGACGACCTGTGCTTTCTTCATGGGATGCACACGGAGGGAGTCGCGCACGGTCCGTCTACGTTGTTTCTGCATACCGGCGCTACAAATCTGGTGCGTCCGTCGATGGGAGCCTGGCTGATGTACGGCCTGGGCACGGAAAATCAGGATCTGCCAGGATTCGTGACTCTGCAGCCATCAGACGAAAAAGGCGGCCCCCGAAACTATTCCAATGCGTTCCTTCCATCGGTGTATCAGGGAACAGCCATTGGTCGATCCTGGAAACCCATCGACCAGATGACGATTGATCATATCCGAAATCCAAACCTGTCTGCCGAATCATCGCAAACACGCTTCAGACTCACACAGCAGCTCAGCCAGGCTCAGGTGAATCGTCGCCAGGTGCAGGACAGTCAGCTGGAAAGTGTGATTCGCAGTTACGAACTCGCATTCCGTATGCAAACGGCTGCACCGGTGGTGATGGACATGAGTGGCGAAACCTCCGCAACGCTGGATCTGTATGGCATTGGAGACAAGCCGACGGACGAGTTCGGTCGACAGTGTTTACTGGCTCGCCGGCTGTCAGAATCCGGAGTCCGTTTCGTTCAGGTGAACTACGCAGACGAATCGCCAAATCCCCGATGGGACCAGCACTCCCGAATGCACAAGCATGCCGACCACGCACTGGCTACGGACAAACCAGTTGCAGGGCTGCTCACTGACCTGAAACAACGTGGTCTGCTGGAAGATACCATCGTTTGGTGGGGAGGCGAATTCGGGCGAACACCGTTCAATCAGAGCAATGACGGGCGTGATCATAACCCGCGGGGATTCAGCGTCTTCATTGCCGGCGGAGGCGTCAAGCCAGGATTTGCGTGGGGCAGCACGGACGAAATTGGGCACAATGCCGTCGAAGGAAGGGTGCACATGCACGACCTGCACGCAACATTACTGCACCTGCTGGGTCTTGACCACGAACGACTCACCTATCGATACGACGGCCGCGACTTCCGATTAACCGACCTGGCCGGGCACATCGTCCACGACATTATTGCATAGGTCAACCGCGATGTCTGCCCGGCCTGTAAGAAGAGACCGACCATCGATGGATCTGTCTCGCTGGGATTCGCAGATAACCCAACAACGGGCTTCAAACCCCTGGCTCGCTACAGTCCTGCACTGTGAGATGCAACGTACTCAACAGGGCCTCTGCGTACATAAGAGCCCTTTTTGAGACACTGTCCTATCGAAAGAGCCTTTCCGCTTGAATCCCGGGTTCCGGGGCAGGCTTTCGTTTTGTGTCGCTTGCGTCATCGCATGATTTACCTCGATGCGTGATGATCCAGAAAAGACAGGAACTGGGTTGTTGCGGGATCGTCGGGTTTTCCCAAATCGTTGTTCAGCTGGCTGTGGTTCGTGTCCCCCTTACCAAATGTTCGCCCCTGGATACCAGCTTCGTTCAGCACAGATGCCAAACGGTCGGCTTGAGCGCGCGTATCCGGGTTGCCCGAGAAATACAGAAGCAGAAACGGAGGAATACCTTTGTTTGGAGCCACATGCGTCACCGCCGAAAACTGCACATGCTTTTCGGGGTCGTTACCGAACTTTTGCCGATGTCCGAAGGTAAACATCTTTCCGCCGTAGATGGCCTGTCGATGTTCGGCGGTAAGTATGATCTTGGGGATGTCGTATGTGTCTCCATCGACCGGTACACAGCCCCTGAGCACTTCCATGCCAACACCTTCCGACGCGAGGTAGCGTTGATCCGTACAGAGGATTGCGGCGAGTTGCGCACCCGCGGAATGGCCACCAACAATTATTCGATCGGGATCGCCACCGTAGGTTTCGATATTCCTGTGAACCCATCCAAACGCTTTGGCAACATCGCTGATGAGGTCCTCCATTGGTACTTCTGGCAGCAGGCGGTAGTTGATGGAAACAAACACGAAGCCTCGTTCTGTCAGAACCTTCGGCTTCAAACCGACATCCGTTTTGTCTCCCGCCTGCCAACCTCCGCCGTGGATCCAAAACATGACAGGACCCGGTGTCCGGGTCGGTTTCTCTGCCCGGTAGATGTCCAGGACATGTCGCGGATGATGACCTTCGCAATACCGAATATCAGACGTGACGACCTGCGCGTAAATGGCGCCGTTCACATACATCAGGAGTGCCAGGGCAGCGACGAAATACAGCCGGAAGGAATTCATAGGTTTCTCCGAATTCACGGACGGGATTCAATTGACGGGACTGGCCTTGTCTCAGCAAATGTTCAGGTGGTTGCTGAACGGGTATGACGCCGAACTGAAACCACATTGTCTGGATCAATTGAGGGTGTTGTACTTCAAGTGTCTATTGCTGGGAACGAACACAATTCTGGTGTTCGTCGTAGACATCAAAACTGCATTGGAGACCGGAGCTCTGCAGGATCTCAACGATGCGATTGACGGATTCCAACTGGCGATCGACACCACCGCTGATCAGCACAGGACGCTCAGATGCAATCACCAGTTCTGCAAAGTCGGAACGAACTTCATATTCCGTCCAGGAACACATCCGTGACGACCAACCGTGGTTCAGGAACAATTGATTGACTTTAGACGCTAAAGACTCGGTCGACAGAGTCATGAAAATGCAATGCGGCAGTTGATCTTCAGTATCATCAGTTGCCATCTCGCTCCCCGGGTGAGTGCTCAGAAACTCAGACAACAGCGACCGGGACCAGAGAAATGCATTCAGGCCATTCAATAACCGCCGGCAATCTGCCTGAATTGTATAGCGACCCGGAATCTTCTTGTCACGGATAAATCCATGCTGTGCATTGCCGCAGCTTGATTTCGGAGGAGCCGTGCAGTTCGTCCGACATCACGCAAAGAATTAGAACATCGATCCTGATCGGATCGGCGTAACAGCGGGATCTGCAGGAGGTTACCTGACCGCTTACGTCACTTTGCACGACGATGTGTCCTCAGTCCGCCGGAAGGGTGCGAAGTTCACCGCATTGAAACTACGGGACAACTCCGTGAAATATGCCATCAACGGTTTCGCCAGTGTGACGAAGTCACCCAGGACGTGCTGCTGAACGCGGGTTTCACCGATCGAGCCGATCACCGAGCCCGCCAGTTGGTGAAAGGGTTTCGTGGGTTCATTGAAACGCACAAGGATGAAATCGAAGCTTTGCAGATTTTGTATTCTCGTCCTCATCGAGCTGGCCTGCGATATTCACAGGTCAAAGACTTGTTGCAGGCCATCAAGCGTCCGCCATTGAATGCGGATGCTCAAGAGTTGTGGGACGCGTTCGAACAGACTGAGCCTGACAAAGTCAAAGGCAAGGGAGGCAAACAACTGGTCGATCTGATCGCCATTGTGCGTCACGTCCTGCAGCCGGACTCGCCGCTGGTGCCGATCAGCACGATGGTGCAGGAGCGTTATCAGCAATGGCTGGCCGACCAGCAGACTGCCGGAGTCAGCTTTACCGCTGAGCAGACACAGTGGCTCGACGCCATCAAAGACCACATCGCCAGCAGCTTGGCCATCGACAGCGAAGATTTTTCAGACATCCCCTTCAATCAGCTCGGCGGCTTAGGCCGAGCGTATGAGTTGTTCGGCGATTCGCTGACCTCGATTTTGGAAGAATTGAACGCGAGGCTGGCAGCATAATGCAGGACTAATGTCGTCAGAAACCTTTTAGTGTCAAACACTTGCAGCAAAATAATCGGTAAGATAAAACTGGCTTATCTTATTAGAGTAACGGTGTTTTAGCTTAGTTCGCACGAGAAAACGATGGCAGACTGGCGATTTTACGGACGAACAACTGAGCTGGATGACCTCACCGCCATACTGCGTCGCAATCGCTGGTTTTTCGCCAAGATCACTGGGCGACGACGCATTGGTAAGACCACTCTCGTTCAACAGGCGATCGCAGCTCACGGTTCGACTGCCCTTGTCTACGTCCAGATTCCGGATTCAGGTGACGCCGGAGTTCTTTCCACTTTCGTCGACGCGCTCGCGACATTCGGCATCTCACCGGAGCAGTTTCCCTACCCACGTTCACTGAGCGAAATGGCAGCGACCATTGAAGCGTTGATTACAGCCGGAACGATCGTCATCCTGGACGAGTTTCAGTCCTTCATCCGCTCACCTTTGGCCGATTTCACATCGTATCTTCAGGCGGCAGTGGATCGCTTGTCTGCCCAACCCAATCGGCAAGCCGGTGGCCTGATCGTTTTGGGTTCCATTCACACAAAGATGACGGCGCTTCTGGATAACCGCGACGCGCCGTTGTACAACCGCGTGACCGATGTGCTTGACTTGATTCACTGGGACATCGGTTCAATCATGTCCGTTTTGCGCGACCACACCGATGCGGCACCAGAACGCTTATTGAGTTTGTGGACATTGTTTGAAGGCGTCCCCAAGTTTTATCGTGATTGTTGGGAGCAAGGCGTGATCGACAAATCGCCAGCCGACGTCTTGCAGAAGATCTTCTTTGGCAGTTCATCACCACTGCGAACCGAAGCCGATAACTGGTTTCTTCGCGAATTACGCGGACGCTACGATACCGTTTTGAAATTTGTTGCTCGACATCCCGGCAGCAGTCACGGCGACCTGATCAACGCCATGCGAGAGGCCAGTGGCGACTCAACGAATCAGATCGGCGGCTACCTGCAGACACTCAGTGACCGTTACCGCCTGATCGAATCCAGGCTACCAATTTTTGCCAAGCCCACTGCTCGACGTCGACGCTACTACTTGAGCGATAACTTTTTGGAATCGTGGCTGGCCGCGATCGCACCTTCAGTTGCCGCTCGTGAATTTCGCCCGCAATCACAATTGATTGCCGAAGCAGTTGACCGATTGCAAGTCGTTGAAGGCAAAGGGCTCGAAAAACTCGCCGGGCAGTTGTACGAAGAACGCAGTCGGAAAGGCATTGGAGACTTTCCTCTTACCAATCGTATCCTTGGATACTGGGACAAAAACGATACCGAGATCGATCTTGTCGCCGTGAACGAGACTGATCGACGTTTACGATTTGGTTCCTGCAAGCGTTCCCCTGGCAAGCTGATCGCCGACATCAACAATTTCAAAGGTCACGTGACAAGGTTTCTGGAGGCGTTTCGCGAGTATCAGGACTGGCAAGTCGAACATGTCGCCATCGCACCGCACTTGGATGCCGAGCAGCGACGTGTTCTGGCTCGATACGACGTCATTCCTCAGGACTTAGTCGATCTCACGGAAGGATTGCAATGAGTCCGACCATCGAGCACCTATTTGATCTCCCATTAGCCGCTTCGGCTTTAGCCACGGTTGGATCTGGCTATCAGAGCGGTTGTACGGTTGAAAACCGAATCGCCGTTTCGATGAACCAGCCTTGCAACTCCCAGCGCAGTTTGGCTGAAGGTGCGAAGCCTTCGCATCTTTTTAAATGCACCACGTTCATGGCGAGTTGCCATGAGCAATGCGATTTGCTTGACGCTGACTGGCGAGCCGCCAATCCCGCCACCGAGTTGCTCGAGCGCACTCTCACCACCCGCCGCCAAACCCGGGAAGCCAACTAACTCGCTGGATACAAACGCCAAGGCAAAAACCACCCGCAGGCTCGCAGGAGAAATACAATGAGCCGAACACCGTCGATGCCGCATGCCGATTTACTGGACTGAACGACTCTTCATGAGCGACACAACGCCTCCGGAAAGGTATCCTCCGTGGTGTTCCGACTCGCGCTACCCAGGCACACGATCGTACATTTGCCCTTAGTTGCCACATGTTTCCCGAACAACTTGCTCGACAGAATATTGACAACCTGCTTGCCCAATGCCGTGACATGAACATCACGGCCGGCCCTGGCGTGGCCGTTCGAGAATTCCCGCTCAAGACAGGGTTCGCCGATTATCTGCTGTGTCTTGACGGCAAGGCATCGGGCGTGATCGAAGCTAAGCCGGAAGGGCACAGCCTGACGGGCGTGGAAATCCAGTCAGCCAAATACACCAGCGGCCTGCCAAAGACGGTGCCTCATTATTGCCTGCCGCTACCGTTTGCCTGGGAATCCACGGGCGCGGACACTCGGTTCACCAACACGCTGGAACCCAACGCCCGAAGCCGCGAGGTGTTTTCGTTTCATCGGCCGGGAGAACTGCGGCGACTTGTCCGGCAGGAAAGTCAACTCCGCGCTAACCTTCGCGACATGCCCGAACTCGACACCACCGGCCTGTGGGACGTCCAGGTTCGAGCCATCACCAATCTGGAAAAGTCGCTGTCCGACAACAACCCGCGAGCCCTCGTGCAAATGGCCACCGGTTCCGGCAAGACCTTCACCGTGTTAGTGATCTTCTGCGTCCAAGCCATACAGGCGCTCGCAACCCTGCCGCAGCCGGACGTTTTCCACTTGGAGGGTAGAACGTTAGAAACTGCCCTATGATCCAGACCGTGGATTGTAGTGACTTAGACCTCACCGTAGAGTGGGCACCGCTAGGTGAGGGCGGCACTCTGATATTTTGACTGTAAATCGCATTGCTACACGAAGGAGATTGAATGGACTCCGTTTCAGTCCCACATCTCAGTCTCGCCGAGTTTCTGAGGCTGGCTAGCCACCCCATGCGCGCCCACATCTCATGTGGATTTCCCTTGGAAACAGGCATCTGCAGGCGCCCGGAATCCCGACCGCGTGGGACATGATCTGGGAGTTCAAGCGGCTGATCTATTGCTCTGAGCAACAAATATCTCGGACACGCTGCGCGAGCCTGTCTGACGACCGGCTTCGCCGTCGCATCCGGGGATTTCTTCGACAGCAAAGGTCCAGACGCGTATCCCCCGGCAGACGATCCTCGCGAATACGAAGTCTACTTCCAGAAGGCCTGGCCAAGCGAAGCTGACCGTCGCGCGTATATCGAATCTGCAATCGCACAAGGAAGGGAGTCTTTCGGGCAACTCTGCTGGCTGCAATATCCCCGGTGTGGCCGAGCATAGATCGTCTGGACAACAAACTTCGATCACCTGCCAGGATGCATGTGCAACCGCATTTCGCACCACACGGTCGCTCACATCTACGAATCTCGACAACCGCAGGTTGCAGTTTCAGCTCACGGAGGGACGGTGGCAGTCTAATCAAGCTGCATGGAGATTTCCGGTCAGACCGATTGAAGAACATCAAGCCGGAACTTGCTTCACAAGACGCTCAGTTGAGGCAAATACTTTCCACAAGCAGTCTCACAAATGGACTGGTCGTCGCCGGTTACAGTGGGCGCGATCCATCTGTCATGTCCGCGGCTGGCGGATGCACTTGCCGACGGGAAGGGTTTCCCACGCGGCCTATTCTGGCTGAATCGACGTGGATCAGAAGGTACTTCCCAGGTTGCGTCGCTGTTAAAGGAAGCGCATGCGAAGAAGATTCAAGCGGCAGTCGTTGAGATTGAAAACTTCGACGAGCTGATGGCCGACCTGATCACCATTGATGTCAAGATCGACGATGAATCCCGAAAACTGGTGCTGCCGAGGGCGGACTCATTTGGCGACAAACTTGTCTGTCCCGACCTGAAGGCGGCTTTCAGTCGTTCGGACCAATGGACTGCGAATCACCTCCCTTCCCGGCAGCGTGCAGACTCATTGATTGCACGATCGGTGGGACGAGGAAGTCCGTGAAGCGTTGACAATGCGAATGCGACCTCGTTGGCGGTTCGGTCGAATTCCGGTGTCTTGGCCTTTGGTACAGATGAGGAACTCCGTCAAGTCTTTGCTCCGTTCGACATCGATTGTTTGACATTCACAGTCTGACGATGGAGCAACTGAACCGCCCTGGTGCCCAGCGTGGTTTTGCTCTATGACTCGATTGTCCGGGCGATTGCGAGGACACTTCCACTTCGGGCCGTGCGAGGACGACAGCATTTCTTGATCGTCAGAGAGGACAGCGTGAAAAAGGGCCCGGCTGAAACCACTCGTCGACATCACGAAGCGGGTCTTTGGAAAGATTCCCCAAACCACACTTTCACGGGCTGAAGCGATCTGCGTCCGAGTCGAACATGCAAACGATCATTTTGTGGTTGTTGCTTGAGCCAACCGTGTTGGGCTCAACTGTGACGGACGAAACGCCTGCGGATGAACGGCAACGTCGCAAGGAGTTCGTGCGTGAGCGATTGGCGACTCGCTACAACAAGAGATGGAACGAGTTACTGGATGCGTGGATCAATGTTCTTTCAGGTGGACAAAGTGGACCGTATCGACCTTTGGCCTAACGCAAGGAATTGATGCCAGCTTCACGATCAACGCCACAACCGGGTTCTCGCGGAGGCATCAAGGATGAGCGGGTGCCAGCGTTTCCAGCGCATGGCTGGCAAGACGAGCCGTGGTTGGGTTTTCATCCGGAGAGAGAGGAAGACCGTGATCGCCATCCGCTAAAAGGGCTGCGACGATTTGGTCCACTCAGTGGTTCACTCGTCAGTTCAATGATGGACCCAATCCGCGTAGCGATATTCCACCTGGCTGCAGAACGTGGTTTACCGGCATCATTGGTGAATTGAACCGGACGCATCATCCACAAGAACGCCAACAGTATTTGGTGGAGTATCTGGATTCTCCACCGCTTTCCGTGTTCGAGCCGTCGAAGCCGAGGGCATTAGTCGTGAGAGCTGCCCGCAGCCACAGATGGCATCACAACAAGTTCGACACCGCATCGCGAATTGGCGGATCGGCGTGTCGGGCGCTGAATGCCCTGCGGCGGACATCCAGCCGGTTCGATGTCCTCTACCTCTTTCTGCCAGAACGCTGGTCGGCAGGATTTCGTGGACCTCTGGGCGAGGACTTCGACCTTCACGTTTCTCCAAGGCTGAGTGTGCCGCCGCCGCAATTCCACTTCCAGATTCTGCGAGAAGATCGTGTTCTCAAATACAAATGTCGCGCAGCGTCATGGCGACTTGGCCTGGCAACGTACTGCAGGCTGGTGGAATTCCGTGGAGGATCGCTGGGGAGACCAGGTACGGCGTACATTGGGCTCGGTTACGCGATCCGGGCTTCTGATACTGCGGCCGCGGTTCGTCAACTGCTGCAGTCAGGTCTTTGACGCAGATGGCTGTGGTCTGCAGTTCCTGGTCTACGAATCGGAGGGAGTTCACGCGAATACGGCAAGAACCCATTCTTGACGAGAGACGAGATGCGGCGACTGATGTCGCCAGGCCGCGTCATGTACCAGAAGCGGCACGATGGCCGGTCACCGAAGCGAGTCGTGGTCTACAAGACGACACCGTTTCGTTACGAAGAGATCGACGGCTGCCTTGATGCATGGAGATCCCTGGCCGTCGATCTGATCGAGGTTCAGCAAGACACTCCGTGGCGGGGAATTCGTGTGGCGGGCAAGCATGACATTTGCAGGCTATCCGGTCCATCGCGGCTCGTGCCTACCTTTGAGCGGAACGGAAGCGGCTTTTTCTGGACTCAGGGAATCGTACCGTCAGTGACGGGTGACAATTTTTACGCTGCCCAAAAAGGTATCCCCAATCCGCTGCTGCTGACCCGGTTTTCTGGGCACTCGGGTTGGGCAAGTTGACAGCAGAACTCCTTGAGCCTGACCAAGGAATGGAACTGGTTTCAACGACAGCCTGTATGACAGGCTCCCGGTCACAATCGAATACGCGTCGTCGCTCGCTCGGATTGTGAAACGACTGCCTTCGCTGTCGCCCCGCCCATACGACTTCCGGTACTTCATGTGATACCGATCACCTTCACAAAGATACTGGACGAGCCGATGTCGGTGCGGATTATCAAGTACGGCCGGTTCGTGCCGCTTGATTGCAATTCTTTGGTTTCCGGTGGCCGGTGGAAACCGGCCCATTCTGAAAGCCAACCCGCTAAAACGAGCTGACGCTGGTTGAGTTCATCCAGATGCTACAACCCAAAGTCCCAATCGCCGCAAGGCCACCTAGACGGAAGAAACTCCCGAAGGTCGCTGGCGTTGCTAACGAATACGACGAGCTGCTGAATCGAGACAAAGCCAACCTGGACATCTTCTGGCTGCGTGACGAAACCACCGGAAGAATCCGACAACCTGCCCGACCCCGATATCCTCGCCCAGGAAATCGTCGACGACCTGCAAACGGCCCTGGAACAGTTCGCAAACATCGCGGCAGAATTGAAGGACTCACGCCCGAGATCTCAGCAGCCAGTCGTCTTTCACCAGTCGACGCATTCAGGCTTTCTGCCGAAGCGATAGCCTTACAGGCACTCGGGCAAATGATGACGAGCGGGCGAGAATAGGTTCTCAACCGATTGTTTCTTGCAAAAGATGGGCAACCGACATTCCGACAGTTGAAACCGTTGGCTCCAACAACTATGCCCGTTCGGCACGATGTTTCTCAATACCCCCGCCACTCGAGAAACTTCGGTGCCTGATTTCCCACAAAGGACAAATCACCTGTTCGAACATTCAGCCCCAAACCCCAGTCGAACCCTTTCAGACCAGTTGTCATTCCTGAATCACAGCGACACGAACAGCGTTCCCAGACAAACACAGTGTTCATGAACGTCGTTCCTTATCATCAGTGATTCGTAACTACCTGGCTGGTGGTTACTTTTGGCACAGCGCCGCGTTGGAGATGGAGACGCAGTTTCGCATTGAGCTGGTTGACGATGCCTCGGTTTTTTGTCTGCCAGATTGTTTTGTTCCGGGGACCCGCCGACAGGTTGTAGAGTTCCAGTGGTTCAAACGGGGAATTCTGAAGCAGTTTCCACTCGCCTTCGCGGATGGCTTCAATCGTCTTGCCTCCGTATCGAATCCCGCCTTCGCGTCGAGTAAACAGCCACTCACTGCGCGGCGGTGGCTGGTCTTGCCCTGAAGTGCCGGAAGAAAACTACGGCCATCGAGATCATCCGGGACAGACAAACCAGCCGCTGAAATAACGTTGGCCAGAATATCCATCGACATCATCGCCGATCCGTGTTCCGAACCGGCCGCAATCCGGCCCGGCCAGACTACGCACAGTGGGTACTCGGATGCGCCCTCGTAGACGCTTGCTTGCCGTCTCGCAACGGTCCGTTATTGGCCCACCGTCCGGTAAGCGTTTGCAACTCAGGCAACATCAGCTGGACAAACTGAGTAGCTGTCCATTGAAAAGCCGGAACAGGCAGACAGCTCGACTGGAAAGCGTCGTGTTTAAGGATTCCTGCTCGAGCTGGTCCCGTTTCACCAAGCTGATTTCGGCGGCAGAACATCCGACCAACAGCCCTTCACGGGCGAGGAGGATTTTCAGCGACGATAATCCGACAGTCGGGCAGTGCCATCTTCAGCTGGTTGATGTTTTCGGTCGGCACTTCGACTCCTTCAAGATGCAGTTCTTTCAGACTGTGTAAGCTGGCGAGTTCAGCAAGTGCAAAGCGGTCGATCCTGGTGTGATTCAGGTTGAGTCGTGTCAGATTCTTGAGTTCTCTGATGGATTCGACAGCGACAGGATCAATCGGTGTGTGGCTCAGATTCAGTGCAAGCAAAGAAACACACTCCCGAACTCCGGCAATCGAGGTGACCGAGGAATGGCTCAGATTCAGATCCGTCAGATGTTTGAGAGTATCCAGAGGAGGCAATTCCGGCAGATTCGTGGACGAAAGGTCCAGGACGCTGAGGTTCTCAAATGCTGCCAGATGAGCCAATTCTTCCTGCACTAGTTCTTTCGACCCTGAGAAATCCAGTTCAGAAATGGACGCTGCCTTCGGCAGTGCTGTTGAGGCAGGCTGGGAGGTTCCTTCCGGGTCGGATTCAGCACCGTCTTCCGTAACCATCCGAGCGCCATGATCGGTGGCCCAGCGAACCGCGGCCTGCTGGTCGGTTTCTGAAAGTCGCTCCAGCAATTGTTTGCGCGTGGCCGGTACCGTTCGACCTCCGGGGTAACGGATGGATTGAACAATGTATCTGTCGATGTTTTCGGGACCATGAAGGATGTCACCGCCGGGCGTCAACGCCAGTGTCTGTCCGTCACTGAAGGCAATTCCATTCCATTGGAATTCACCAGTTTCCACGTTCAGCATTGCCAACGAATGTCCGAGGCCCAGCATGTCGTGTTGAGCGATCACGATCGCGTGATCTTCATGTCGGCGAATTCTTGCGCACGGAGGCTGCAACAGGGGATTGATGCGGGTGGAGATGACTTTGGTCGCTAACTCAGCACCGGTCGCCTCCAGCAGGTGGAAAGCGAATGGGTCGCCTTTCGTGAACTCAGCACCGCCCAGCAGGATCCTGCCAGCAGACGTAAATTCTGCAAACTGAACATAGGACGCTCGATTCAGATCGCTGACAAGTTTCAGTTCGCTGTTCTGCCCCACAGAGAACAATTGTCCGGCGTAGATTTGGCTGGAATCCTGAGACCAGACAGGAGCAAAACCGAAATGACGATTCCAGGTGATTTCTGAATGATTTTGCTGGCCCGTTGCAAGTTCATAGACATGCAATCGCTCTGCGCGTCTTTCGTTGTCGGTATGGTCGATGTAGGCAACAAAGCGGCTGTCCGGACTGATGGTGACGGCAAACAGAAAATGCAGTGTGAGTGGAATCGTGACAGGGACTGGAGAAGCTGCTGACAGGTCCACGATATTCAGCCTGACGTTTTCGCCTTTAAGGCTCTTCCACACGATCCAGCGACCGTCGGGGCTCCAGTGGGGAAATGAGTGGTATTCTCCTCCTTCGAATTCATGAAGGATCTGACCTTCCCGGGATTGGATTACGAACCTGTCGGATCGGACATCAGCGTAAGCCACCGATTGGCCATCCGGGCTGAAGGTTGGCGCGAGTCGATCTTCTATGGCGTTGTCATAATCCCAGACGTTATTCTCTCCGTTTGAATAATCGACAATCCTCTGGCAGAAGTGATCCTGAACTGCGATGACAGGTTCCGTCCGGGACCAGCTGATTCCGGTGGCATTGATATACATAGGAGTTTTCAACACACTGTTCGCCCGACGGCCTGCCCCATCCCAGCAAAATAACTCCACTTGTCCGTCACCGATTGTGTGAACGGAACTCGGCTTTCCATCGTAAGTGTGCGATGCAGCTCGAACGTTGAGCGGCTGAACGGACTGCCGTGTCTCCAGTTCCGAACCGGACAGCCGGAATCGGCGAATCATTCCGGAATGATCAATCCGCCCGTTATGAGCGTAGGTGAAGACGACTTCCAGGGGAGCTTTCCAGTACGGAATGCGAGACGCATGAGGATAGATTTCGCCTTCCTGATCAGTCACAGGCAGTTGTTTCACGAACTGCAGTTTGTCGTCAAGTATCGCTCCGCTGTCAGTCACGATGGACAGCCCGTCCGGTGACCAGTCTGCCAGCCCCCAGTGGATGCGAGGTTCAGAATGCAGAAGCTCTCCGGTTCGCGAATAAATGCGAGCCGTCGGTTCCTCCGTACCTTCCTGTGCACCACACCAAACGAGTAATTTGTCTCCCTGCGGACTCCATTTCAGTCCTCCATAGTCCTCGTGCGATGATGGCTTGAACTGATCAATCTCGGACAACTGATTGTCCGTCAGATTCCAGCGAACAATTCTGCCGACTCCCAGCACGAAGGTCACCTCGCCACCATCCGGATGGACACTGACGGTCCAGGTTCCGGGAGGAGAAGCAGGGGCAGGAAAATTCAGACCGTGCCATTCGGGTGGCGCGTTGAACGCGCTGTTTGCGAACAGAACCTTATGTACCACGTTCCCCTGCAGATCAAAAACAATCGCCGCGCCATGGTTCCAGAGCAGGATCTGCTGATTGTTGGACATCCACTGAACCTGGCAGGGACGCCACTCAGGAAGCTCGTGGAATGGCTCCGAATACTGCCACTGAGAGATCAGTCGCCCGGTTTTATCGCGAATTTCCAACCCTCTTGATTTGTTGATGTTGGCATCCAGCACGGCGAACAGCGAACCATCAGGCGAGAAGGCGGTACTCACCCAGTGCACGCTGGTTCCACCAACTGCCATTGCAAGGGTTTCATTTGTTGCGATATCCCGCAGCAGAACTTCCTTGCCGGTTAAATACAGCCATCGTTTGCCCGTCACGTCCACATCAAAATGGTGGCGCAGGTGATTCCAGTGATCGTTGATCCCGACAGGGCTGCAAAGCAGGTGAGTGCCAACCTGGAAGTGGGGGCTGAGTTTGGCCGGTTGAAGGACAATGCCTGACAGATCAGTTGACGCGTCCTGAGGTGTCCAGTCGATTGCGGCTGCTGATGTTTCTGCGGAAGGATGTTCTATGGCCGCAGCAGGTTCTCCCGGGCCCTGCGAAGGTTCCGGCAAAGCTGGCTCCACAGGGGGGTCTTTCAGAGCAACCGCGTCTTCCGAAGGATTTCGCACTTTGATGGAAACGAGTTTCTGCTGCCCGTCCAGAATTGTGACCGAGCTTTCGGTCAGTTCAAATCGATCAGCATCCAGCCCGGAAAGCCGCAGTGACCAGGGCCCCTTCGTCAGTCGAAATGTTGAAGATTCTTCCTGAGCAAATTCCAGTTCCTTGGTTTCGTCACCTTTGACCGCAATCACTGTCAGGTTTGCGGACGGGTCCGTCAGCTCCACCACCAGTTCGCCACCGTCCGGCAACTTCAGTCGGTAAATTACCCCGGCAAAAAACAGAATTGGCAGAAGCAGACCGGCCGCAATCATCAGCCTGCGATGCATCGAATGATCGCCGGCACCGGCCGTGGCCCGGTTGGCCAAAGTCCGACTGTCGAATTCTGTTGTGCTGCCTTCCGATGACAGTTGAATCGCTGTTCGACTTGCCCAGTTGCCCAGCGTTTCTGCCAGTTTCCCCGCGGACTCCGGTCGACCTGCTGGATCTTTTGCGAGACAGCGATTCACAAGGTCGGCCAGTTCGGCAGGCAGATCTGACCGAAGCGCTGACACATCCGGCGGCGGATCTGACAGGATCCGAACGGCCTTATCCATCAGCGGAGTGTCTTTGTCAGCCGGAAAACACACTTGTCCCGTCAGCAGATAGAACAACGTTGCTCCCAACGCGTAGATATCGCAGCGAGCATCAACATTTCTGCTGCTCCGCAGCTGCTCCGGTGCCATGTAGTCCGGCGTTCCCAGGACCTGAAAGTCTGAGGTCAGTGATTCGTGGTTGCGATCGTCTTCATTCTGTGGAGAGATTCGAGCCAGGCCCAGGTCGAGCACACGGACAACTCCGTGAACGTCCAGCATGATATTTCCAGGCTTGATATCACGGTGGATCACGCCCTTTTCATGAGCATACTGTAGTCCGATGGCAGCCTGCCGAACGATCTCGCAGGCCATGCCCACGGGAATATTCCGACCCTGCTCTCTGTATTCTCTGGTCAGGTGAGAAAGCGACCGGCCTTCGACAAAATCCATCACCAGATAGGGAACTCCGTCGGCTTCATCAGCATGTTGTGCAGACACGATATTCGGGTGCTGCATCTGCCCGATGGCCCTCATTTCCTGCTGGAATCGGCTGACGGCTTCCGGATCACCGGCACGATGGATGTGCAGCAACTTAATCGCCTGAATTTTGTTCAGTCGCTGATGACGAGCCTTATAGACACGCCCCATACCGCCACTGCCCAGGCATTCCAGCAGCTCGAACTGACCAAGCTTCTCCGGAACGTCCGACGTGGTTTCACTACCATCCGGCAACTGCGCAGCCAGCCGACGAACCTCGTCAATGTTGCGCAGCCGATTCGTCAGATCCTGACACTGTTTCACCATTTCCGTGTCATTGGGAAGCGACTTCACAGAAGCCAGTGCGGCCTCGAAATCGGCCTGAGTATCACCATTGGACGCCAGAATCGTCGGCATGTCACCGGAATTGAGATCGGCAGGACCTGGTTGCGGCGAGGGCTGGTTGGGGCGTGGATCTGTCATGAAACTGCTTCAGTCACAGAGGTGATGGCGTGAAATTCCAACTGGACAGCCCCAGGTTTACGCCGATGGTCACCCGAAGCGTCAGCGAGGGAACGACTTCTGCAGAATCCCTCGCAGACGCCCCGGGTGACCAGCCGATGGAGGCAAGTTGTTGATAACCACTGACTTGCAAGTACCATCATCCACAAACCTGGCGCTGTCCAACCAGGAACCACTGGAAGAAACCGACCAGCGTTACGGGAAATTTTATCCGAAACGACAGCGGCTTCTGAAGATCGAGCCGTACAGTTTGAAATCCGGCTGGACTCACCACGACGTGACGATCCGCCGGACGTTTGGCGCAGTCTCGACGGTGCTCGTGACACCGGCTTGATCTGGGGGTTTGATTCTCTGATGCTCGACGGCAAAAAGGACCAACTGTGGACCTTCAACCGCAGACGGTAGGGCTACGCCTGGTGACTGGAGTGGAACAGGGTCCCGAGCGGTCAGGACTTCCGTCGTTCATTCCAGCATGCCTTCCAATTCCTGCTTGAGCCGTTTACGAATACGGAAGGTGGCCTGGCGGACCGAGTTTGCCGTCATGCCCAGGCGATCGGCGACTTCCTGGTTGGGCAGTTTCTCGAATTCAACCAGTTCGAATGCATGCCAGTTCTTTTCATCGAAGTCATTTCGAATCACTTCGAGTGCTCGAGCGACCACTCGTGCCGGAGAAAACCAGTCACTGTCGCTGGGTGATTCGGATTCAGACAGGTTTTGCAGAATGACTTGATGGTCACTGCCTCCAGCGGCGGCTGGGCGATCAGAGTTCTGTTGACAGAAGCGAGCGATTTCGTTTCTCAGGATCTTCATAATCCAGAAGCGAAATCGTCTGCTGGCTCCGTCCCGATGAAACCCCGGAAGTCCCTTATAGACCCGGACGATCACTGTCTGTGCGATGTCATCTGAATCGACCGAACTGAAACCTCGGCTGCGACACGAACCATAGATCAGCGGCGTCCAGAGTTCGACAAGTCGGCTCCACGCGGATTCATCATTTTGTCGAAGTCCGTCCAGCAGACTCAGCGGAGTGTCATCGCGTTCGGCATCTGTGGAAAGTGAAATGTTCACCGGGCAGCTTTCTCAGAATGGGACGAAAAGGCACAGCATCGCAGGATCTCGCTGACTGCACTCCACCTGAAGGCATATAGGATAACGGCTCAACAGCGCCGATTCGAGACAATGTTGAAGCGATGATTTTGCCCTCGGGAAACAACGGTATCGAACGGATTGGAGATTCAAAGAGCGTTTGCCGACCGAATTTTGAGCCTACCCGGGCAGTTCTTCGCCTGGCTGTGGGGACTGGCTGGTGACGGACTCGGATACTCGTCGCTGAAGGAGGCCGCCGTCGACGCCGTGGGATGCGTCGAATTGCAGGGATCACAGTCGAATTTCATGGTTCACAATGGGACTGTTTTCCAGAGGACAGACCTGGCAGGAAGATCCATCCGGGAAGCGTGTGTCGAGGCTGCTTGCATGATTCGGTTCAGTTGCCAGGATAGGTCTATTCTGCCAACTGACCGTCTGCGGGAGTCTGACTGTGACGTGCTTGCGTCCCACAATTTGTTTCATTGCCACGCTCTTGCTGGGAGCTTCCGGACAAGCTTCGAACGACGCAGCGCCGAACGTGCCGTTCGTCCCTGCGTTTGATCGTTTCGGTCTGCATGCTGACATCGATCCATCGACGGCTGGCAGACTGTTAATTTCCGAACTCAGCTGCACCGCTTGTCACAAGAGCAAAGAAGTGTTGCTGGATCCAAAACGAGGGCCGGTGCTGGATGCCGTGGGAAGCCGTGTGCGGTTCGAATGGATCCGGGATTATTTATTGAATCCGGCAGAACAGAAGCCCGGAACGACCATGCCGGATATGCTGTCAGCATTGCCGCCAGCTCAGCGATCTGATGCCGCCGCATCTCTCGCTGCCTTTCTGGCATCGCTGACACAGCCCTTTCCGGAAATCAAAGCGACCGGCGCAAATCCGGTTCCCATGGAATTCTGGAAAAAAGGCAATGCGCAACATGGGCGGCAACTATTTCACCAGATCGGCTGTGTGGCATGTCATGAACCCGATGGAAGTTACGATGTTGTGGCGATTCAGCCCTCGCCGCTCGACCAGCTTCTGGAGCAGCTGGAGCCGGACGAGCTCAGGGAAATGGGCTTGTCATCAGCAGCGAGGCGTGTGAATTCCGTGCCTCTTCCGGTGGTCGCTCAGAAGTATACGAACGAGTCGCTGACTCATTTTCTACTGAATCCGCAGCAAGTCCGTCCGTCAGGCCGTATGCCGAATCTGAGTCTGCTGGCCGTGGATGCTGCTGACATCGCTGAGTGGTTGATGACCAGGGATCAGGCCCTTGCGGTTCCACAGCCAGCCGACAACGCTCGGGGCGATGATGCAGGGATTCAGTCGGGACGTCAATTGTTTGTCCAGCTCGGTTGCGTCAACTGTCACGACGTAAAGGGATTGAAACCAGAAGCAAGTGTTGCCAGTCTCGAATCACTGAATCTTTCGTCTCCGTTGTCGTGTATTCAGGCGACAGCTGATGATTCATCCATACGGGAACCGGCGAATCAAACACAGGCGACTCGCAAGGCAGGTCAGCCCCTGTTTGAGCTCAGCAGTGCACAGGAGAGTGCGTTGCGTTCGTTCAGTTCCGGAGAGTTGCAGGACGAGACAGAGATGCGGCTGCTTCAGAGTAACTGCTATGCATGTCACGAACGCAACTCGATGGGAGGCGTGGGTCGCTTTCGCAAACCATATTTTGAAACGGTGGGGCATGTCGATATTGGCGACGAAGGCCGGCTTCCTCCTGCGCTCACCGGAGTGGGCAGGCGTCTGACTGTTGCTGCTCTGAACAGTGTCCTGACAGGTAAAGGCAATATTCGCCCGCACATGACCATCAGAATGCCCGTCTTTCCTGCTTCGGTGACAAAATCATTGCCGGCGCTGATTACCATGTCTGATGGTCAGTCGGCCAGGCCGTTGCCCGCTGATGCTGTTTTCGCCAAAGGTGACCGAAACGCATTGATTGAAGCCGGTCGCCAATTAATGGACACCGGTTGTGTTCAGTGTCATGCGTTTCGGGGCGAAACGCTGCCGGGAACCGTCGGGGTTGATCTTGAAGGAGCAACGAAACGGGTGAACGCGGAGTGGTTGCATGATTTCCTGAAAGACCCCGGTGCATTGAAACCCCGGACTCGCATGCCGACGTTCTTTCCCAATGGCAGAAGTCAGAATTCAGAGGTGCTGGACGGCGATGTGGAATTACAGATTGCCGCGATGTATGCCTATCTGAATGATTTGCCCAACCAGCCTTTGCCCGCGAAGATTCAGGAAGCTCGTGCTCAGGATTATGAGCTCACGCCCAAAGATCGCCCCATCGTCATTCGAACCTTTATGCCGGCGGCGGGGATGCATGCCATTGCCGTTGGCTTTCCGCAGCACGTTCATTTCGCATTCGATGCCGAAAATCTTTCACTGGCTCAGGCGTGGCGAGGGCGATTTCTGGATGCGGAAGGAACATGGTTTGTCCGATTCGCTCCGCCAGCTGATCCGCTCGGAGAACATCAGGTGCTGCTTCCACCCGGAATTGTGGTGTCTGAATTGAAGGACATGAATTCGCAGTGGCCGGACAATGCAGAAAAAGCGGGTGCGACCTTTCAGGGTTATCGTCTGAACAAGGACGGCACTCCGACGTTCTTGTATCGGCTGAAGACCTGCAATCTGGAAGATCGTATCGAACCGGACGGCGATGGTGGTCTCCGACGCACGATGACATTGACTCAATCATCCAGCACAGAAAGCAGTTCACTCTGGCTGAGAATGAATCAGGGATTGAAACTGGAGCCGGACGCACGATCGGACGGAGCCTATATCAATGATCAGGGCGTGACGGTCTCTGTTGAAGAGAGCCTCAGCAGCGAGATTCGGACGCGGGAAGGGACTGTTGAACAGATCGCTCCGATCACGGTTCATGGTCAACGCCCCGTGACGATTCACCTTCGGTATCGATGGTAGTTTCTTTATGGGCCTCGATTCATGCTTCGATTCAGCACCTGTCTTCATTCGCCCCGGGCAAATTCTATGCGAACACTCATACTACCAATCCTCCTGCTGACACTATTTGACTTTCCGTGGAACAGTACCTGTGCCCAGGATCATGAGGCGCTGCAGGAAGATGATTTTTACAAACTGATTTCCGTCAGCACGTCGCAGGCGCCGACGGCGTCGCGGGCAAAAATATGGAAGCCGGCACCTGACGGACTTGCTCTGGAAGTGAGTGGTATTGCGGTGCTGGATGATCACCGCATTGCGGTTGCCATTCGCAAAGGGGAAGTGTGGATACTGGGGGGCGTCTACGACGATTCACCTTCGAACGTGACCTACCATCGTTTTGCGTCGGCATTGCACGAGCCTTTGGGACTGCTGTACCACAGGGGGTCGCTGTTTACGGTGCAGCGATCCGAGCTGACGGAATTGCGAGATACTGATGGTGATGATGTTGCCGACGAGTATCTGACTGTTGCAAAAGGCTGGGGAGTGACAGGGCATTATCACGAATATGCTTACGGTCCAAAGCTGGATCGAGAAGGAAATCTCTGGATCACGCTGAATATCGGGCTTGGCCTGAAAGGCGAAGAATTAAAGCGAACAATTCATGAGCCCACACTGAATTTCCGTCAGGGAAAATGGCGTGGATGGGGAATGAAAGTCACGCCGGATGGCCAGCTTCACCCGGTTTGTGCGGGCATGCGTTCACCGAGCGGAATCGGAATCAATGCTGCGGGAGACGCGTTTTACACAGACCAGCAGGGAAACTGGGTTGGTACAAATACATTGCACCACATGCGCGAGGGAGCCTTCTTTCACCATGCGGAAGCTCTGGCTTCGATGAATGAAAACGGATCGACCATTCATGGTGTCAGGACAGTTCCCAATGGCATTCCCTTTCCTGATGCGATCGACCAGTTTTCTCAGTTAAAGCCTCCCGCCGTATGGTTTCCTTATAAGAAGATGGGACAGTCGACAACAGACATCATGCTGGATGACAGCAACGGCCGTTTCGGGCCATTCCATGGACAATTATTTGTCGGCGAATTTACACAGGCGGGAATGAATCGTGTGTTCCTCGAAACTGTGGATGGTGAATATCAGGGAGCCTGTTTTCCATTCCGCAGTGGCTTTGCTTCGGCGGTTCTGCGGATGGCCCAGGGAACCGATGGCAGTATGTTTGTCGGGTTGACTAATCGAGGCTGGAGCAGTCTGGGGACAGCTTCGTATGGTCTGCAGCGACTTGTCTGGACTGGCCGGACGCCGTTTGAAATCAAAGAAATGAAGGCTCTCCCGACGGGTTTTCAGCTGGTGTTTACGACTCCGGTGGATCGCGAATCGGCAGCGAATGTGAATTCTTATTCGATGAACAGCTACACATACCTTTATCAATCTTCTTACGGCAGCGACGAAATCCAAAAACAGGACCTTCAGATTACAGAGGCCCGTGTGTCCGAAGATGGTCTGCGGGTCGATCTGACGATCCGGGGTCTGCGCCCCTTGTTCGTCCATGAGCTGCATGCTCCCGGCATCAGAGCTGCCAGTGGTCAGCCCCTGTTGCATCCCCATGCCTACTACACCCTGAATCGCGTGCCAAAGGACTGAAGGATGACAACCATACAACTTGGGATCTCAACATGCCCGAATGACACTTTTGCTTTTCATGGGTTGATGACGGGTGAAGTCGATTTGCGGGGCCTGCAGTTTGATGTCAGTTTGATCGATATCCAACAACTCAATGATCGCCTGTTCGCAGGTGACTTTGATGTCGCCAAGACAAGTTTTCACGCGGCGTTGCTTTTGTCAGAACAGATGATTGTGCTTCCCTCTGGTTCTGCGCTTGGCTTTGGCGTCGGTCCCCTGCTGCTCAGTTGTGAGCCGGGGATACGGCCGACAAGTCAGAATCAACTGACGCTGTGTCCGGGGCAGCATACGACAGCCGCTCTTTTGTATCGGCTGTTCTATGGTGATACCGCTCGGATTGAGCATGTCGTGTTTTCTGAGATCATGCCGTGTCTTCAGAACAGGTCGGCGGATTTTGGCGTCTGCATTCACGAAGGCCGGTTTACCTGGCAAAACGAGGGACTCGGGCTTGTCGAGGATCTTGGGACGCGTTGGGAGAATGAAACGTCCTGCCCGCTGCCTCTGGGAGGCATTGTCGCACGCCGGAGTTTGCCCGAAGAAACCCTGCAGACGGTTCAGTCGGTGATCCGGGACTCGTTGTTGTATGCTCAGTCAAATCCCGCTGCTGCTCTGCCCACGATGCGACGGTATGCACAGGAATTTGATGATGACGTACTGATGAAACACGTCGACTTGTATGTAAACGACTGGACAATCGACCTTGGCGACGTTGGCCGCAACGCGTTGGGCGAACTCTTTCGCCGAGCGGCCGGACTGAAAATTGTTGCTCCGAATGCTCGGCCCCTCGAAGTGCTTCATCAGGGGTGACAATCCATGAAACTTTGCTGCTGAGTTGCCAAACAAGGGTGGACTCAACGCAAATGTCCAGGCAAGATCCGGCACATGAAAAAGCTTATTATCTGGTTGATTGTCTTTGGTGTTCTGGGAGGCGGCGGCTTTTTCGGCTATCGCAAAGCCTCCGTCTGGATGGCGGAACGCAACAAGCCGAATTTTCGTACGGACAAAGTCACGCGCGGCAATATTCGCGTCGTTGTGAATGCCACCGGAGAAGTGAAACCGGTTCTGTCTGTCCACATCGGCAGTTTCGTTTCGGGTCCGATACAGGAACTGTTCGTGGACTTCAACGACGAAGTCAAAGCCGATCAGATTTTGGCAACCATCGACCCCAGGATTTACGAAGCATCGGTAGAACGTGATACCGCCGCGATGAAAACCCGCGAAGCGGAAATCTCGAGAGTGAAAGCCGAACTGCAGAGAGCACGCAATGATGAACAGCGTGCGCTGGCTCTGAAAGGAGAAAACGAAGATTTCATTTCACAGGCCGAACTGGATCAGTATCGATTCACTCGTATGTCGCTGGAGGCACAACTGGAGATTGCGGAAGCTTCTGTTCGTCAGGCAAAGGCCAATCTGGAGAACTCAGAGGCGAATCTGAATTACACAAAGATCCGATCTCCGGTGGATGGAATTGTGATTGATCGAAAGATCGATCCGGGGCAAACCCTGGCCGCACAGTTTCAGACGCCCGAACTGTTCATTGTTGCCCCGGATATGCGGGAAAAGATGCACATCTTCGCGTCCATTGATGAAGCAGACATCGGTCTGATCAGCGAAGCAAGAGCCAACCAGAAACCGGTACAGTTCAAAGTCGATGCCTACCGGGATGAGGTGTTCGACAGCGGTGTCATCGAGCAGATTCGACTCAGTTCAACGACGAATCAAAATGTCGTGACGTATCCTGTGGTTGTTGCAACGCCGAATAACGACATGAAGTTACTGCCGGGGATGACTGCCAATCTGACTTTCCTGATCCGCGAACACAAGGATGTCGTCAAAATTCCGAATGGAGCATTGCGGTACTTTCCCCAAAAGGAACACGTTCGAAAGGAAGATCAGGCCAGACTGGAACTGAATCTGGATAAAGCACCTCCGGGTGAAAATGAAAGCACTGCCACTGAAGAAACACCGGTGGACGAAGCGGCCAGAGCCGTTGTCGAGGCAAAGAAGCGGGTTGTCTGGGTGAAAGATGGAGATCTGTTGAAAGCGGTCGATGTCGTCGTGGGTGAGAGCGACTATCAGTTCACTCATGTCGTCGAAGGTGATCTGAAGGAAAATGACGTTGTTGTTGTCGGGCTGAAAGCTGCGAAATGATTAAGCCGTCCTGCTACCGTTTTCGTCCAGTCGCGACTTTAGTCCAGCCACCAGAATTCATTGGATGACAACAAAGCCTGAGCAGCCAGGGTCAATCGATCCGGGGCGGCTTCATCCTGTGAATCTTGATTCAGGGATGCCAGATACTGTTGCATGGCGGCTGACTCTTCGGGGGTCGGTCTTCGCTGTAAGACAGTCATGAAGAGCTGTGCTGTCGTATTCGAAAAACTCTTCTCAACAGCATTGTCATGCAGCGTTTGTTGCACACGTTCTCCGATGGCTGCTGCGTGCTTTGTCACAAAAGGATTGTTCAGCAGGAACAGTTTCTGAAGCGGTGTATTGGTTTCTGTTCTCTTGGCGGCGTGCGTGTTTGGATCCGGGAAGTCGAATCGAGCCAGCATCGGATTGAGATCGAAGCGACTGATTTCTGAATAGATTGTTCGCCGATTCTGATCGGGATCGTCCGGTTGCAAAGAAGGTCCTCCGATAGATTGCTCCAGTTGTCCACTGACAGCCAGAACAGCATCTCTCCAGAATTCAATGGACAACCTTCGGCGGGGCATGCGCCAAAGCAGACTGTTTGTTGCATCGGTCTGGGCAGCTGTCGGGTGGATATCAGACGACTGAAGATAAGTTTCGGACAATGCAATCTGGCGATGAAGCCACTTCAGGCTCCATCCGTTCTGCATGAACCGAGCTGCCAGATCGTCGAGCAATTCCGGATGCGTGGGAGCTTCACCCAGTTGTCCGAAGTTGCTTGGAGTTCGGACGATGCCGTTACCAAAGTATTGCTGCCAGATACGATTGACGATGACACGAGCTGTCAGAGGGTTTGAGGGATCTGTGATCGCCGCCGCCAGTTCGGCTCGTCCACTACCCTTCTGAAACAAACGTCGTTCACCGTCAAACATGACCTCCAGAAAGCCTCGCGGAACAATGGCTCCCTTGTTGTTGACATTGCCCCGAATCATCACGTTCAGGTCTCGCGGTTTTCCGTCACGCACAATATGAATGGCGTCTTCCGGTTTCTTGGCCAATCCTTTACCGTCGATTTCGACGCCATCCATGGGCTTGTTGAACATCTCCGTTCCGGCAAACACGCCCGCCAGCGCATAGTAGTCTTCTGTGCGAACCGGATCGTACTTGTGGTCATGACATCTGGCACAGGCAACGGTCAGGCCCTGCAGGCCCCGGGACACAACATCAACACGGTCTTCCCATTCTTCTGCCATGACTTCCGGATCGTTTCGTCGGTAGTACTTTGGTCCGAGTCCGATGAAGCCAAGCGCGACGTGTCCGGAGGTGTCTTCAGGATCGATGATATCGGCAGCCAGTTGCAGCGTGACGAAACGATCATAGGGCAGGTCACTGTTGAGGGCATTGATGACCCATTCGCGGTATCGCCAGGCATTCGGATAGAACAGTTCCTTGTTATTGCCGACAATGTGTGCCTGATCTTCTGCATACCGCGCGACGTCCAGCCAGACGCGAGCCCATCGTTCTCCATAGGCAGATGAATTCAGGAGCCGATCGACGACTCTGGCAACCGCATCAGGAGATTCATCTGCGACAAAAGCTTCAACGTCCTGTACCGTGGGTGGCAGGCCTGTCAGATCGAACGAAAGTCGCCGGATCTGAACGCGCTTTTCTGCCGGAGGATTTCGTTGAATGCCAGCGTCATGCAGGCGGCGGTCGATCAACGCATCAATGCGGGCAGAATCTGTGACGGGTTTGCCGTCAATCTGAAGGTCGGATGCCATCCGGGGAATCTGGAATGCCCATCGGCTGCGACCCTCTTCAATGTCCAGATCCGCGTCGAGTGCAGAATGGCCTGTCGGATGACCGTGTTCACCGTCCAGTGATTTACGTGGATCTACAGCGCCATTGGCGATCCATCGTTCAAAATCCTGAATGATCTTGTCGGGAAGACGACCGCTCGGAGGCATCTCCAGACCTTCATATCTGATGGCAGACAGAAGTAGGCTGTCACCGGGTGAATCCGGATCAATAGTCGCTCCGGAATCGCCGCCTTCCCGGATTGCGGCTGCTGTATCCAGCCGAAGCCCGCCTTTGATTGACTTCGATTCGACGGCGTGGCACTGATAGCAGTGTTCGACAAGCACCGGCCGGATGTTGGTTTCGAAGAACTCGATCTGTTCAGCCATTGCAGCCGTTTCAGCCGTTTCAGAATCCGGTGACCGTTCTGTTTTTCCTGGTTGGGTCTGCAATTGCTCTGCTGGCAATTCGTCCGCTGCAAACCCATCGGCTGTAAGCCCCGGGGCAGCGGTAAAGAATGCAAAAAGAACCACCTGAGCAATCGATACGATCAACGTCGTCAGTCGCCTGGGGTGGCGTTTTAGGGACCGGGCGGGCATGAGCTGTCTCAACTGAAAACCGGAGGATTTATCGGAGGGTTGCTCAAGTATAACCATTCGATGCATGATTTCAGATCGAGAATTCTGATAACACAGCCTGCCCTGGAAATCTGTCCGGCACATTCGAAAGTCGACTTTGTTGCTGCTGCGTGGTAACGTGGTGTTCCTGAGTTTTCCTTCCTGCCCATGTCCCGGATTCGCGGTTTCGGCTGGCGATCTGAAATGTGGCAAGTCCTGCCCGGTTTCAGGACGGTCAGACGCCATATTGCAGCCTGACCTGGCACCTCATCACCCCAAAACATTCTGCCAGCGTAAGCTGTCCGTCAGCGATACGCTGCGTGTCTGAACACAAGAGAGAAGATGTCTGTCATGAACCGTACTGCTGCTGCCATGCTGGCATCTCTGCTTGCGCTGGGTGGACTGGCGTGGATGTTGTCCAATGTGAGTCCGCCTGGTCCCGGTGAGCCGAAGGTGTCCGGGGGCGATGGTGAGGCATCAATGGTATCCCCGGTCACGCTGTTTTGTGCTGCAAGCAATCGTGCGGTGATGGAGTCGATTCGAAAGGAGTATGAAGCTGAGACGGGCCGCAGAGTCGAAATTCAATATGGTCCTTCCCAGACACTCTTGTCGTCGATTGAAGTGAGTGGAACGGGTGATTTGTATCTTCCGGCGGACGACAGCTATCTCAGAATTGCCAGTGAGAAATCTCTGGTCGCCGAGCAATTGCCATTGGCTCGGATGCAGGCAGTCGTAGCCGTCAGGAAGGGTAATCCCAAACAGATCACCACGTTTGACGATCTGCTGAAAGAAGGCAATCGTGTTATTCAGGCCAGTCCTGATGCTGCCGCGATTGGGAAAGTGACTCGCAGGATCCTGGGAGAATCCGGGCTGTGGGACAAACTGGATACAGCCACGGTGGCATATCGAACAACCGTTACGGATGTGGCAAACGATTTACTGGTGGACGCTGCTGACGCCGGTATCGTCTATGACGCCGTTTTGCACACGTATCCCGATCTTGAATTCGTCGAGCTACCTGAACTGCTGCCCGCCGCGTCAAATATAGGAATTGGCGTTGTGGCATCGACCAGTCAGCCTGCAGCCGCGTTGCACTTTGCCAGATATGTGAGCGCGGGAGATCGCGGATTGATGCATTACCAGAACCATGGCTTTCGCGTGGCATCCGGAAGCAGTTCTGCAACCACGGACGAGTGGGCGGATGTCCCTGAGTTGTCCCTGTTTGCTGGTTCGATGCTTCGTCCGGCAATTGATGAAACAATCACTGCCTTTGAACAGCGAGAAGGTGTGCGCGTCAATCGAGTCTACAACGGGTGTGGCATTCTGGTTGCGCAAATGAAAGGTGGACAGCATCCCGATGCATACTTTGCTTGTGATCGTGAATTTATGAATCAGGTCCCGACCCTGTTTCCTGCTCCTGTCGACGTGTCGCAGAACGAACTTGTCATACTCGTACAAAAAGGAAATCCCCATCAAATTGCCAGTCTTCGTGACCTTGGCCGAAAAGGCCTGCGGGTTGGTATCGGACACGAAAAACAGTGCGCCATGGGATGGCTCACCCAGAACACACTCAAAGAAGGTGGTGTACAGAAGGAAGTCATGGATAACGTGACTGTGCAGACTCCCACGGGCGATATGCTGGTCAATCAATTGCTGACCGGTTCGCTGGATGCGGCAGTTGTTTATCTCAGTAATGCTGCCGGGGCTGCCGACAAGCTGGATGCGATCCGGATTATGGACATCGAATGTTCGATCGCAACGCAGCCGTTTGCGGTCAGTCACGAAACCAGGTATCCCCGGTTAACGGAGCGGATGTTTCGATTCCTGAGTACGGCTGCATCGAGGGACAGTTTTGAAGCGGAGGGATTTCGATGGCAATTAAATTAACACATTCCTCTTTGCTTGTACTGACTCTGCTGCTGACGATGACTTTCCGCATCGATGGTCGTCTCGTTGCAGCGGAGGATTCTTCGAAGCAGGCGGAATTCTTTGAGAAAAAAGTCCGGCCTCTTCTGGCGAAGCGCTGCTACGAATGCCATGACGAAGTGACGGGGCACGACAATGGCGGCCTGGTTCTGGAAACGATCGAAGGTATCGTCACCGGCGGAAGTCGGGGGCCGGTCATTGATTCCTCTGACCCTGAATCCAGTCTGCTGCTTCAGGCAGTGACATTTGATGAAGATGATCTTCAAATGCCACCGTCCGGCAAGATGCCGGCAGCTGAAATCGAGATAATCACCAAATGGCTGAAAGACGGAGCAGTACTGCCAAAGTATCGTCCGCAGAAACCAGCTCCTGATGCCCGGGGAAACGTCCGCAATGTCGACAGGCGGGCAGATGATTTCTGGTCGTTCCGGACACTCCAGGATGTCCCTGTTCCACAGTTTGAGGATCGTGCTGCCATTCACTGGATTCGGCAGCCTGTCGACGCGTTTATTCTGGAGGGTCTGCGCCAGAAAGAACTGAACCCCGGTGAAGAGGCAGATCGCCGTACGCTGATGCGCCGGTTGAGCTTTGATTTGATCGGGCTTCCGCCAGATCCCATCGCACTTCAGGCCTTTCTGGAATCGGATGACCAGAACGCCTTCGAAACACTCGTAGAGGAGCTACTAGCGTCGCCTCATTACGGTGAACGCTGGGCTCGAATGTGGCTTGATCTGGCGCGGTATACAGATTTCACACCGGACTGGCAGAATCCGACCGATCGCGGCTGGTTGTATCGTGACTGGGTCATCAACGCGTTCAACACCAATATGCGCTACGACCGGTTTGTGAAGCTTCAGCTTGCGGCGGATCAACTCCCGGATACCCCGCCCGACGATTTAGCTGCACTGGGATTTCTGGGGCTCAGCCCAACATACTGGAAGGAGTTGCGATTGGCTCCCACAGTGATCGAACAGATTGTGGCTGACGAATGGGATGAACGAATCGACGCTGTCAGTCGGACGTTTCTGGGGCTGACGGTTGCGTGTGCCAGATGCCACGACCATAAATTTGACCCTGTTTCGACTCAGGACTATTACGCTCTGGCAGGCGTTTTCGCCAGTACTCAATTACACGAACAGCCTCTGTTGCCCGCAGTGGAGTCTCGTGGTGTCATCTCCGCGAGGAAGAAACTGATCCAGTTGCAGGATCAGTTGAAGAGTGTCAAAGAGAAGGACAGCTCACAGGCAGAAGCGCTGGCAAAACAGATTGCTGAATTCAAGGCGGCGAATCCACATGTCGAAATGCCTTTCGCACATACCGTTAAGGATGCCAGTGTATTTGTCGTTGCGGATGGGCCGGATGCAACAAAACTGACGTATGCGGAGAGCCAGGCCAGGGATCTGCCGGTGTTTCATCGTGGAAATCCCGCCAACACCGGCGAAATTGTCCCACGTCGCTACCTGAGCATCTTTAATCCGTCAGGTTCGGCAAACGGATTTGAACATGGAAGCGGCCGAATCGATCTGGCAAACGCAATGCTGAGCCGTTCCGAGGGACTGGTGGCACGAGTGATGGTGAATCGAATCTGGGCACGCCACTTTGGCAGGGGTTTAGTTTCGACTGAAAGTGATTTTGGATCACAGGGCGATCCGCCGAGCCATCCGCAACTTCTGGAATACCTGGCGTCTCATTTTGTGAAGCAGGGATGGGATATCAAGTGGCTGCACCGACAGATCCTGCTTTCGGCGACATGGAGGCAATCTTCTGGATTTCGTGACATCGAGTTTCATACTGACCCGGACAACAGGACATTGTGGCGGATGAATCGACGGCGTCTTGACTTTGAGGAGTGGCGTGACGCTATTCTGACGGCCACTGGTGAACTCGATCTTTCCATTGGTGGTCCTTCGCAACAGGTCGATGATGTCGGCAACGTCCGTCGAACGATTTACTGCACTGTTGCCCGTGAGGAACTTCATCCTGTACTTCGCATGCACGATTTCCCGGAAGCCAGCGCTCATAGTCCCTCCAGAATTCCAACCACTACCCCTTTGCAGCAGCTTTTCGTGCTGAATTCTGCATGGATGGAGGCAAAAGCAGCGTCGCTCTGGAAACGGCTGTCGGAAGTGACCCACAGTGCGACGGAGGAACAGAGAATTCGAAAAGCGTACTTATGGACTTTCAACCGCAGCCCGGATCCGGATGAACTGGCCTTTGGGCTCGAATTCTTAGCCGCCGATGCCGATGCGAGTTCGGATCAATTGCGGCAGCAATGGACCGAGTATCTGCAGGCGTTGCTGGGTCTGAATGAAGTTTGCTTTGTTGATTGAGTTTTGGCCCCGGTCTGCCAGCGCCTGTCCCGGTTTCTCAATGGACAGTTTGCCTGATCTGGAAGCGGGCTTTTGCAAATGTAAACCGGGATGTTCTATTTCCGGTAGCCCGCCGCATGCATCAACCCCCGGATGTAACCAAACGCAAAAAACCTGCCCAGCATCGTGTAACCGGGTTCTCCGTCTTCTTCACCGGATAGTTGCGGGACGTGATCCGGACGAATCGGTCCGTTCAATCCGATGTCGTAATATGCCCGCATTGCTTCGGCCATATCTGTGGGGCCGTCGTCGTGAAATGTCTCGGTGAACGCGGATGCATCTCCTTTTACGTCGCGGAAATGGACGTAACGAATGTGCGATCCCAGTTGACGAATTGCTGCAGGAATATCCACGCCCATTGTGGCGAATGTGCCCTGACAAAAACAGATGCTGTTGGCGCGACTGGGAGCGAGTTGCATGAGCTTTTCAAACGCATCCAGGTCGCACATGATGCGAGGCTTGCCTAACATTTGTGGCAGCGGTGGATCATCCGGATGCATCGCCAGCGTGACACTGCATGCTTCGGCGATTGGAAGCAATTCGTCGAGTGTTCGCTGCAGGTGCTGCCAAAGTGCGTCAGGCGATAGTTTTCGGGCGATTGTTTCGTGGTTCGGATTTGTCGGATGATAACCCAGCAAAACGGCCTGCTCAGCATCTGCTTTTCGAAACTCGGTGACCCGCGCGTTGCCGCGTGCAGGAACGTCAAGCCGGGTGCGCGTCCAGTCCGTACCCGCCATGAAGTTGTAGCACAGAATCCCGATACCCAGATCTCCCATCTGTCGGATAAGTGTTTTCATGGCCTCCAGTTCTCGCCCGTCGTCGACACCCAGTTTGATGTTTTCGATTGGCAGGTAGCCCTCGATGACAGAAATCCGAAGTCCATACTGGCCAGCGTGGTCGATGGCTGCACGAAGTGGGTGAATATCTTTTCCCGGGTACCGATGGACAAGATCTGTGACGCCGCACTGGGCTGACCACTCCAGTGCCTGGTCAGTGATGGGTGTTAGGACTGTGGCAAGCTGCATTAGGCTGTGTCCAAAGATGATGCGATGTCTCGGGAGAATTCTGATGGCTCATTTCTGCAGGGGTGTCAACTGCAAACTTCATCAGATTCCGGTTTGTCGATAGCCCGGATGCGACGGGTCAAACAGCTCCGGCAGCCACCGTGCACCGATACCGTGTGCAGTCGGAAGAGCCAGCATCCCGTTCTGAATCTCGATGGGCTGATCAATCAGCAGTGGATACAACGTCTGCAGGTGGGCACGGACAGTTTCCTGAAACGCAACCCCTGAGTTTGCGGATGCTACGTGGACGCCTGCCAGCAGGGTGAATGGCCCTGTGCAGTCGTGCATCAGAGTTGGAGTGTTATAAATCTGGGCCAGTTCCGCGATCCGACGTGTCTGTGAAATCCCGCCGACCCACGTTGGGTCAATCATGATGTAATCGGCAGCCCCCTGGTCCAGGACTTGTCTGTACTGATCAACCTGAACAAGCATTTCACTGACGGCAAGGGGCACCTGAGAATGGCGACGGAATTCAGCCATTGTCCGGACGGAATCCGGACGCAGGATGTCCTCCAGCCAGAGAGGGTGAAATTCTTTTATGGCCTCCGCAATTTGGCGAGCCGCGGCCAGGGAAAAGAATCCGTGACCATCAAGCATCAATTCGATTCTGTCTCCAACTCGTTCTCGGATTTGCCGAAATGGCGCAAGACCCTCTTCAAGGTCACGTGGTGAAAGATAGTGTCCGCCGCCTCGACGATAGACCGCATCGAACGACCACAATTTCATTCCGCGATATCCCAGTGCAATCAGCTCTTCCGCTAAATCTCCTGGAGTATTCATGCTGGCCCAGTTGTCTTCCAGGGGACCTGGCTGACCCGGGTCGCCGTGACCGGGCCAGCCAGAAGCGGAAGGAATTCGTCGATTGGTCCGGCCATAAAACGGACCTCCACAGCTGTTGTACACAGGAATCGAATCGCGAACCGGTCCTCCCAGCAGACGCCAGACCGGTTGTTGCATCAGCTGACCAGCGACATCCCACAGTGCCAGGTCGACGGCAGACAACGCACGCAGTTCAGCACCGGTTCCGCCAAATGCCGTCATACGTTCGTAAAGAAACCGCCAGTGACTTTCAATGGCGAGCACATCGGCCCCAAGGAGCCTTGGAGCCATGAAGTCGTGAATCACAGCGGCTGCCGCGGTTGGAATATAGTAGGTTTCACCATGGCCAATCACGGGGCCGGCATTCATCTCTCCGGCGTCGGTATGAATTCGCAGTGCAAGCAGCCCCGGCATCACATCGTGCGGCACAGCAGTCTCAATTGATGTTATGCGAGGTCCGTTGCGGTAGGCATGCCGTTGAGTGGGACCAGACGCGCGGTTTCCGTGATCATCATCAGAAAAACTGCTCATTTAGAAATCGGGCTTTCATCAGAAACGGTTCACGATTCAATCAGGAAGTGATTAAGATGCCATTCCATCCCCCGGTCTACAAGTGATCGTCGAAGAATGCCCCGGAACGGACCCCGTCACTTTCGATGGTTGTTGACCGAATACTTCTGCCCCTACATCACACCTCCCGCCTGGAAATCCTCATGCATTCTGCAGCGAGTCCCCCCCAAACGATGCTCCCGCAAACCGTTGAGAATCATGTGACCGTCAGGGGCAGTTGCCGATATGTCATTTTCGGTTTCGTCTTCGTTCTTTGCGCGGTGGTACCAGCTTCTTCGCTGGCAGGGCAGCCTCCGGCAATCGAACGACTGTATCCTCCTGGCGCGAAGGTTGGGTCGAAGATTGATGTTAAAGTCTCGGGAAAGCCGGGTGACGGTGAACTCAACGTTTGGTCGGAACTCAACGAGTTAGAGTTTCAGTTTTCCGACAAGAAGGATACTGCGACGGTGACCGTCCCGGAATCGGCGACCCCTGGTATCCACTGGATTCGTTTTTTTAATGCGGACGGTGCGACAAGCTTCCTTCCGTTCGTCGTTGGGATCCTGGACGAAGTGATTGAAAAAGAACCCAACAACAGGCTGAATGAAATTCAATCAATCGATTCCTCCAGGGTCGTTGTCAATGGGGTTCTGGAGAAATCCGGCGACGTCGATTGTTATTCGATACCCATCAGGACGGACGAGACGCTGGTGATTTCAGTTCTCGCTCATCGGCAGCTGAATTCCCCGATGGATGCTGTCATACAGCTACTCAATTCTCGCGGTACGGTCCTTTTGCAAAATGATGATGATCACGGGCTCGACCCACAACTTGTCTATACAGCACTCAGCGATGACACACTGACTGTCCGAATATTCGCGTTCCCGTCTGCACCAAACAGCACCATTCAGTTTGCAGGCGGTGCAAACTACGTTTACCGACTCACACTGACAACCGGTCCGTTTGTGGATTACTGTCTGCCGACTGCTGTCAGCACTTCGATGCCGCAGGTCGTGAATGTTGTTGGCTGGAATCTGACTGGAAGTGATCCGGAGTTCAATTTGAAAACTCAGTCGATCGATGCGACCGTGGACACGCGAATACAGGGACCGTTTGCAGAGTCAACAAATGTCGACGCCGTTTTGATACCATCGTTGATTGAGGCTGACAGCGGTGGTGAGCTTGATCCTCCGTTTTGCGTTTCCGGAGTGATCGCAGAAGTGAACCAGGTTGATACGTACAGATTTACAGGAAGCAAATCACAGAAACTACGATTTCGAACGGTTTCAAGAGCCGTGTATTCTCCGCTCGACCCGCTGCTGATTCTGCGTGATTCAGGCGGGAAAGAAATCAAACAGGCGGACGATGTCAGCAAGGATGATCTGGACGCGGACCTGACGGTGACGCTGCCAGCGGATGGACTCTATTCTGTGGCGTTACAGGACCGGTTTGGGCACGGCGGAACTCGATACTTCTACCGCCTGCACGTCGAGCCCGCGGACGCCGACTTTGAAGTGACTGTTGGGAATGACCGGTTTGCGATGTCATCCGAAAAGCCACTTGAAATTGACGTGTCCGTCAAACGCATGGAGAACTATTCCGAAGCGATCACCATTCAACTGGAGGGATTACCGGAAGGTCTATCCTGCGAAAGCATGACATCGTCAAGTGAAGGTGAATCGTCGAAGAGCGTCAAGCTGTCTGTTAGCGGTGCTGCCAAAGAAGCCTTCAACGGACACATAAGAATCGTGGCTACGAGTGAGTCCGGACGTCGCAGAGAGGCGGCAGCGACCAGCATACCTGCGACGGCAAACAGAAATCTGATCTGGTTAACGGCACCGGCAGTGTCCGCGCCCGCAGCAGAAGCAACAGACGACGCTGACGCGATGAATGAGTAAAGTCCGTTGAACGATTCTGGGATGACTAAAAACCACTCAGGAATTTCTGCAACTCGTCGTCGTCTCCATCGCTGTCATTGTCATCATCGTTGAGCCAGTTCAGGGCGTCATCATCATCGCTTTCGGAAGCAACGCTTGTTGATGGAGTGCTCCCTGTGTCGTGCTCCTCCTCATCTTCATCTGACAACCAGCTCATGGCATCGTCGTCATCTGAGGCGTTGTCATCCAAGGCATCCACTGCGTCAGCAGTTTGTTCTTCAAACGCATCGACAACCTCCATCGGTGCTTCCTCGTCGTCCGATAGCCAGTTCAATGCGTCGTCTTCGTCCGAGATTGCCTCCGCATCCGTGGCTTCGAAGAGCTCAACTTCCTCGTCCACTTCCTGCACTTCGGCAACTGCAATTTCTTCGGCGTCTGCTTCTTCCTCATCCTCTTCGAGGAAATCCATTGCATCGGGGATTCCTGCTGCTGCGATACGGGCCGGATTTGCATTACCCGGTCGCGTCATTTTGGGTTTTGCAGAAGGCAGGGGGACATCACTGACGAGTGAGCCGAAATCATCAACACCGTCCCAGTTGAATTCATCGCCTGCGGAAGTGGCTGTTTCGTTGACTTCATCGACGATGGCGACTGGTTCATCGTCCAGACCTTCAAATTCATCGACCTCTTCGGCGACAACCTCTTCGATCTCAGGCAGAGGTTCCAGTTCGACCTCTTCGATGACGTCTTCAACTTCCTCGGCAACGATGTGATCGACAGCGTCATCCTCTTCGATTACAGCAACGGGTTCTGCGACCTCGTCATCGTCGTCATTGAGGAACGCCCATGCGCTGTCCTCGGCGTCTTCAGAGACTTCAGCTTCCGCAACAGTTTCCGGCGTAACCTCCTTGATAACCTCTTCAACTTCTTCCGCTACAATGTTCTCAAATGTTTCATCCTGCTGTTGCACGTCAGCAATGGGTTCTGCTTCCTGAGCAACATCCGAAGTTTGGTCCGCGACGGAATCCAATACTTCTGGTTCACCGGTGGATGGTTCGTCGAAGGCTTTGCCGACTTCGGACGGGGACTCCGGGATGCTGAATGCTTCCGGTTCAATGGCCGCAAAATCGGCGGCCTGCAAAGTTTCGGCGGCGGGATCGACTTTCCCCTGGCCGAGGTCCCATTCTGCTTCGCCATCGAATGGTTCGTCTGATTCGGGAGCAACCACCGCGTATTCAACGGCATCGTTTTCTGCAGCGGCAGAGTCTTCATCGAATTCCTGCGACTCGAAGTCCGAGTCGGCTACCAGGTCTTCAGCAGCCTCTTCGCCAATGGCTGTGTTTTCACTGATCGCATCGTTTCCATCCGATTCCGTTGCAGGCGAAATCTGGTCTTCAGAGATGGCAGAACTGATTTCAGAAGGTGATTCTTCTGCCGCAGGCTCCGACAAATCAGCCAATGGTTCGTCTGCTTGCGATGGCGATTCTGCAGTGGCTCCGAAGACATCCGGGCGTGAATCCAGTGCATCAAGGCTGGGCAAATCGAATTCCCAGTCGTCGTCGCCGGGATCCGGAACAGGAATGGATTTCTTGCGTGGTTTAGCAACCGTTTCGGCTGCCGCGTCTGCTAGTTCGCTGGCAGCGGCTGCGCCCGCAACAGCGATTCCGGCAGCCCCGGTTGACGGAGAATCCGAGAACAACTGTTCGTCGTCATCGACCGTAATTCGGTTTTCATCTGATTTACCTTTTGCCGTTTCTTTGGCAACAGGTTTGTCTTTCGTCGGTGATTGTTTTCCAGCGCTGGTCTTCACATCATCGTTCAGAAAGTCCAGCGCGTCGTCGTCCTCAGTGCGAATGCGTGAAGAGTCGGTTGCTTTTGAGTCGGCTGGCTTTTCTGACGCAGGCTTCCTGTCAGCCGCTGATTGCTTCCCGGATGGTTTTGCCGTTGGCTTTTCTGCTTTGCCTTCAGCCGCAGTTTTGGCCTTGAGTTCCTGTTCTGCCTTTAACTTTGCAGCTGCCCGGGCTTTTGCCTTTGCCGATTCGGGAGAGATTTCTGCCTGAGTGGCCGCCGCTTTCCTGCTCGAGGACGCTTTGCTTCCGGAGGAAGGAGTCTTCGTGGTTTTAGGCGACTTGCCGGGGACAGGAGTTTCGGGGGCGGCCTTTGCTTTTTTGCGCGCTTTCAGAATTGCTTTGGCTTCGTCAGCGTCGAGACGCACTTTCACCAGAAACTTGACACCACCGATCGAAAGCTCCATCCCTTCCTTCAGCTTGTATTTTTGATTGGGCTCAAGTTTGTGTCCGTTCAGATAGGTTCCGTTGCTGCTGCCCAGGTCCGTCACTGACGCAGATGTTTCCTTGAAGCGCAGGGTGCAGTGCCGACGGCTGATCAACGGCGCCACAAGCTTGAGATTGCACTCAGAACCACGTCCAATGACGATATCGTGACGAATGGTGACTTTCTTAACACTGCCAGAATTGCCCAGCAGTTCAAGCACAACTTTCATCGGTGTCTATTCCTCGCCCCAGCGACCTTCTGCAATCAGTCTTCCGTGTGGAACTTTACCCGCGCCTGCGGGGTGTTGGTCAGGAAAATAGCCGGATTTGCGTGCAAACCGGCATCCTGAGGCATCCCCCGAATCTCTAAGGCGATTAGACCCGATTACACGACCAGATTCCAATGATTCAGCAACTTTGCTACGCGGTTCAGGCGAGTCCGAATGGAACGAAGGTGTCGGATTTGCGGACAAGATGCCGTCTGAATCTGCCGAACGGCCGACTGACGGCCAAATTCCATTCGCAACTGCCAGCCCATTGAAAGGCATCCCCCAAGGATCGCGGCCATCCTGGCGCCCGTCTAAACGCCAGCATACGCGTCCAGAAGGGACCACGCCGGCCCCGCGGGTATCTCAATCACGGCCATATGGCTTCTGGGGAATCCGAGTGCAATCGCTTAACGTCTGGCTGTCACTGATCCGGCTGCCACTGAGAGGACAGACTGACATTCCATCGTCTCTCCAGCCTCGCTATCCGTTAAAACTCGGGGCAGGTACGCAGGACCACTGGAAACCATCGTGTTTTCAGATCTCCTGCTCGAGCCAGTCCCGTTCTTCAACAGGCTGCTAAGCTAAGCCAAGCTAAGCTAACCTGAATCCGATCGGCCCAGCAACCGCTGACCGGCCGGCGAGGACTTCAGGGTTTGAATGGCATGATGCAGACGCGATTTGACCGTGCCAAGCGGAATATTCAGTGCGGCGGCAATTTCGGGCTGGGTGAGATCGTCGACAAACCGCATCAGCAGAATTTCCCGGTGGTCGCTCGAGAGTGATGTCAGTATGGGTTCAATATCATCGGCGGGTGAAGTCGGGGCAGAGGTGGGCGATTCAAAGAACTCCAGCACTTCATCGCCGCCGCTGGAACGTCGACGTTTCCTGTTCGCCGCGATGGCAAGATTCCGGACGGCTGGGTACAGGAATGTGGTCATGGCGGCCGTGAGGACAAATCCGGGGAACTTGCCCGCGAGATAAGTGAAGGTTTCCTGCAGCACATCCAAAGCGTCATCATGGTTGCCGGTCAACCGAAATGCCAGCCGCATGACCCAGTCGCGATAGCGGAAGTAGATTGCTTCGAAAGCCGTCAAATCGCCCGAATTCAGAGCCTCGACCAGCTGCTGGTCGGTCAGGCCTTCCTGTGACTCGGACATCATCGAAACAGCTCCCCAAAACACTCCCATAGGCTTGCGATTGGCTTGGACGACGAACGACCGAAAAAGTTTCCGGAATCTTTGAACCTTTTCGAAGTCGCCTGTGCTCAATGAGTCGTGAATGGTCAGCCCTGAACTCTGCGTCAGCGGGAGCAGTCAAATGCCGGTTTATGGATTCCGAAACATTCTCCTGTTGGGATGTTTGATTGTCGGATGCGGCAAAATAGATGAATCAACACACAGAACTTCGCAACAGCCGGAAGCTCATGCTGATGCCCATCATGTGGCCAATCTTGATGACACTCACATTTCGGAAGAGACCTCATCCACTACGAATCCTTATCTGATCAGACGCGGGACCCTTGTGTTCCCAACGAATGACCGTGTCCAGTCACGTCATCGGATCACGTCTGCCATTCAGCAGCATCGGGGGTTTCTGGCGGATGAACATCAGCAGCGAAATCACACTTCGCTTTCAGAAACACTGACCATCAGAATAGAAGCGTCTCGTTTTGATGATCTCGTTGCTGCCATCAGTCAGGGCATCGAACAATTCGATGTACGAGAAATTGATGCCACTGACGTAAGTCAGGAATTCATCGACCTGGAAGCGAGACTAACGACCCGAAAGGACACAGAACAGCGATATCGTGACCTGCTGAAGCAGGCGAATTCCATCGACGAAATTCTGAAGATAGAAGCCCATCTGGATACAATTCGGGGTGAAATCGAATCCAGTGAATCCCGGTTCCGCTTTTTGCAGAATCAAATTCAATTCAGTTCGCTGACGGTCACGTTTTACGAGCCCATTGTGACGAGTCAGCACTTTATGCGACGATTTTCAGCCAGTCTGGCAAGAGGCTGGTTTGCTGCCACAGAATTCATCATAGCCCTCGCATCGATCTGGCCTGTTTTGATGTTGATCGGCCTGGTTGCCTGGTTGCTGCAAACATACCTCCGGAAAGAAAGGACACGTTATGACAACCGGCGACAACCACAACAAGCCGGATGAGGAAATACCGGATGACTTGCGTACGGTACTGAAACGTCGGTACGGAGCTGTGCCTGATGTTTCGCCCGAGACAGACGCCGTCATCCTCTCGGCCACTGCTGCTCAACTGAAATCGCAGCGTGTCAGACAACCAAAGTCCAGCCGACGTCGATGGATGGCTGCTTCGCTCGTCACTACCGCTGCCGCTTTGTGTTTTGTCATCGTCACCCTGCGACAAACAGACCCATCCCGGGACCTGATCGCCATGAATGAATTCACCCCGAAGTCAGCAGAGCCATCTGCAGAAGTCAGCCGCTCGTTCGGCATAGAAGCCAGCGCCGCGGTCGCGGATATGGATTCCGTTCAGTCTGTGCGTTTTGATGACATCGACCAGGATGGGCACATAGATATTCTGGATGCGTTTGCACTTGCACGACAGATCAGGACGAACAGCACAAATCCTGTGGAAACGGATCTGATCAGTACAAGGCCGGAGTTCGATCGAAACCACGATGGAGTCGTCGATCAGGAAGATGTGGATCAACTGGCCCGATTCATCGTTTCGCTTTAGTGCCGGACAGAAACCCGGAACGATCGTCTGGCTTTTAGCCGGGCATCACAGGGTGGCAGCCACCCAGTGCTGGTTGCCGTTCGATGAACACAAGGGATCTTTCAGAAGGTGTGAGCAGTGGCCGGTTTCTCCGGAGAGAATCTCACACGCAAACTGACCTGCCGCCCCTCTGTGGGCTGAATGAGGAGAAGAACAATGATCGAAAATCGACCGACAATTCGATCCGCAGGTCGGCGATCAGTGCCGCTGGTGTGGCTGTTGCTGATCGCCTTCGATGTGTGTGCCGCAGCCTTTACGTATGCACAGAGTCTGACAACGCATACGGTTGTTGACGCCGACCAGACAACTCCGGTGCAAAAAGAGGTAATTCAGGTACAGCTCGAAGGCGACCAGAACACTCGTATTGGCGGGACCCGGTTCGAAGCCATTGATGTGTTCGTCGACTCCGGCGAATTGCCCCTGGCTGCCTATCAGTTTGAATTGAATAGTCTGACTGCCGGAGTCGAGATCGTTGGTATCGAAGGCGGTGAGCATGCTGCATTCGCTGAGCCACCCTATTACGACTCGAAGGCGATGAATGGCAATCGTGTGATCCTTGCTGCGTTCAACACAGGAAAAGAATTGCCAAAGGGAAAGAGTCGTGTTGCTCGCGTCCACGTTCAGGTCGAAGGGCCCGAGGATCGCACCTGGCAAACTTCGTTGATTGCTTCGGCGACGACCGACGGTCAGCGTATCCCTGCGTCGCTCAGCATCGCAAAAGCAATGCTAGTTCAGTAGCTCATTCATTGTCACTCCTGCTGGCATCATCTGCCTGCGGGGAATGTCCGTACAGAATCGTTTCCACAGTGAAACAAATCTCACCCGCATAGCTCCTCCTGGCCGCAGGCCTCGGAGACATGAACTCTTCCGAAAGGTTACGAAATCATGAATACGAACAGCCGATTCAAAGCCTGGATGGTGCTCGGACTTTCGTTCGTGGCACTTCTGTCTGCCGCTGGGTGCGGTGGCGATGAATCAACGACCAGCCCGGAAGCCCTTTCCAATACTCCGGCAGCGTCCCGGGATGAATCCGCGGGGTCAGTTGACCGTTTCGGTGATGATGCACCACTGGAAATGTCATCCTCAGCGCAGACCGCCAGCGATGTCGCTGCTGACAGTGTGGTGACCGCGTCGGGACAACCAGCGGCCGGAGAAGCAGCTTCTGCAGAAGGGCTTGATCGAAAAGTCCTCTTCGACTCACCAAAAGACGGATATCGGAGTGCAGCTCCGTCCGGTGCCCCGGTGCCCGCTTCAGACCCCGCCGCTGCCGGTCTGTCTCTGGATTCCAGTCTCTCAAAAGAGATGCCTTTAGCGCAGAGAGGATTGACGGAATCCCTTTCCGGAGGCTTTGGCGCAGCCGGCCGGACAGAAACGAACAAGCCAACAGAAGAAGAAATTATCAGTGGTCAGCAACAGAGTGGTCAGCAACGGAGTGGTCAGCAACGGAGTGGTCAGCAGCCGGGCCGTCAGTCTCCCGAGCGCAGAATGCGTACGGAAACCATCCTGGGACGATTTCCTGATCCTGACGCGAAGTCCGGGGGCCGTATCGGCGAGCCGGGACCCGGCGAAGAGCTCTGGGTGATTGCGAAGGCTGATATCAATACAACAGCTCTGCCGGATACAGAGACGCCTGGTTGCGGCGCTTTGATGGCAACACTGCCAAATGAAACCCGGCAGGTCCCTGTGCCGCTCAGGCATACGAACGTCGTTGGCAATATTGATGGATATATCGCAACCGTCGATGTTACTCAGCAGTTTCACAATCCGTATAACAGCAAGATTGAAGCGGTCTATTTGTTTCCGCTTCCACAGAATGCAGCGGTGAATGAATTTGTTATGACGGTCGGCGATCGAAAAATTCGGGGCATCATTCGCGAACGTGAAAAGGCCGAACAGATTTACGCTCAAGCCAGAGCTCAGGGGCACGTTGCCTCATTGTTGACTCAGGAACGCCCGAATATCTTCACGCAGAAGGTTGCCAATATCGAACCCGGAAAACAAATCGATATCAATATCCGTTACTTCAATACGCTGCGTTATGATGACGGGGATTATGAATTCGTCTTTCCGATGGTTGTTGGTCCACGATTCAATCCCGCCGCAACGAACGATGGAATTGGCGCGGTTTCCCGCGGAAACCATGGTGCGAGCGGCCAGAAAACCGAAGTTCAGTATCTGGCTCCCGGCGAAAGAAGTGGTCACGATGTCGCAGTCACCGTGAATATCAATACAGGCGTAGAAATCGAAAATGTACGCTGTGTTAACCACGCCATCGAAGAACAATCAACCTCCCCCTGCGAACGCCGGATCCGTCTGTCAGCGAAAGATTCCCTGCCCAATAAGGACTTCATTCTGCGTTATCGAGTTGCGGGCGATCAAATTAAAACCGCCATGCTGACGCACAAGGACGAGCACGGTCAGTATTTTACGATGATGATTTATCCACCCGCGGAACTGTCCAGCGTTCAGCGGAGTGCTATGGAGATGGTATACGTGCTGGATTGCTCTGGCAGCATGAACGGCAAACCGATTGAACAGTCAAAGGCCGCTATCGAATATTCGCTGCAGCAACTGACACCCAGAGATACCTTCCAGATCATTCAGTTCAGTAACAACAGCTCGAAACTTGGCAAAGAACCGCTTCGGGCAACGCCGGAGAACGTTCACAGGGGGCTTCAGTACCTGCAGACTCTGAGCGGAAGCGGAGGGACCCAAATGATCGAAGGCATCAAAGCCGCGCTGGATTTTCCGCATGACGAAGGTCGTTTTCGACTGGTGTCGTTTATGACCGATGGGTTCATTGGAAACGAACAGCAAATTCTGCAGACGCTGTCCGCAAAGCTGGGAGCTTCGCGTATCTTCAGCTTTGGTGTGGGCTCGTCCCCCAATCGTTATCTGATGGATCGCATGGCCCTTCTGGGGCAGGGCGCCGTGACCTATTTGAGTCTCAATGACAATGCTGTCGATATTATGGATCGTTTTCAGCAGAGGATCAGCCATCCGGCCATGACGGATCTGACCATCGATTTTGGCGACATGGATGTGATAGAAGTCTTTCCAAAACGAATTCCGGACCTGATTGTCGGTCGCCCCATTGTTGTCACAGGACGCTTCAACGGAGAGCCATCGACAGTGACCGTCGGTGGCCGAATCGACTTGGCGCCCCAGACATTTTCAGTCGATCTTGCTGGTGAAGACCGTTCCGATGAACATCCAGGAATTGCTGCGGTCTGGGCGCGGATGAAGATTGCCGACCTGATGATGGCGGCATCGCAACGTCCACATGAAGCCGTTGAATTCAGGCAGGAGGTTATCCAGACAGCGCTTAATTACAACCTGATGAGCAGTTTCACGGCATTTGTTGCGGTCGATTCGCTTACAGTCACGGAAGGTGACTTTGGTACAACGGTTGCCGTGCCCGTGAACGTTCCGGATGGGGTCAAGTACGAAACCGCAGTGACGAATTGAGCATCAGTCGTTCGCTTCGCTGTCCGTGGAAAAAGAACATGCGAAAAGCAGCCTGAAGCGTCAGCTCAGCAGGCAGTTGAAGAACCACAGGAAAGGGAACCCGAAGCGTTGGCGGGATGACGATCCCTCGCAGGCGTATCGGGTTCTGTCTTCAACCGGTTGTCATCAAAGCAACTCTTCACGAACGACGACTTGCCATCGATTCTTCGCTGAAGCGTCAGGTTTTCAGTTGCAACGGGCTGCGATCCCTTGTTCTGCGGAAAGTCAAAGCGATCTGCGAAATCGGAGTCAGAACTCAGGTCGCAATCCACTGGAGTTTTCTGTCAATTGCTGGTGAATTACTCCAGAAACAGCGGCTTCATGTGGCGATCGAAGATGTTTTCTGTCACTTGTTGCCCGACGATTTCTTCGTTGAATTTCAGTAGATCGGTGTATTGACTGCCTGCCCTGGCCGCAATCTTGAACGAGACATGCAGCAACTGCCGCACATGAGCATTGAATTCCGGATGTCCAGGGATGTGACGAAGAACGCTCGCCATCTGGCTGCCACCCCAACGATTCACTGTTTCTGCTGTGGGGAGTTTAGACTTATCAATGTCGATCACACTGGCATAAGGCGAGCAGAGCTCATCCACGTGTTCGAGCGCGTATGCGTAGATTTCTTTTGCCAGTTCAAGCCCGTCTCCACCGGCTTCGGCAAGTCCGATGAGTTCTTCAAGCCATGTCGTTCCAGCGGTCTTCAAATGTAAGCCTGCACCTGTGGCAGCAAGGCATCGTCGAATGATCGGGTAGATGCTGAACTTATCGCTTCCGCTGTGAACGCTGAGCTTCAGATTCGACGGCAATCCATACTGAGCGACAGCGTGAGCGATAACAGCGAGATCCTCGCTGAATTCCTTTTCGAACTGCACAAGATTTCCGACATAGTCGACCCCTTTGTTGAATCTGCCCGTGAACTTGGGAGCGATCGTCTGCACACGCACTTTTTGGTCCGCCAGTGCCGCCAGAATCACCAGCAGCTCCGATGGAGATTGAGGAGCGTCTGTTTCGTCCATTGAAACTTCGGCTATAAAGTTTTCTTCGCCTTTTGCCGCAGCAATGTGTCGGTAGATGGCACCGGCATCATGAACCGCCTTCAGGTACTTCGCTGCCGTACTTTCAACGTCCTGTCTTGATGTGGTGAAAGGTTGTTCAATTCCCTGAATCGTGACGGTTCCAACCAGTTCCGGGTGCCGATCGACGAATGCACAGACGTCTGATTCTGAAGCGGGGTGACCAATGGAATCGGCAACATCCAGCGTGAAGAAGTCTGAACACGGAAGAAAGCGATCGACTGTTTTCAGATTAATGTGGTCGGCGTCAACGTGCCATGGGCGATTCCATCCCAGAGCGTTGACCGCAGCCTGAGCAGCATCGAACACACACTGTGGTTCAGATCCAACGAACGTATGTTCACGATTGGATTTATTCCAGACAGGTACGACTTCGATGCCCTTATCGGCCAGCATTTGAAAAGCCCGCAATTGGGCGCCGGCCTGATGGGCAAATCGATCACCGACACCAAATGAAAACCGTCCGATCTCCAACATGCCTTCTCCGATCGCTGAAAGACGATTATCCCCGTTAGAACCCCGGAGAATGAACCATGAAGCAAAAGAAAAGGCCCGGCTTTTAAAAGCCGGGCCTCAGTGTTCTCTTGTTCTTTTTCAGAACCCTAAAGTGCGCAAGAGAGGACTTGAACCTCCACGGGTGTTACCCCACTAGCTCCTGAAGCTAGCGCGTCTGCCGATTTCGCCACTTGCGCGAACAGCACTTTATCAACCTGTCAGGCCATGAACCGACGCCGACAAGGTCGCCACGCAGTCTAGAAAAGATCCTTGCTGTGGGCAACCAAGAGGTTCGGGAAAATCGCTGAACTGCGTCGAGTAGTTCGACCGTTGCCTGTGTGTCTCATCACTGAAAACGAACAGATCGGACGGAATGCGGTCTATTCCACGTTGGTCTTCGGAGTGGCTTTGCTGGTTGACATGCTTTCCTGAAGCATGGTGGAAAGCTGGAGAGTCTGCTGCATCTGTAGCGGAGGCAGTGATTCTCCCTGACTGATTTCGGCCCGAACCGTGTACGTCCCGGGAGGCGGGGGCTGCCTGAATCCAAAGAAGAGTTCACTCGATTCTCCCGGCAGCAGCCATTTTCCGTAGCCCGCTTCGGTCACCAATCCACGGCCAAATCCATCAACCAGCGAAAGTCGCCCTTCAAGCGGCACATGCCGCAGGCCACGGTTCGTGACGGGGATGGCGAAACCTGCGGAGGCTGGCGTGGCTTTCCAGACTAGCTCACCGGGAGAAATTTGTGGCTGTGATTTGCTGTCGGTCAGGACGCAAACGGGCACTCGGTGCGATCCGATCGCTTCACCGATTTCGGGACGAACCGTAATCTCAGCAAAAGCGTAGCTGTGTTCATCGAAAGACGAGCCACCTTCGAGCATGACCAGCACTTTACGCGTGCGATTTGGTTCCAGTTGAAAAGTTGAGGGCTTGATTCGCAATGATTCATGCAGGAAGCCCTGCATCGGGATGGCCTGAGATTCAACAATGACTCGTTGCAGACTTTGATTGGTGATGCTCAAAGACGATATCCGGTTACCACCTCTCTGCAGTGAGAGTTCGACGCTGGCCGGTTCTACGGAAATGTCCCGGGCAACGCGAACAATGGCCGCGTCCTGAGCGGGAAATTGCCCATCATGAATTGTGACAGGAAACTGCACTGTCCGAATGGTCCTGCCCTGGTGTGTCAGTCTGGCGCTCAGACTGTAGTCGCCGGAGAAGACGGGATGTGGCAGAAATTCTTCGAGTCGCAATCGAGCCCCCGGAAGGATGCGGCAGTTGAAGCGTTCGGGGGGATCCTGCCCGGCTCGAACAGGCACAACCAGGCCAAATGGTTTGCCAACAGATTGCTCGCCTCTCGTTAACAGCTGACATTCAACGCCAAACTCCATAGCTGTTTCGGTCGGATTATGAGCAAAGATCCGGGTGAGAGATAGACCCTTCTCCGCTATCAACTGGCCGTCATACAGTTCCAGTGCGGCAACCGAGTCTCCTCTGACTCCAAGAACGTCCACATCTACGCGAAGCAGATACTGTGTTACGAATCGGATGCCAACACGAGCCTTCTCATCCTCAGTGCCAGAAGCGGGTCCGTCCAGCGGAATCTCTTTCGCAAGGATTCCGTACGACAAAAATGGCGCATTGGTGACAGGTACTCGCATCTGGGCAGTGATGACGTGTTTTTCCGATTCGGTTAAGTCAATACTGGATGGACTGAGCAGTTGAATCATTTGCGGCGCCGGAGCGGCGTCATCCGGCATGATGACGCCATTATCCTGCTGCGTCATGGACACGGGTCTGATTTCCAGCCTTGACGCGCGCTTGTTTGATTCCACTTCGAATTCGAAACGAATCAGCTGCCCGCGCCGGGCCTGCAGACGGTGTACAAGAGGCGAGATCAGGAAGGCGGGCTTTACATCTTCCTGAACTCGAACAGCACGCAGCTCCGGGGTTGGCTTGCCATCACGCAGATTTGGTCGCAGCTCAACGTTGTCTTGTGCTATGGTGAGCGTCGCCGTGAACAGAATCGCGCATCGGGTGAAAAATTGAATGCTCGCGCGGATGGAGCTTATGGTTGAATTCATCATGATGCACATCTTTACTGCAACTGAAACGAGTCGCCCCGGACAGGTGATGTGGGGACAGGTGACATGAGTCCGGTCTCATCGACGGCCATGCTGGTCTGTAAACCCGGCTCACAAACTCCGCATGCGGGTGTGTCTCCAACGATGCGCGGTGAAATGAAGATCACGACCTCAGCATCATGTTCAGTTTGTTCAACCGTCTGAAACATTCGGCCGATGCCGGGAATGCTTCCAAGCACAGGAATACGAGCCAGACGATCCACGACCTGACGTTGCACAAGGCCGCCGATCACAATGGTTTCGCCATCCTTCACGTGGACGGTTGTTGAAACTGTTCGGCGGTTGATCAAAGGAAATGGATTGTTGGCAATCTGCGAATTCACATCCGCTGTCCGAATATCTTCACTTACCTCGGCCTTCTCGATACGAACGGTGATATTGTTGCCTCGTATCACAGGCGTAATCTCCAGCTGAATACCCGCTTCAACCTGCTCGATCTCCTGACGAAAGAACTGATTCGCGTTGACAGGTTGCGTACTGAAAAAAGATTGACGAGTAATTGAGATGCTGGCCTGTTCACCATCTCGCGCTGTGACACGCGGAGCTGCCCGGATGGAAAGATAGCCTTCTTCCGCCAGCAGCTTTACAAACGTCGACGTCACGGCAAAGCTGGAAAATGAATCCCCCAGTCCTGTTCCCGAACCGACACCGGAGAATGCCAGGCCCGTCATGCCAATTCGAAACATATCCGAACCATTCAAGGTTACAGCGTGCCCCCAGTCGAGACCTGAACGGAAACCACGTTCTGGTGCGATGACACACACGATTGCTTCGAGTTCGACCTGCGGAATGGGTGTATCCGAATCCTGCAGTCTCTGAAGGATTGGCGAAGCCATTTCTCGTGGTGCCTCAACCACAATCAGGTTTCGTTTTTCAATGACAGTCAGGTACTGACTCTCCCGGTCCGGTACCAGACGGAGGAGTTCTTCGGGCCCAAGGTGAGTGGGCCGGTACTCAAATCGTTCTGCAATCAGTGGGAACAAAGGAGAATCGGGATCAGGGGAGGCCACAATGTATTCGCCTTTGTCGGTCCTTCGATAGACAAGTCCCAGTGGCAGAAGCACTTTTCGAAGGGCAGATTCAAAGGGCTCATCCTCGATGACCGCGGATGCTACGCCATTGACCCGCTCATCGAGGATCAGATCAACATCCGCCTGCTGTGCCAGCGACTGCAGCGCCTGACGCACATCTGTATCTTCAAAGATTTCTGTGACCGTTGTCGAACGGGCCTTATGGGAAACAGTCCGTACGGACCCCTCCGCAATTGAGGCACCCGCTCGTCGCCAGCCGGCATTTGGCACCTGCGATGCAGGAATTTCCGGAAGCGACTTCAGAACTTGTGGATCAACAGTGACAGGACTTTGTCGTTCACTGAATTCTGGTACTGCCTGAAAACTCTCCGGTCGGGGAACAGGCGGCACCGTATCGGGCGTACCTGGAGTCGGCGTAAGCAATTCGTGACTGGCTGGAAATGTTTTCAATCCTGCCTGGGCCGGACCAGCCGCAGGGTTCAATCCCAATGTGTTTTCGGGAGTTTTTTGTGAGGCTGCGAGCGCTTCGAAATACAGTTCGTTGATTGATTTCTTTTTGTGCTCGGGATAAATCCGACAACCGGATGCGATCAGCAGACAGACCAACGCCGTTAACACTCGCCCGATAATCCATGCAACATGGCCGTCTTTTAAACGGTGGTTGCGTCGCTGGTTGTTCGATCGGTGTCGCATTGGAAGGATGGCTATTCGAGTTGTGTCATTCAAAGATGCAGAGTCTTGAGTACGTCGGGATTCTTCGGCGGCGATATTGGCTCCTGCACGATCAGAGTGGTGAGATGGTTCCGACAAGCTGGGCTCGATACTGCCCGGCGGGCAGACTTGCCGGTGTCCGGCTGAGCATGGAAACTGTCAAACCGAAAGACGCTTGCCCATTCCGTGAGCTGCTGACAGACACAGTGGCCTTCTGTCGACCGCGGTCCAATTGGGTGGCGTCGCTGGCCTTGACGACCTGCCAGCCTTTTCGTGAACTGGAATCCAGAAGTCTCACCGACACAGCGGCATCGGAATTCAGCGATTTCCTTCCCGCGGTCACTTCAAATGTGGTCAACTCCCAGACAGCGACAACTCCCCGTTCCTGAGCGTTGATCACGTCCCAGCGAACTTCATCGAATGGGAATTGCTGTGATGTCAGATCGTGTGTCGCCGATTGATGGCCGTCGCGGCTGCGCAGGCCAAATGCCTGTCCGTGGGCTGACTCGCTCCGCGTGCAAAGGAGCAATGCCAACCAAACGGCAGATGCCGTCCCGAAAAGTCGGGACGGCATTCTGGTTTTCGTGTGTGATCGTAATGCGTCCATGCCTCACGTCTTTTTCATTGTTGCTGCAATGTCACTAGTTGGCAGCGATCGTGCCAACGACATCAATCTCGTAGTCACCCTGCAACAATGTTGAATAGGTATCAGTAATAAAGGTTACAGTGAGTCCGAGCGTTGCTTTGCCAGGAGCTGCGGAAGTGGCCTGAACGGATGCGTCCGCGTCAGCACCGGCGTAGTCCGTCGTATCAGTCGCTGTTGAAACGGTCCAGACAGCGGAGCCGGTGCCATCGTTGTCGGAAGAACTGATGGCAAGGTCGAGTCTGGCATCGCGTTTGAAGTTGCTGTTTGTTGTATGGGTAAATGGCGTTGATGTTGTGAGGTTGACCGTCGCTCCCGCACCAGAGTTACACATCACGGCCCAGTGATTGGCAACATCAGCACCTGGGACAAAGACTTGATTGTTATTTGTTGTATCGTGATTCAACTGTCGATCCGCGGGAGCCACAATCGAAAGTGCAGATGGAACCGTGACTGTGAATGTCTGTGTATCAGTCGTTTGACCGACTGCCAGCTGGCAAACAGTTGCGACCAACGCGAAAGAGAAAACCTTTACCAATCCAAAGTTGCTCGTCTTCATGTGTGTTACTCCCCGGATTGACGTGTTTCCACGCCAAGCCACCTGTTGTGTATTCGGAAAACCCCCCGCCTCCGAATAAGTCAAGACCGGCACATTTTCCGCAATCGCTACAAACCGCAATCTTTACGTTGCTGTTCCTGACCGCTCTGATCAGGAGATGTTGTGCTGATGCAACACCCGTTGTTTTTCGTAAACTCTTTGCGTGCATTGGTTTGATGCAGAAGCCAATGGAAACCTATCCCTGAAATTGAGTAGGTCAAATTGCTGATGGGGAAGAACCTGCATTTTTCGCCATTCGCGAAACAGGCAGTGAAGTTGCGGTGCTCCTGGCGACTGGGGGGACCTGTCCGTTGGCGAAGTTTGGCGCGACCTTTGCCATGGAATGCTCCGGACCGTCGATGGGTTCGACGGATGCAGCTTGAGCTTCGTGAATGGCTTTGCCAATGTATCCCCGCCTGGTGCTTCTCCTGATCATCGCGTTCAGTACATTTCATCAGGTGTTGCCGGCACAGCAAAAGCAGCAGTCCCGGCAGTCATTTCGGATGACGGTCCCCGCGAAGATCAGCGTCACAGTCTTCGCTGAACTTCCTTCCCGACAAGGCTCAGAGACCGTGACCAGAAACAGTGAGGATGCCCAGGCAAATGCCGTGACTTCACATCTTCTGCTGACCTCGACAGTCATGACGGCTGTCTGGTTTTCAAGCCAGCCGAACGACAGCGTTTGGAGTTCCACCGGACGCAACAACCCGATCATTGTCCGTTCCGGGAGTCCAGCCTCTATTGAATTGATCGCCGGTGACACGAAGGAAATGGCTGGAAGATTTGCCCGGCTGACAATTGCCCCTCAGTGGTAAGAGGTCCGGCTTTCCTCGGTCTTGTGAGCAGCTCCGAAAGAACCGTGTGCAGGTTACCGAATGCGTTTGCAGGGGACCTCTTCACAGGTTTCCATCTGCCAGCGATCCCCTGCTGGCGCGGCTGGTTCTTCTTTCAGCGGGATGTTCAATGCCAATCGGAACGGTCTGAACGAGAGAATTGCTGGTGAGAAAGCGATTGTTGGCAACTGCGAGGACCGGGTGTTTCTGGTAAGTTCCATGGGATCCAGACGGTCCCTTGCGGCTGTTACTGGTTGAATGACAGCATTCTGTTTCTGTATCCGGGCGAATCATGTCGAACGAAGTAATTCGAGTCGGGGTTGTCATGGGCAGTCGGTCCGACTGGCCGACGATGGCTGCTGCAGCTGAAATCCTTGAACAGTTTTGTATCCGGTACGAAGCTCGTGTCGTTTCGGCACATCGCACTCCCCAGTGGATGGCGGAGTATGCCGAATCCGCTCAGCGAAGAGGACTGCATCTGATCATTGCAGGGGCTGGCGGCGCCGCACACTTGCCAGGGATGATAGCCTCACAAACCATCCTGCCGGTTCTTGGCGTTCCGATTCAAAGCAAGGCTTTGAATGGGATGGATTCGTTGCTTTCCATTGTGCAGATGCCTGGTGGAATTCCGGTGGGAACGATGGCGATCGGAACAGCCGGGGCTAAGAACGCAGGACTGCTGGCCGTGCGAATTCTCAGCCTGCACGACGAGCGTATTCGGCAACAGCTGCTCAGTTTTCAGGAGCAGCAGACGGCATCAGTGATGGATGATTCGGTGCTTTCGCTTGATGATCTGAAGTCGTGACGGCCGACAGCGTTGCCCGGTTCGCTTTAATTATCCATTTGGCAGACAGTTAAGATCATGGTGACAAATTCAAACAAGCATTCCGTTAAACACATTGCCCCAGGCGCGACACTGGGAATGCTGGGTGGTGGCCAGTTGGGCCGAATGTTTGCGATTGCCGCGAGACGCATGGGTTACCGAGTCCTGATGTTCGGAGATCCATCGGACTCTCCTGCAGGTCAGGTGTGCGATCGATCCTGGGACGCTTCGTTTACAGATTTTGAACGACTGAAAGAATTTGCTGAACTGGTAGATGTCATCAGTTACGAACAGGAAAACATACCAGTCGAAACGGTGGAATTCCTGATGCCCCTGGTACCTGTGCGTCCGGGGGTGGATCTGCTGAAAGCTTCACAGCATCGCATTTCCGAAAAGACCGCATTGCGATCAATAGGGATACCAACCGCAAACTTTGCCCCCATTCGCAGTGAAACCGAGCTGGCTTCCGTCCTGCCGGCGTTCGATGGGCGAGGAATTCTGAAGACAACTCGGATGGGATATGATGGCAAGGGCCAGGTGCGTATTGAGTGCCCGGATGACGCGGCAGAAGCGTGGCAGACGCTGAAGACGGATGAAGCCATTCTGGAGGAGGAGATTCGTTTTTCACATGAAATTTCAATCGTTGCCGCACGATTCACCAATGGGGACGTCACCTGTTTTCAGCCGTCAGTGAACCAACACGTCAATCACATCCTTGATGTCTCAGTTAGTCCATCCGAACTGTTAAATGAATCGACGACAAAGGAAGCTGCCGAGATTGCCAGGGCAGTACTGGAACATTTTGATGCGGTGGGCGTCTTATGTGTGGAGTTCTTTGTGACGGCAGAAGGTCGGCTTCTGGTCAATGAAATTGCTCCCCGTCCGCACAACAGCGGGCACCTGACAATTGATGCCTGTTGTTCATGCCAGTTTGAACAACAGGTACGCGCAATTTGCGGAATGCCTTCGGGGAACGTCTTTCAGGCCCAACCTGCGGCGATGATCAATCTGCTGGGCGATCACCTGATGACGGCAACACCCGATCGCTGGAACTCTCTTCTTCATCGACCGGGAGTTCATGTGCACATGTATGGCAAAGCCGAAACGCGCACAGGTCGCAAGATGGGCCATTTGACCGTCACAGCCGAATCAGCGCAAGCCGCTCGGGAAATGGCCATCTCCGCTCGTCATGTCCTGATGGGCATTCAATAGCGGACCGGGAAACGCAAGTCATTTGCAGGAGATCATTCCTGTGGATTGACGGCATTCGCGATCAAACGCCCGAAGACTCGCACGAAGCCTTCCTCGAGACGAATTCGCATCCGGCCGCCGGAATCTGTTGGCTGAAAATCAATTTCAATTCGGTCGTCACCTTCAGCCATCGTTTCTGTGAAAATCCTTCCCGCGATTGCCCGTCGCTGGCTTCGGCGGCTGTTGCTCCTGCTTCGGGCCGGTGTCTCACCGGAGGTATTACTCGGGTTCGTCAGGACGGGCTTGTCTTCGCGGCTCGTCTCGACAACCTGGTCCGGTGTGTCATCTGTTGTTCCGTTGTCACTCGACATCGCTCCGGCGACACGTTTCTGCATTTCAATCAACTGATTGACGTTCACGATCACCCGGAAGTTTGCCGGGGAAGTACGGTCCTGAGGATTTTCAAGGGCGTGCTGAAGCTGATCCATGACCCCCGTGACTGTGTCGTATGATGGTTCACCACCAAGAGCCAGCCAAAGTGTTCTGTCCCCCGCGCCGAAAGTTAATCCTGGGTTCCTGCCAAACAGTTCCGATAACATCGGAGGAATCTGCTTTGGAACGAGTCGGTGAAAAACGATGCCCTGATGCTGACCGTATGCCGAGGTGATTTCGAATTTCTCAGTGACTTCAGCAACATCCTGCAGTCGTCCGAGCAAGTCGGTTAATCCGAGTGCAATGGCGTCACCCTGCTCAAGCCTCAACGCTCCGACAATCGCCAGCTTGTCTTCAGAATCGGAATAAAACTGTCCGAAGGCATCGATATGGGCGGCGTCAAGCGTCGCCTGCAGCCCGCTCAGTGCCTGCCCGATCGGACCATTTTCATCGGGGACCGGTCCGAGATCGTTTTCAGAGATCACTCGGACTACCTCACCTTTAACACCCTCCAGCATCCTGATGTAGGCGTTGCGGTCCCGTTCGTTGATGATCGACGACATCGAAAACGAGGCCGCCGCCGAATCATCCAGCAGCGGAATGAAGTAGCTGGGCTTTGTGGTTGACTCAAGGATTTCGTCAAAGAACTTCGTACCCTTCTTCGCATCAATGACCATATCCATGTTCACAGCGTGTTCTTCAGCATCGACGTTCAATGCGAAGATCATGCGGTCGCATTCATCCAGTATCTGCTGCAATGCAGCCAGTGCTCGATCACCTTCTGCTCGTCGGATTTGATAAGCACTGTCCGGTTCTTCATCGCGTTGCTGCATTTGCGAGGAAATCCCCGCTGTAAGTACAGTTGTGAGCAGGGTGCGGGTCAAAGGTGGGATGGAAGCGAGGTCCAGTGTGATGGACACATCATAAAGCTGGGCCTGAGTCGCAAGCAGAGCGTCGGGAGCTGGAATTTCGCGGTCCAGCATTTCAGGAGTTGCATTGGGGCCCACCGGGATAATGGCATAATTCCCCTGCATCTTGACATACCACGTTCGGCGTGGTCCGACAACTTCGTAACGTCCTTCTTCAGCCTGCTTTCCCCCCACCACAGGAGCACGCTCAAGGACTTTTTCTGTAAATCGGGTCACGTCCTCGAAGTCGGCAGTCGGCAGGAACAAGAAGACCTCGGGAATGGGGGGGATAATGGCAGGCAGGTAAATCATCAATCCTGCAGGTTTGGATTTGTCGAGTCCGGGCAGTTGATCAAGAAACTCGTTGGCGCCTTTTGCGATTGTTGCAAACGCATCGGGTTGCCCCGCGGCATCAAAGATGTACTCCCCTTCGGTTAGCAGACGTTCAACACTTGCAAAGGTGATTGTCGCCAGTGGGCGGGTCCCTTCCTGAAGCAATGTAAAGCCTTCTTCATCCTGTGCGACGGCTGGTTCCGCTGCCACACAAGTAGGGGCACAAACGTGCCCGAACAACAAGATTGCAGCGGCTACCCAGCTTGTCGCGTAGCAGGCTTGAGAGATCCGTCCGTATGCGGGGCGACATGCCATAGACGCAGGGTGGCGAACGTTTGATTGGGGGGTAAAGTTTGCTGTCATGGAATGGTCAATCTGAGGCGTGCGATTTGTTCGGGAAAGTTTGGGGGGCGTTTGCTTTGTCGCTTAATCGCCTGTTCGTCAGGAGCACCTGATTCCTGGCTTCGGCGCCTGAGTTTCGTGCAACAGTTGAAGAAACTCGGAGCAACGCAGGAGGTGTCGTGTTCGCACATGAAAATACGCCGAAAGCCGGTTAATTCCAGCCGGGTCCTGTTTTTGACATGCGAAAACGCGAGAATGTTCAATTCGACGGAAATCCGGATCTCAGCTGAACTTGCCTGATTGTGTAAACCGATTATAGTGTGTCTGCCGAACTACGGTCCCGAGACCTCGTTCCGCGACGGAGAGATGGCAGAGTGGCCGAATGCGCATCATTGCTAATGATGTGACTCCAGAAATGGGGTCCGAGGGTTCGAATCCCTCTCTCTCCGCTTCACCACTTACAAAGTCCCTGCATTTCTTTCTGCAGACACCTGGTGCAGGGCGATGTGATTCACGGAACCGACGTCCCCGTCGGTTTTTTCATGCGCAATCAGCTGTCATGTGCACCCGGTATGCGCCGTGCACCCCGTATGTGCCGTGCACACCAGTTGGCAATGTTTCCCGTCATCCTGCTGACGACGAGTCCTCAATGGGTGTCTTTTCATTGAAGCTGATTCGGTTTCCAAATGGATCCGTCACTTCGACGCATCTTGACCCGTAAGAAGTTGGTTCCAGAGCTGGCCGCATGTATTCGTAGCCGCGCGAAGTGATATTTTCGTGGAATGCATCGATCCCCTGCATCCAGACAAAGACTTTTGAGCCCGGTGTGCAGTCTCCGTGGTGCTCAGTTAAGTGGAGCAGAAGTCCATCCCGTGAAATCTGAATATAACCCGGTGATCTCTCATTGTGCCGATGCTCCCAGTCCACCCGAAACCCCAGAAAGTCAACGTAGAAACTCTTCGCTTTCTCCACATCAAAGATGCGAAGGATTGGGATGGTGGAGCAGAAGGTAATATTCATGAATGAAACCTGACGTCGCCGGTTCTGAATCCAGAGCAGACCACCATTCACTGAAAGGTCTGCGAATCACTGGACGGGGTTGAATGCGCTTCGTCAAAACAGTTCGTGAATCTCGCGGCGGCCAATGTCGACGAGTGGAAATGGTCGGCCAGCAGGTCCCGGTAGATGCGCATTCAGGTCCAGGCCGAGACTGTGAAAAATTGTTGCAACCGCATCGCCCGGCAGCACTGGCCGATCCGCGGGGACACCACCGATCGGATCGCTTGCCCCAACGACCTGTCCGCCCTTAACGCCACCGCCGGCAAAGTAAACTGTGAAACACTGAGGCCAGTGGTCTCGACCGCCAGCAGGATTTACTTTTGGCGTTCGGCCAAATTCGGCAAGGTTGCAGACCATCGTATTGTCCAGCATTCCTCGCTGGTAAAGATCCTCGATCAACGCTGAGTAGCCCTGATCGTACATCGGAGCCACAATGTCTCTCATTCCTTCAATCGAGGTGAACGGCTTTGAACCATGGATATCCCAGGTGATCTCATCGAAGACCGTGAGGAAGGTGTTGACGGTGACAAATCGCACACCGGATTCAATGAGTCGCCGAGCCAGCAGGCAGCACTGGCCAAAGCGATTCATTCCATAACGGTCTCGCACGCTGGCGGGCTCCTGAGACAGATCAAAAGCTTCACGAGCCTGAGTGCTGGTCATCAAGCGGTACGCCGCGTCAAAATTACCGTCCAGCAGTTGCGCGTTCTCCGTCGCCTCGAAGTCTCTCACTGTCTCATCCACGACATCGCGCAGTCGGCGCCGGCGAGCCGTCCGTACTTCTCCGATCGTCTGGGGTGGCAGAAGATCCGGAACCTGAAAATCAGGCTGCGATGGATCCGCCATGAGTGCGAATGGATCATGGGCTTTCCCCAGAAATCCGCCTGCCTGCCCATTGGGAAGGTTTCCACCGCCACGTCCCATGGTTTCCGGAAGCACAACAAACGGCGGCAGGTCCGAACGACGACCTTTCAGATAGCTGGCAACAGCACCTGCATGTGGTGTATTCACTCCTCCTGTAAACTGGCGTCCGGTTTGCATCATCTGCCATCCCGCATCATGCACAGCCGCGCCGGTATGGTGGCAGCTTCGGACCAGCGAAATATGGTGGGCAATTTCAGCGTGCCGGGGCAGTATTTCCGACAGCTGAATATCCGGGGCGGAGGTCGCAATTGGTCTGAAGGGACCACGAACCTCGGCGGGTGCATCCGGCTTCATGTCAAACGTGTCCAGCTGGCTGGGGGCGCCCAGATTAAAAATCATGATGCATGATTTTTCATCGTTACCAGACGCGACGAGGCCCTTTTCCCTGGCCTGCAGGTAGCTGGCGAGAGATAACCCGGCAGCTCCAAGGGTGCCGACCTGAAGGAAGTCGCGCCGCGTGGCTCCGTTGCATGTTCTCGCTGTCCCTGTTCCGATTAGATTCAGCATAGAGCAACCTTCAGTACTTTCGTAGGGGCGGAGTCGTGTTTCATGACGCACCATGTTGACCGCGGATTCGGAATTGTTCAAACGAAGAAAGCCCTCTGGAATTGAAATTCCAGAGGGCTTCACATTTTCGACCTGTGTGTCAGTGGCGGTCAATGCCCGTCACTGCACTCTGTGACTAGTGGCAGCTGCCACAAGCTGGAGCTGCTGAGCAACCACCACAGGCTGGAGCTGCAGAGCAACCACCGCAAGCTGGAGCTGCTGGGTGGTAAACCTGCTGTGAAACAACCTGCTCAACCATTCGGCAAACCTGAACCTGAACTTCGCGTTGTTCCTGCTTGCAGACGGTGACGTGGTAGGTGTAAGGAACTTCTTCAGTTACCTGACGAGCAACCTTCACTGTTCGTGTACGCTGCTCATCAACGTAGTTACAAACGGTGTAGGTGTATTCCTGCTGCTCAGAAACCTGGCGAGCAACCTTCACTGTGCATGTACGAGTTTCTGGCTTGCAGACGGTTACGTTGTAGGTGTAAGGAACCTGCTCAGAAACCTGACGAGCAACCTTCACTGTACGGGTACGAGTTTCTGGCTTGCAGACAGTTACGTTGTAGGTGTACTCTTCCTGAGCCTGCTGAGTTTCGTAAGCAGTGTACTCAACCTGAGACTCAACCATGTTTGGAACCCAAACGCGGGTGGTGTGAGCACATCCACCGCAGCTGGAAGCAACAGCACCGCAAGCACTTGCTACGCCACAGCCACCACAAGCTGATGCACATGCAGAAGCACATCCACCACAGCTGTGAGCTGGAGCACAGCCACCGCATGAACCACAAGCTGGAGCTGAACCACAGCTGTTGCAGCCTGAAGAAACAACTCGCTCTTCCCAGTGACCCTGATCCTGACAGACTGTTCGAGTCTTGGTGACAGGAACAGTGTGGCAAACAGTTCGTGTGCCAGTGCGGGCTTCAGTGTGAGGAACCATGACCGTGTACTCAGATGTCTGGTCTTCCCAAACAGTCTTGCAAACAGTTCGTGTGCCGCTTCGCTCTTCAGTGTGTGGAACCATCACTGTGTAAGACTGCTCAACGTCTTCACAAACGGTCTTGCAGACAGTTCGTGTGCCGCTTCGCTCTTCAGTGTGTGGAACCATCACTGTGTACTCAGATGTCTGGTCTTCCCAAACAGTCTTGCAAACAGTTCGAGTGCCGGTCTTCTGCTCCTGAACTGGCACCTTAACGGTGTAGTTCTGAGCAACTTCGTCGTAAACCGTCTTGCAAACGGTTCGTGTGCCCTGTCGCTCTTCCGTGACAGGAACATTGACAGTGACAGTTCGTGTTTCGGTAACGGTTTGAGGAACCATGACAGTTCGCTCAACTGTTTCCCACGTGCCGCATGCAGGTGCAGCACCACATGATGATACAGCACCGCAAGCGCTTGCTGATCCGCAGCTTGAACCACACGAGCTGGCGCCACATGGGCTGCAGCTTGATGCACAAGGGGCAGAGCAACATGAGCTGACTTTGCTGCCGCAACAGCTACCAGCCTGTGCAGAAGCTGTCATCAGAACAGCTGCTGCGAGTGACAAAAACAAACGCATACCTTTAAACTCCTCCAGTAAACCCAAGATCCTTACACTGGATTCTGCAGCTGACACGCCTCAGCCACTTACAAGTTGTTCTCAGCCATCGTGCAAAGGATAGATCCCTCGCACATTACCCAAGGTGCCTCAATTATGCGCAGAAACTAACCAGGTGCGTTGCCGGATGGAAACATAAACTGGAAAAAATAAACAGTTCCGATAATAAGATGCGTTTGGGGGCGATAGTGCGCCTGGTTGGAATTTGCCGAAGAAAGGCGTTCTTAGTAATTGAGCGCAGCGGGGCTATGCAAAACCAGGCTCGATTGCAGAAAATATGCAACCTGCGGGATTTTATTCGATCCGGTGGGAGATTCCAGCAGGGCGATTGTTGTTCGGAATATGGGAAATCACGATTCTTGTCCGACAATTTGACTCTTCTGAACAGTTGAGATTCTGGGGTGTTTGTGGAAATCGGGGCTCAGCGGTACCATCTGCCGCGACGAATACCATGAGAAATCCCCGAAATCCTCAGGTTGGTGCCGCAAACCACCGACGAGAATGTCTTCCCTGCGTCCAACCGAGCCCTGAATTGGCCACTGCTCCATGCGATTTTGCCTCGTCGACCGAATCCGAGAACTCAAGGCTGGTGAATCGATCAGCACTCTAAAGAACGTTTCGCTTGCGGAAGAGTATCTTCAGGATCACTTTCCGGGTTTCTCTATCCTGCCGGGCGTGATGATGGTGGAAGCCCTGGTTCAGTCGTGCGCCTGGCTGACCCGAGTCACGGACGATTTTTCGCACAGTGTTCTTCTGCTTCAACAGGCGAGAGCAGTCAAATTCAACAATTTTCTGAAGCCCGGTCAAACCCTTGAGGTTTCGGCGACTTTCAGGAAGAACGACGGGGAAAAGGCCGAGTTCATGGCCAGTGGGACCGTCAATGGCAACTCTGCTGTCAGTGCGAGAATCACGCTTTCCAAGGCAAACCTCGCAGATCGTAATCCGCAGTTGGTTGATAACGACCGTCGGGTGCTGGCCGCAATGCGCGATCTCTACGCACAGCTTCAGGGTTTTTCAGAGTAGTTTTTGCAAGGACTTTTATTGATGAGTATTCAGGGCAGAATTGCGCTTGTGACAGGTGGAAGCCGCGGAATTGGGCGAGCAATTGTCGAAAAGCTGGCTGAGAACGGTGCGAAGGTAGCGTTCGTATACAATTCCAATTCTGCCGCTGCGGAAGAGGTCGTTCAGGGTCTGGCCGGGAAGGGGCACGAGGCATGGGCGATTCAGGCGGACGTTCGATCGAAGGAAGCGGCTGACAAGGTCGTTGCGGATATCATCGAAAAGTGGGGAAAGCTTGAAATTCTTGTCAACAACGCAGGTATCATTCGTGATGGACTGTTGGCCACAATGGATGCGCAGCAATGGCAGGATGTGATCGATACGAACCTGACCAGCGTTTTTAACTTCTGTCAGGCAGCGACACGTCAAATGATGTCTCAGAGGTACGGCCGTATTATTAATATGTCCAGTGTCGCGGCTGACGTCTCAAACCCGGGTCAGGCGAACTATGCTGCCAGCAAGGGAGGTGTTGAGGGTTTCACCCGCTGCATTGCAACTGAGCTTGCCAGACGTGGGGTCACTGCAAACGCGGTCGCGCCCGGGTTTATTGAGACGGACATGACCGAAGCGGTGGTGAACGCTGCCGGTGCGGAAATAAAGAAGAAGATTCCCGTACGCCGACTGGGATTGCCGGACGACATTTCCAATGCCGTCCTTTTCTTTGCGGCTGATGAATCATCGTACGTGACGGGGCAAATCCTGAAAGTCGATGGCGGGCTGACTTTGGGGGGAATTTGATCGTTTTCGGGCCAGCCTTTCAGGTCCGCACAGATTTCCCGCCGGCTTTTGAATCGGTCTCTCTTCACGAGATATTCGTGTGGAGGGATCGAGACCGCTGGACCTGATCCCGGTCTCTGGCAACAATGTGGATGATTCGGGAATAGCCATTGGGGAAAATGGTTGCTTCCGACAAAATAAATGGGTCGCTGAATCGGGGACGGTCGCCAGTCCGAATCAGTACTGCTGGGTTTCTGGTGACCGCCGGAATCAATCCCAAGACGGATTGGTCGATGGAGAATTTACTCAATGCCTTCTGCTGACGAAATCTTTGACAAGGTCCGGGAAACACTGGTCGATGCTCTGGGAGTTGACGACGACGAAGTCACCGCTGGTGCGACGCTCATCGGAGACCTTGGAGCAGAATCGATCGACTTCCTTGATATCGTCTTCCGCCTCGAGAAGACATTCGATATCAAGATTCCGCGGGGTGAATTGTTCCCCGAAAATCTGGCATCTGCCGACTCAGGCTTCATTCTGGACGGCAAAGTCACTCCGGAAGGTATCGCTGCGTTGCGAGAAAAAATGCCTCATGCAGACGTGGACGCATTCGCTGCCGATCCACAGGTTGCAAAGATTCAGGATCTGTTTACCGTCGACATGATGTGCAAATTTGTCGCGGCACGTTTGTCCTAGGCTGTGAACGCGACGCAGGCCGATCGGTATCCTTCCGATCGGCCCGAGTCCCGGGTTGCGAAGGGCCGTCCTGCTTCCGGGTTGGCGGCTTTCTTCTTTTCAAACGGAGCAATTCGATCCGAAGCTGTTCCGTCAGGGTCCCTTGGCAAACCAGTGTCAAGCCGTCGGCGGGGAGTTCTTCATGCGGTGGTATTGGGTAGATCGATTCATCGAATTCGAATCCGGCAAGCGTGCGCGATCGGTCAAGAATATCTCTCTTTCCGAAGAGCACATGCACGACCACTTTCCGGGGTTCCCTGTCATGCCAGCGTCGCTGATGATTGAGGGAATGGCGCAAACAGGCGGAATTCTGCTCGGTGAGCATTTTCAGTTCGAACACAATGTTATTCTGGCGAAAGTTCCCAGGATGACGTTCCACAGCTGGGCCAGTCCGGGCGATCAGTTGATCTACGAGGCTCATTTGCAGGATGCAAGAGTCGAAGGCGGCAGCGTTACCGTCACTGCCACCGTTTCTGATCGCCTGATTGCAGAAGGCGAAATCGTCTTCGTGCATTTGTCGTCCGATGATCCGCAGCTGAGTCGAATTGATCAGAAGAATTTCGTCTTCCGTATGAACCTCCTTGATATCCTGACTGTTGGCAAAGCAGATTAGGTTGTAGACGATTTGATCGCGTTGGGATTCATGGATATCGCCTGGGGCCAACTTCAAACAAAGGCAGCGTGAAGCCGCTGCGGAGAACTTCGAATGAAACGTCGAGTTGTTGTCACCGGTATCGGATGTGTGACCCCGGTTGGGAACACAGTGGACGAGATGTGGCGGTCGTTGCGGGAATCGAAGAACGGCGTTGGCAAGATTACCCACTTTGATGCGTCGCACTTCCCCACAAAATTCGCCGCGGAGGTTCGCGGATTCGACTTTGACTCAATTGTTGACGACCCCGGACGGTTTGTGGACTGTGGTCGGAATATTCGGTTTGCCATTGGCGCGGCAACTCAGGCTGTAAACGACTCGGGAATTCAGGATTGCCAGAATCTGGACCCTGCTCGTTTCGGTATTTATCTTGGCGCTGGTGAGGGGCAGCAGGACTTCCTTCAGTTCCTGAGTCTCGTGGCCGATTCGCAGAAAGATGGAGTTGTTGATCCTCAACAATTCACAGCAGACTTCATGCGAACCATGAACCCTCGGTTTGAGCTGGAGCTGGAGCCCAACATGCCTTCGGCCCACCTGTCCAGCCTGTTCAACGCCCAGGGACCCAACCTCAATTGTCTGACGGCATGCGCTGCGTCCAGTCAGGCCATCGGCGAGGCAACGGAAATTATCCGGCGGAATGATGCTGATGTGATGTTGTCGGGGGGAGCCCACAGCATGATTCACCCATTCGGTTTGACTGGTTTCAATCTTCTGACCGCTCTGTCGGAGCGAAATGATTCGCCAGAAACAGCGTCCAGACCATTTGACTATACCAGGGATGGATTTGTACTCGGGGAGGGATCCGGAATGCTGATTCTGGAAGAACTCGAACATGCGAAGAAACGCGGCGCACGGATCTACGGCGAAATTCGCGGTTACGGCTCTTCTGCTGATGCGTACCGTATTACCGACATTCATCCTGAAGGTCGCGGTGCCATTAGCTGCATTCGGATGGCGCTGGCCGATGCGGAGATTAATCCTGAAGAAATCGGTTATGTGAATGCTCACGGGACAAGCACAAAAGTCAACGACCAGGTCGAAACGATGGCAATTAAGGGGGGGCTCGGCGACCATGCCTGGAAAACCCCAATTTCGAGTATTAAGAGCATGATGGGCCATTTGATTGCGGCGGCAGGCAGCGTTGAGGCGATAACGTGCCTGCTGGCTATCCGAGATGGTGTCTTGCCCCCTACAACCAACTATTCCACTCCTGATCCGGATTGTGATCTCGACTACATACCGAATTTCGCACGGGACGTGCGGATTAAAGCGGCTCTGTCGAACAGTTTTGGTTTCGGCGGTCAAAACGTCTCACTGATTATTGCTGGATTTGAAGGTTAGCGGCAAGAATTGCCCATCCTGACTATTCTGTCCTTGAGATTGTTCCTCGGTCGGGTGGCTTCGTGTCGATGAAGAATCGGTACATGCCTTCCGGGGAATGTTCCCGGGTAACCGGTTCTCACGTGGGGACCTGAGCAAATTCGGTAAGATTCTGGCGGAGTGTTCCGTTGATCTGGATACTGTTGATATCCGCTGCCGTTGTCATTCTTCTGGACTTCCTGCTGCGCAAGTACGCAAAGTTTCGGATCGCGGACATGTTCGAGAACGTTCCGCCATTCAATGTCACCACCGCGGCTGAAAACCCAAACGCTCGAAGGCTGAGCATTCATTCCGCCAGCGGCTTAACTCTGTCCGGTAGCCTGCTCTGGCCTCAGGATCATGCGCCTCACGGTCTGGTCATTTTCTTTCCGGAACTAAACGGCAATCACTGGATGGCTTCACGCTATTGCGAAGGGCTGCTCCAGAATGGTTTTGCTGTGCTTGGCTTTGACTTTCGCAATCAGGGTGAGAGTGACTGTGATCCGGCTTACAGCCCGATTCACTGGATCACTGATTACGAAATGCAGGACGTGGAAGCAGTTCTTGAATTCATCGAATCAGATCCGGAATTCAGCACGATGCCACTGCTCGCGTTCGGCGTGAGCCGAGGTGGTGTTGCCGCGTTGATTGCTGGTAGTCGCTACCCGAGAATTCGTGCAGTGATCGCCGACAGCGCGTTCGGTACACTGCCGATGATGCACCACTTTGTTAATCGCTTCGTGCGGTTAGTGATCCCCGGCTGGCTTTACGCTTTGTTGCCCTGGTGGCACATCCGAATCGCCCTTCGTCAGGGGATACAGGTCAGTCAAAAGAGGCGTCACTGTCGCTACCTTCATCTCGAAGATGAAGCGAGCGGACTCTCTGAAACCCCTGTGCTGCTGATCTCGGGGCAGCGTGACTCGTACGTCACACAAGAGGTTGCAGCGGCGTTGCACTCGACCGTTGGAGAGCACAGCGAATTGTGGACCGTCGAAAAGGCGAAACACAACATGGCCAGATCCGTCCAGCCGCAGGAGTACGACCGCAGGGTTGTCGAGCATGCATTCCGTGCTCTGGACATACGCCAGGACGAACCACAGGCAGTGTCTGCGCTGGGTGAATCGAACTAACGTTCAGCCGTCATCCGGTTCACGGGTGATCGCAGCCAAATCTGCCGCGACGCCTGGATTGTTTGATTTGCAGCACAAGCGGAAACTTCCTGAAGTCCCGATCCGGAGGTGACAAGGTTACTGGGGCAGGAATGGAAACAACTGCTTGATCTCCGCCGAGCTGGGTTGCCGGCCGTATTCACAGATCTCAAATGCTTCCGCGTATTTGATCGTTGAACCTTTCTCGTCGCCGTACCATTTCAGCAGGGCCTCGCGGAACCGATTTGCTTCATCTGACTGTCTTCGGTCCCATCGCTCTCGCAGCCATGCCCGGCGCAATTCCGGCTGCGAGGCAGGCGGTGTATTCGCAGTCGATTCTTCTGATCCTAAAGCACCACCTTCGAAGGTCTGTGATTCCAGTGCCATCAATGCGTCGACCTTCTTTTCGAATACTTCATCCAGTGAAACGGCGATGTCAGCTTCGAAAGAGTAGGGCTTTTGAAAGCGGTCACTGCTGTAGAGAAATACGGGATTCTTCTTCAGCGGCGGGACGTCCGGACAGAAGAACGGCACCGTCACCATATAAGCGGCGTCCTGTACGAGCACGCCGACGTATCGATGATCGGGGTGATAATCCCATGGGCGATGCGCGATGACGATGTCCGCGTTCCACTCCCGGATTAATCGGGTAATCAGCCGCCGGTTTTCGAGTGTTGGTAGTAGTTCGCCGTCATGGATGTCCAGGACCTGAGAAGTAACACCCAGGCGTTTTGCAACCTCAGCTGATTCGGCTGTTCGCCTTTTGGCCAGTGGCCCACCTGCCATCTGCCAGTGTCCGATATCGCCGTTTGTCACAGAGACCAGTTTGACATGGTGTCCCATCGAAGCCCACAGAGCTGCCGTTCCACCGCTCTTGTACTCTGCGTCATCAGGGTGGGCTCCAAAGCAGATGATTCGCAACTTTCCATCTTCTTCTGCCCGGGCGAAATCAGTTGTGGCACCAATTAAGGTGAGAAGGACTGAGGTAATGACGAGGGTTCGCAGTCGGAAGAGTACAATTCTTTTCATAGCGTTACCTGAAATTAATTTGAATATCCTGCCCAAGTGACATGTGCGATCGATGCGCATGCGGGACTCGATGCGTTCCAAAACTCCCACCGGATGATCGTGATCAAAGACGCAGACTTCAATGGATACAGTTCAGCGGTCGCATTGGATATCGAAAACGCTGCCATCCAGTCCAAAGCCTGCGGGCAGACCCATACCTGAAATGCCGCCAGTGACTGGTACAGAAATCGGCGGCCCCAAGCGCATTCGACGTCGATCAATGATTGCCAATCTCCGTCAGCATCAGCGGAACCTGAGCGGCGGTCACGATGGACCTGCGGGCCGGGTGAGCTGGCATCCTGAACTTCGCCTTCTGGCGGAGTTCGGTGACAGCTCCTCGACATGGGTTTCACGGGCTGATGCCGTTGTCAGCCCAATTCTCAGTTCGCGCTGCTTCGGCGATTCATGACAGTGGAGACGGCGTATTCCACGATCGATGCGATGAGAATGAGTCCACTTGCGGTAATCGCCCAGAGATCTGAAGTTACCTGAGCAAGTCGAGCGAATGTCGATCCAACCAGACACGTCATGGTGACAAGCATGATCGCGTTCCGGATAAACATCGCACGTTTTCCCAGCCAGATTGCTCGCAGCGACTTTCCATTCCTTGAAGCCTCCAGAGCAGCCTGCCGCAGAATTGCGAGATCTGCATCGGCATGCGATCTGGCATTCGTCAGAGCATCTCCACTGCCGCTGTGCGTGACAGCGTCGACGGGGCGACGGGGGTATTTCGCAAGGACCCGTTCGACATAACTGTCGTTATCTATCGGCCGCGGTTTCTTTTGTGGAGGCTTCAGGGCGGGCGGTGTTGCGACAGCAGTTGCGGAGGTGTCGGTGAGATTCATCGAAGTGAAGGTGTCCTCCGGGACGTCCGGTTCTTCTGCAACGAATGAAGAAATTGGCTGGTCAAGATCCGGTTCCCGGGTCCTGATTTTCTGCCGACCCTGAACAACTCCATCCGAATTTGTGTCTGAATTCAGATCAACGCACGTGATGGCTGCGATCTGATCACAGAATCTGGCCATCACGGTATCTTCATCTGACAGGTCAAGCTGCGGGATTTCTTCCACAACAATTTGATCGGAGTCAGGATCACGCTCCCATGGTTCCGCCAGATCACAGGACTCACTAACTAATCGTGCCCTCTCTTCACCGAGTTCAGTATTTGAAATCTCGTCCAGCTTTCGCCGCAATGCAGCAATCAGTTCATTGCGCTGTTGAATCTGCGCCTTGAGTTCGCCGATTGCCTCATTCTCGGGCCAGGACTCATCCAGGCGAATCTGCGACAGCCGCAGTTCTTCTGCAAGACGTTCATTCTCTCGGTGCAGGCAGTCCATTTGGTGCAGCAGCTTAAATATTTCTCGATCCCTTTGTTCCCGCTCTTTGGCGGCGTCGGTTCTTGCGTTCCGGAGTTCGTTTTGAAGTGCCTGGACCTGTAAAAGAATCTGCGATTCGTCCTCGCAGGAATCCATCCCTGCCACGACGGCAACGAGTTCTTCTGCACTCGATGAATCCGGAATACCAGACGCTTTTCTCCTGCCAGTGAACCAGCGTACGAGCGGCGATGGCCCTCCCTTTCGATCGCCGGAGAGCATGAAGACGAGAAAGATGAAGGATGCAACGGTCGTCAATACTGCGAACAAAGCCAGGGTCAAGAGCCTCGTCGGTGTGATGGAAAGCGACGATTCTGCCGGGGCTGAGATTGGCACGGTCGAATTTGTCGGCGAATTCCATGAAACCGACTGAAGAAAACGAACCTGCGCGCCACTGGCGTCCATGGCGCGAATCTGCAGTTCGCAGGCTGTGCTGCTGAATGCCGTCAGGGCGTTGGTATCGATCAATGTCAGCTCACCAGTTTCGGAGTCGAGTTCAAATCCACCTGCGGTTGGATCGTGAATCAATTCATAGGTAATGGTGTCGTCGCAGTCATTATCCATCACTGAAAGGCGATGCGACCATGGTCGCACTCCAGCATTCGAAGTGTCGACCAGTAATGTGCTGCTGGATGAAGCCAAAGGTGCTTCATTAATGTCAGTAACATCGATCGTCAGCCATGCCAACGCCGATAGCCCGGCAGAATCGCGGGCCTCGACCTGACATCGAAAAGTTGACTGGGATTCGAAATCCAGCTGGGAAGGATTGGAAATGAAGAGCTTACCGGATTCACCGAGTTCAAACGGCCAGACGACGGGAGTTTTCAGCAGTCGAAGATTCAGTGTGTCACGGGTATCTGTATCCCTGGCCTGAATCAGCCCGACCACAGTACCAGCGAAGCTGCCTTCCGGGACACGGAAATACTGGTCGGCGATCTCAGGCCGTTCGTTTTCGTCGTCGACCCGAATGTCAACGACGGACCTGATGCGCTGTCCAAGCTGAACAGCCAGTCGTTCGGTCGGAACTGATTCACCGACGGATGCGATGAATTGTTCTTCCAGGGAAGGCGGGGTGTTCTCTTTTGTTCCAGACGTCGGAATGGGGGATGCGGTCACAACAAGTCGCCAGTGTGGCGTCGACTCAAAATCGAGTCCTTCCTGTGCGACTGAAATGGCGCCGGAGGCTGCGTCAATCTGAAAGAGTCCCAGTTGGTTGCCTTCGATAATCCGATAGTCGGCGTATTTCTCCCCATGTTTCTCGGCCGTTGCGGGAAAACCAATCATGCTGCCGGCTTTGGTATTCTCCCGGATGTGCAGAGTTACCTGCAGATCGTTGGAATCTGAGGCACCGATGAGAGCGGATTGAAGAAGTAGCAGCAGCGAATACATTCTGCATGCCTGGTTTCTGAGGAAGGATGGAATGCGCGGGATCATGAACTCAACCAGACCCCTCCGTCAGAAGATAGCCCGCCGATTTGCCGTCATTTGATCATCTGTTGCAAAACAGCAGATGTGATCCGCAGCGACGAATCAATTCAGCTTCCATCGGGATCAAATCGAATACATGGATGCCAACGATCGTTCTGATTGTTCGGCTTATCCCGTCAGGTTGGACGGAATCCCCATGTTGTCTTCTGTCTCGAGCCATACCGACGAAACAAGTCCATCAAACGCCACGAACGTCGAGACCGGACCTTTCGGAACGACTGGGCACAGTTGTTGCCATTCCTTTCACGCCAACAGCTGTTAATTCTATTTCCACGCAACAATCCGTCGAATCTAGAGTGGACCCAAACCAGATTGGCGAATTCTTTCCACGAAGGATGTGGAAGGCAAAAAAGGTCTTCACGGATGGATCAATCTCTCATTCCAATTCCAAAACAGACTTGCTGCCCCCGGCTTCAGTTTACTGTGCTGTTGGTTTGTTTTCTGACGATCGTCGCAGGTTGTCGGTCAACCTCTTCATCACGAATTCGGGCACACCAACACGTCGCGGTTCCTGTGAGTCAGGCCGTCTCTGTTACGGAATCCAATCCCGAAACGCAACTCCCCGAGCTGGGTGCAACAAGCCTGCTGAACGAAAAAGCAGAACCCCAGCTCGCGCCGCCCACTTCGCCGTACGAGGTCGATCCCCCACCGGCTCCTTTCAGCAGTTCCGCTGAATCTGCAGACACTTCGCCGGATGCTCAGCTCCTGATCCCATTCGAATCGGCAAACGAAGGTAACCAGACGTTCCGATCCGAGGTGGAATACGTCGAGCATCTGCGAGAGTTGAAGGCCGTTGTTCAACTCAACAAACAGGGGTCGCCCGAAGTTGTGGACCTGTCATTGTCCGAAGTCGACGACCGTCAGCTGTCGGGCATTGGATTGCTTACCGGGCTGAAGAATCTTGATCTGACCGGAACGAGAATCACTGATGCGGGATTGCGAGAAGTCTGCAAATTAGCAACGATCGAATCGCTGAAACTAAAAGGCACATCAATCACTGCCAGGGGCATTTCTCTGCTGGATGAATTGCCAAACCTTCAGCTACTGGATCTTTCAAAGACCGAAACCAACGATGAGTGCGTCGTTCAACTGCTGAAACTGGAATCTCTTAAATTCCTGGCATTGAATTCGACGTCTGTTTCGGATGACTGCGTACCGTATTTGACGCGTGCCAGGACTCTGAAGGGCCTTAGCATCATCGATACCAGAATTACGGCGGCAGGTGTAAGACGGCTACGAGCGGACCTTCCAAATTGTGTGGTCGTTGACGGAGCGGGAGCGAGAAGACTGCCGGAAGCCATGCAGATGCAGGTTGCTCTCAGTACGAACGATCCGACGGCTGGTCAGAATGCGGAATTGAAGGAGGATCTTTTCGCTAAATCATCGACCGACTCTTCCCGGTCTTTCCTTCTGATGCAGGAACTGGCGTCGCGTCAGCCAGATCTTGCAATTCGACTTTCCGAGACGTTTTCGGATCGGGGCGAATGGAAGAGTGCCGCAGCAATTCTCGCCGCCGCCTCAACGACAGACCCATCCAATCGCGAGCTTCATTTGCGACTTGCAGAAGCGATCGCTCGTTCGGGTGATATTTTGGCGGCAGACCAGTATCTGCGTGCTACCGCCGGAGCGGCAACTGCTGACTACACGATGGGCGTCCTGCGGTACGAAGCAATGCTCCGCCAGTGCGAAAAGGACTTCATGAAAGCGCTCTCGCACGATCCAACCATGATCATGGCCCAGCAGAGGCTGGCTGAAGTGCGTCAGGAACTTTCAACGCTGCATTCGTCGCCCCAGTCCGATGCTGTGGCCGATGCCAGCCTTCGGATTGTGCCCAACGTCAAGGTTCCCGCCGCGACCCGACTGATGCTGCCACCATCCGGTATCGACCTGCCTGTATCGAACGAACCTCGCGCTGCGAACTTTCGCGAGAAATAGTCTGCTGCCTGAGTCGCTGCACTGGCCCTGCTTCGCCGCATTGGCAGCGTGCCGCAGCTACTTTCACTGGTTCGCCCTCCCTCCGGCGCGTAGTTGTAAGCGTTCGTCGGAGTGTGAGGATTCTCTGTGTCGGTGAGCCTGTCGTTGCGAAACCATGACACCGGCATGTTGCGTTTTGGCAACGCGGGGATGTTGGTCTTTTGAATCCTCCCCCATTTCCCCCCACGAAGTTGCATTCGTCGACCTATGCTTGTTGATGAATCAGCTCATTTCTTTGGGCGAGACGGGCCAAATGTCTCGGTTGTCGTTTCCGGCGGCACCAATTAATTCAGCGTTGTCCGGAGTCACAACTCTTTCCCGTAGAACAGGTTAGAGGCAGGGTTACTGCGCGGCTATGACGAATTCAACAAAGCAAAACGATCTTCCTCGGACTGATGCGACGAATCGTGTCGTCGAATGGAAACAACAGGTGGAATCCTTCTTTGAGGAGGATTGGTCGCGGCTGCGCACCCTGATTCTTCGTTTGGAAGAGCTGTCGTGGAATGAAGATGACGAAGTGGTGCCGTCAAACGACGCAGCACAGGAAAAGACAGAACGATCGTCACGAGCCCAACTGCACGACGAAGTTTTTGCGGACGTGGTTTCGGAACTGAGGGAGAAGCCACAGACGCGGCACTACGAAACCGCATCAACTGATGAAGTTCGGGCGGGCAACGAGACCATGAATGTCGTCGCTGCCTCTGAGTTGGTGGAAGTCGCGAATGACTCTGACTTCCTGGATGACTCTGAACCTATCGATGTGCATTCCATCGGCGTGCAGATTTCGGAGGAGTCAACAGAAGACTATTTCCGAGTGGCTTTCCATGCTCGTCGTGGCAAGGACAAGCAATCAAAGGAACAGAACGAAGGGACGGATCGCCTGTCAGAACTGGCCGATCAGCTCGAGAACCGTTTGAAGTCTGCCAAGGCATCCCGGAGGTAGCACGATGACCGTAGGTCTTCATAGTTCTTCCAGCGCTCTGCTGGCAGAAAACATTTCGTACTGCATTTTCCGCACCGGACTCACATGGCAGGCATTTCCTGCAGCTGATGTTCGCGAGGTCATGCCACGGCCGCAACTGGTATGTGTACCCCACTCGCCTCTCGCGTTTGCCGGATTGTGCCACGTTCGCAGTGAGTTCGTGCCCGTTGTCAATCTGAAACGCATGCTGAACGAATCAGACATGCAGGACGAACAAGTTTTGCTGATCCTTGAAGACACGGATGGTCCGTGGGGTGTACTCGTTGACGAGGTCATCGCCCTGCAGCGTCTGGAGGTTTCTGATGCTCCGGAAAGTTTTGAGGAAGATCACAGCAGCCTGGTTGTCGGATGGGGCATTCATGACGACGCAGTCATACAGATTCTGGATCATCGACGCTTGCGCAGGCTGGCTGAGGGGTACGCGGAGGCTGGCTGAAGAACTCGGTCAGAGGTTGATTGACGTCCAGAAGATATGGTTTCATTTCCATCGTACGGAATAGCAACATGAGTTACCGACTTCGCCTATGTGCGACACACCTGATGACTGCGGTAGTTGCCGGTTATTGCGCTGCCTGTGGATTTCAGGTCGATGGTGTCAGCAGAATTGCATTCATGACACTTCTTGTCGTTGCAATTCTTGGCCCGGCCGCTGCCGCATACTGGTGGCTGTTACGAGGACTGAAAGACGCAGAGAAATCGTTGTCTGATATCCACAGCGACTTTCTCTCAACCGGTTTGAATGAAATTGATGCAACAGTCCATCGCCTGCGGACCTCGCTGCGTCATCAGCGTACAATTCTGCAGGACGTCGATTCGTTGCTGACTTGTCTTGGTCATTCGCCCGCAGCACAGTCACCGAATGGGATGAATTCACCGGATCGCCATGAACTGATTGAGGCAATCAGCAAGCTGTCGCGGTCCTCTGCACGTGATATCGGAACCATACTCGCGCTCTGCAATGAAATTGCACGTAACGCGAGAGACACACAGGCAGGCTCACAGGAGCAAACTCGCACAATTGATTCTGCCATCCAGGCGGTTGCCGATCTCTCCGTTCGAATTGACGAAATCGGGAGCAATGCCGATGTTGCCACGCAGGCGTCCAGAGATGTCGGGGCTCGCGTTCAGCAGGGACTGGAGGTCATACAGCAGTTGATCCACGGGATGGAAGAGATCCGTACAACTGTGGCATTCAGCGAAAAGAAGGTTACGGGGCTTCGTCAGCAGTCGGAACAAATCAGCAGTATCGTGGAAACGATGGGCGATTTGTCGGCAAGAACTGACATGGTGGCCTTAAACGCTTCGATTGAAGCGGTAAGAGCCGGTCAGGAGGGCCGTGGATTTTCAATCGTTGCCGAAGAGGTTCGTCGTCTGGCCGAACGGACCGCGACAGCATCGCGCGAGATCGCGGCGCTGGTAGCGGCCATTCAAAGCGAAACCCAGGACACGATGTCCGCTATGAGCGAAGAGCAGCAGCAGGTCCAGCAGGAAATTCAACGCGTCTCCGCCGCCGGACGCATGCTGGAAGAAATCCGGAAAGTCGCCTCCTCTGCCGCTGATCGATCGAAGCATATTACAGATGCAACAACAGACCAGCTTCAACGCACGCACGAACTTGTCCGAGCGATGCAGCAGGTTTCTTCGATTGCTCGTCGAGTCGGAGAGCGAAGTGATTCGATTCGAAACAAGGCAACAGATCTGGTGGAATCGGCAGAGGGACTAGAGGAAGGTCTTTCGCCAATTAGTCAATTCGTCGAAGGAGACGCCGCCAATCTTCGTTCGTCATCGCTCCGGCGAGGCATTCGACGTTTGCGATCCGATGACTCGCCAGGCCCAGCAGATCTTCTGGATGCAGTCGCAGCCGGGGAGTTCGCCCAGTGATGTCTGATAAAGCCAACTTCTCCGTGACGACCATTTCAGAGCTGCGAAGCGAATTCGTTCAGATGGCAGATCTTGCTGCCATGCACGGAAATGCAGAACGTCTCACTGCAGCTGCATTGATGGCCGACTTGCTTTCGGTCGCTGAGCTTATGGAGTCAGCTGAAGGTCATGCCAACAGAGCTCGGGAAATTGCAGAATTCTGTCGTGACACGGTGTTGCCTGTGATCGCAGATGAAGCGACCTTTGACAGGGAAGGATTTGGAATCACTCAACAAGCAGATGAGCGCTGGGGAGAATGCCTCGCTTTGCTTGAAGCGGATGAACGCTACACACCGGGAAGGCAGATCAGCGATCATGAAGTGAGTGAGCCCGCAGACTCTGTGGGAGATGAATCATTATGCGGGGACACCCCAATGAATTCATCGGAACCTGAGACTCCGGTCCTGGATATGAGCAGAATTCTGGCGACTCTGAATGATCTTGATATCGAGATTGATTCTGCGGTGACTCCAGCTTCTGTCCAGAGACAGACGTACAAAGCATCCGCAGGGAATCCTCCGGCGGCACCAGAAACCGGCGATTCGATCGATGATCCCGAGATGGCGGCGGCATTCGCCGACGACGCTCAATTGTGCTTAAGTGAAATGGAAGGTGCCGTTCTGCGGATCGACGCCAACGAACCACTGGATGATGCCCTTCGCCATTTTTGCCGTCAGCTTCATACTCTGAAAGGGGCCTCAGGAACCGTCGGCCTGTCGAACCTCGCGCATTATCTGCACGAAGTCGAGAGCTGGATTGAATCAGGCAGCGGTGAGCAAATCAGCGTTGATCACCTGCTGGAATGCGTGGATGTTGTCAGAGAACAACTCCGACGAATTGGCATTTCGGATGGAGATATTGCTGCGGGTTCGCAAACGACGGCTCCGTGCGTAAAGAATGATGTTCCCAGGGCGTCTGGTCCGTCAGAGCTTCCGAATTCATCGCGGGATGTGGAGAAACGGGCAGAAGTGCCTGCAACCGTTCGACGAGAAATAACCACCAGTTCTGCGAATACTGATGGTGAAGCATTCGTCCGAGTCGAAGCTCGTCAGCTTGAGCGACTCATGGATCTGCTGGCCGAACTGGTGATGTTGCGCAACCACCGGGATTCTCACATAGAAGCATTGCGACAGGTCCATCATGAACTCAATTTGTGTGCCGTACGATCCCGATCCCTGACCGCCAGCGTCGATCTGCCTCAGGCAGGCGTTGCTGATGAGGGCGAACCGTCCGGGATTACCAACAGCACCGTTGGTATGTCCGGAATCGCCGCTCGCAAGCAAGCGGCACAGACACGATTACTGGTCCGTTCGTTGCACGAAATCTCTCGTGATACGACTGAACTCAGCCGTTCTTTACACGAAGCCTTCGATCCCCTGGCGCGAGATAACTCTGCCGTCTCACATCTGATCGGACAGTTTCGGCAACAACTGATGGAACTGCGTCGAGTGCCGGTGGGTGGTTTATTCCAGCGACTGCAGCGTTCCATACGTGATGCCGCCCGGGCAGAAGGAAAGCAGGTTGAGGTTCGAGTTGAGGGGCATGGCGCACGGGCGGAGCGGGAAATCCAGCAACGACTTTTCGAACCGCTTCTTCACCTGGTTCGCAACGGCGTCAGTCATGGCATTCAAACGCCGGATGAGCGAGTGGCGGCAGGAAAGTCCCCGACAGGGTGCATTACGTTATCGGCAACTGCTGACGCATCCGTTCTTTGTATCGAAGTTCGTGACGATGGATGCGGGCTGAATGATGATGCAATCGAATCTCGCGGGCGACAACTGGGCTTACTCGCACCCGGCGAACACGCCGATATTTCGAAAATTCGCCAGTTGATTTTTCATCCGGGCTTTTCGACCCGATCGTCTGTCAGTGAAATCGCCGGTCGCGGCGTTGGCATGGATGTGGTCGACAACTGGATCCGGCGGCTACGAGGTCGGATAGATGTTGAATCCACAGCAGGGAATGGAACGACCTTCCGATTGCAGATCCCTCTTCGGTCTGCTGTCGAACATGCGATGGTGGTTCGAGTTGCCGGACAGCTGTTCGCTCTTCCAATGCATGCAATCAGCGGAACCTCGGATTCTCGGAACTCGATGGGACAGATGCCTGTCGCAGAAGAATCGTGTGTTCCGGTTGCACTGGGAGAATTGCTGAAGCTGTCTGGTGAAGATTCCAGCCGAAGCTGTCTTGTCCGCCTGAGATCGACGCAGTTTCCTGACGGACTTGTTGTGAGCGTTGACGCGATTGTGGGTGTCGAAGAAGTCGTGGTTCGGTCACTGCCGTCGCTGCTGCAAAAGAATGGGCTCTTCGATGGTGTCACACTGTCGGGGCGTGCGGAGATTGTCCTGCTGCTGGACGTGAATCAATTGATCGAGCTGCATCGGGCAACAGTATCTGAACTGTCAAACGCCTCGTCGGGAGAATCAGACCAGGACGCACGGGCGAAGCGCATCGCCAAAGTCGCAATGCACGATCGTCAGAAGTTTGATGCAGAATCATGCCGTTCGGGCCAGAAAAAAGTTCTTCTCGTTGACGATTCTGTCGTCATCCGCCGTTCCCTGTCAAAGAAACTCAGCAGCGCGGGATTGAAGACACTCGAGGCAGAAAACGGGCTCGAAGCGCTCAGGCTTCTGAAGTCACACAGCGTTATGGCGATCGTCACAGATATTGATATGCCTGGTATGAACGGCGTCGAGCTGCTGCAGGAGATTCGGCGGCATCCCAGACTGAATCAGTTGCCAGCCCTTGTCCTGTCGAGCCGGGATGACGAATCCATGCCCGAAGAAATCAGCAAACTTAATCCAACGGCCGTGCTGAGCAAGCCGGTCACAGATGAAACAATTTCGTCCATCATCAAGATGTGCGCAGTCGCTAAGGGATAGTTCATATGACAACCCCAACAATTCTGGTTATTGATGACAGTGCCACGATACGAAAAATGGTTGACAGCCATTTGAGTCAGGAGGGCTACCGCGTTGTTATGGCTTCCACAGGAGACGAGGGGGTCAAGCTGGCTCGCGAAACATCTCCCAACCTCATTCTGCTTGACCACCAGCTGCCGGGAACAACGGGTATCGAAGTCTGCCGCCGGATCCTCTCGTACGAGGAATGCCGAGCAATTCCGTTCCTTGTGTCTTCGACGCTGCGGAAGCAGGCTTATGTCGAATACATGGACGTGCCCAATGTTGTGGATTCATTACCAAAGCCGTACAAACCCGATCTCCTGAAGATGGCCGTGGCCAACGCTCTGGAAACCGGTGCGCTGATCCTTTCCTCTCAACTGAACGGGACTGCGGTTCCCGAGACGGTCGAGGCTGTTGAACAAGCAGCGTTCAGCGGAGATCTGCAGTTTCTTAGTCTGCGTGAAGTCATCGATTTTCTGACCAACGGTCAGAAGGATGGCATGCTGGAAGTTGAAAGTGATCGCAATCGAGTCTGCTTTTTTATCAAGGAAGGTCGTATTCAGGGCGTGGTGTCAGCTTCGTTTGATGCGGCTTTGATTTCTGCTGAGCTTCCCGAGGCACTTCGGGAACTGGCGCCACTGTTGCAGTTTACAATGGCAACAGGCAATTCGACACAGGCAGCCGGGCTTACTGAATTGCTCGACAAAAACATGCTGGACGTGCGGACTCTGCGAAAACTGCTGCGGCACCAGGCTGCAGTACTCACACGATGGTGTTTTCTGAATCCGCAGAAGGCTTTTAGTTTTCTGCCGCAACGAAAACAGCCGGATCTGATGACAAAGGTACCCGTCGATTACAGTCTGGTTGGCCTCCTGGTCGAGGGTTGCGTTGGCTCGAAGGCGACCGCCACCAATGGAGAAAAGAACTGGACACGCCGCAATCTGCGAGGACAGAACATGGACCGGACCGGTCTGTCACCGAAGCAGATTCAATTGCTCTCGATTCTGGACGCAACACCACGCGGTACATCCGAACTGGCGGACAAGCTTGGACTGGAACTGGGCGAAACACGACGCATCCTCGAAGGACTACTGCTTGCGGAATGGGTCGACAGTGTTCGAGTTAGTGTTGAACAGGCTGATGCACGAATGCTGGTAGCATTCGAACCCGATACGGCATCTGCTGCTGTAGTCCGAGGGTTGATCGTGGAAAGCGATGGCATGTTGACCGGACATGTCGTTCGTGATGAATTGAGTTTTCAGCTGCTGCTCAAAAGAAAATCCCCCCAAATTGCAATGATTGCGTTAAGGGGTGATGACGAACTGAACGTCCCTCCTCGCGTAGATATTACATCACTAAAGGAATCAGGAATTGACATCCTGCTGATTCGGCCAGCGGGCAGTTCTGTGCCCATCGCTTCTTCGCTGGCGGGTCTGCCTTTCATTGAACGGCCCTACACGGAAGTTGACCTGCGCAGGTCGAAGATATTTTCGCCGCCACCGAATCCGGTTGACGGATCATTCGTAGCAGCGGTTGATGATGTCGAATCAGCCGGGGATCACGAAGTGATTAGCATAGAAACAGGAGTTGCCTAATGTCAGGTGCAACCTACGAAGCGAGTTCTGTCACCAGTTCATCGACTCGACAGCAGTTGCTGGAGCTGGCACACAGTCTTGATCGGATCGGCAAACAGGCCGAACAGTTTCTGGCCGGGCAGCTGGATCAGCTGGCGAAGGAAATTGAGGAATTCGAGCACGAAAAGGCAGCCTGGCGTCGCCAGTACCGCCGCGAATCCACTGAACTCAGTACTCAGCGTGATGAAATTGAACGACTACGAAAACTGGCGGGATCTTCACCCATGCCGGAAGATTCAGTCGCACGAAAACGCGCGTCGATCGAAGAGACCGTCAGAAAGAGCGGCATCGCACCACTGCGTTTGCTCGTGGTACCTTCTCAGGCAACTTCACAGCAGTTGGGTGTTTTTCTGTGTGAACTCACTCGATTCAATAAAGACCTGGGCGGTCGGGGACTCCGGTTCGAATTATCCGGCGCGTACCGGCCCAGAAAACGTCTTCTGGGGCGTGCCACGGATCCAGAAATGGCAAGCACCCTGCTTGAATTTCATGTCTTTCCCGCTGTGCCCCTGAAGGCACGCGGTGCACACGTGCAACTGGAAGATGATAATACAGACCGCGTTGAAGAATGGATCTCCTGGAAAATCCGCGTGCTTCAGGCCGGAGTGACAAAGGAAGATCTGGATCGGGAAATGCGTCGCATGCAGCCACATGATCGCAACCGCCAGATTCAGGAATATGCGCGTGAAGCAGCGCGTCGCCCTGAAAGCGAACTGTGCAGTCTGGAAGAAACTTTTACCGCGGCCGGGATGTCGTCCGGATCATTTGTTCTGCCGGATTCGCACACTGATTTCGTTCGAAAACAGATCCTGCGTCTGCAGGGTGTTGCCGAACGCCTGTTCGACGATTTCAATATGAGGATTCAGATTTGTCCGTAGACCGAACATTCTCCACGGACGTGAGCAAGTGAACTACACGGTCGTGTATGCCACCGTCAGTTTCGCATAATCGTTTCGTCAAGATTCAGTACCAGGTTGGCAATGATCGTCCATGCGGCCGTTTCCTCCGGACTGGCTACGCCTTTTGGAGTGGATTCACCCACGTGAATTGCCTGTTCCGCCGCGGCCGGAGTGGACTCGAACAGTGAATACTGTAACGAGTAAGACTCCGTCAACAGTTTCATTTCGTCCTGCTCAGGATGTCGGGAAAGCACGGTCTGAAAGAGCCAGTTCATTCGACTTTCCGGCGTCCGACCACCCTCCTCAATCACGCGTTCAGCCAGTGCTCGAGCGGCTTCGAAGTGCTGAACATCATTCATGAGTTGCAGAGCCTGCAACGGCGTGTTGCTACGTTCGCGGCGCGAACAGAATTGTTCTCGATTCGGACCATCAAAGTTGCTCATGAATGGTGGCGGAGCAGTACGCTTCAAAAAACAGTAAACACTTCGTCGATAGAGAGCTGACGAATGGTCCTGAATATAGAAGCGGGTGTTACTGTTCTGATAGCCGACGGGTTCCCAGATTCCGGGTGGCTGATACGGCTTCACACCCTGACCACCCATCGTCAGATCGATCAGTCCACTGACAAATAATGCATTATCGCGAAGTTGCTCAGCATCCAGTCGCAGGCGAGCGCCGTGGGCCAGCAGTCGATTCCCGGGATCCACCTCATAGACGTCCGGAGCAATCACGGACTGCTGACGGAACGCCGCCGTCATCACAAGATTTTTCATGAGACGCTTCACATCCCAGTTGCTCTGACGGAAATCAACGGCCAGCCAGTCGAGGAGTTCCGGATGGCTGGGCAAGTCTCCGCGTGAACCAAAGTCATCGCTGGTACGAACAAGACCGATACCAAAGACCTGCTGCCAGAAGCGATTGACTGTAACCCGAGACGTGAGTGGGTTCTCTTCATCCAGAAACCATCTTGCCAGGTCAAGGCGGTTCGCACGCTGACCCGCCGGCAACGGCTGTCCGTTTTGCAGTTTCAGCGAAGCAAACGCCACGGGTACGGCTGGCTCTACTTTTTCGCCCGGTTTGTCGTACTGACCGCGTTGCATCACAAACGCATCGCGAGGTTTCTCCAGTTCACCGAACACCATCGTCCCGGGGATCTGATCCCTGATGATGGTAATTTGCGCGACAGCATCTCGCCATTTTTTCTGCAGATCTGCCGCAGCCGCCGTCGGTCGCTGAATACTCTGTTGAAAATAGTCCAGCAATTGCTGTCTTTGTTCTTTTGTGAGATCGTCTTTTGGCCCGGCCTTCAGAATCGCCGCAAGAGCCGAGGGGACTCCATCCGGAGTCACGTCTTTACAGGTCTTCCACCACGCCAGAAGCGAACGCATTGGGTCGTCTTTGGGGGCCCGCATCCCGGAAATCTTCAGGCTGTCAATCCAGATTCTTCCGCCGCTGTGGCTGAACACGAGACTCTTGATTCTCCCCCCTTGCCGGCATCCAAGCTCTTCCAGTGCGACGCTGACGTGAGTCCAGATGTTGGCATCTGGGACCGGACCCATATTTTGAATCCCGGACTTAACACCCACAGGTTCTGCGTTGCCCCAGACGATCTGTTTGTTTCCGGCACCATCATCAATACGAACAGAAATCGTCTCCGGTCGTTCATAGCCGTCCACACGCAGCCAGAATTCCAACTGACCTTCTGACGGCAGGGTGACGGGGGTCGTTGTGAATTCAAGCGTGAGGTCATATTTCGAGCCGAAGCCCAGTTCCAGAATGCGAGTTCCGGATTTGGCTCCAAATGAGGGAGCGTAAATCCATTTCGCAGCATCCCGAGAGGTGTTGCGTTCCTTCGTGCCCGGGCAAAAAACATCGTCGAAGATGATGTCGGTTGTCTTGAACAGTTCCTGGTTTGCACCGCTGGAGTCTGTTGCCGGGTCGGTATATTCAATCGCATTCAGGGCTTCCGTGAGCTGCTCGCGCAAGCCGGCTTCATTTTTCCGGGCTTCCGCAAGAGCCGCCGACTGGGCGTCCGTGGGTACGCTAATGAAAGGTCGTGTGTTTCGGACGTTGCCATCCATCGCAGGGTCACTGGACGAATAGTAAAACGCGTACATCGAATAAAAGTCACGCGTTGTGATCGGATCATATTTGTGATCGTGGCACACCGCGCATCCAGCTGTCAGGCCCATCCATGTTTGCATCGTCGTACTGGCGCGATCGACCGCGTACCGATACAACCATTCGTCTGCAATCGATCCGCCTTCACTTGTCGTAACATTGCATCGGTTGAATCCGGTCGCGACCAGTTGTTCGGTAGTGGCATCCGGAATCAGGTCTCCTGCAATCTGCCATGTTGTGAAATCATCGAACGGGAGATTCTGATTGAATGCTCGGATCACCCAGTCACGGTAGGACCACATTTCACGTTCATTGTCCAGATGGAGCCCGTGTGTATCTGCGTATCTGGCAACATCCAGCCAGTGCCTCGCCATCTCTTCCCCGTAGCGTGAGGAAGCCAGATAACGGTTGACCATTTGTTCGTAGGCATCTGCGGACGTGTCTGCCAGAAACGTGTTCACTTCGGCGACCGTTGGAGGCAAACCCGTCAGCGTGAACGCAACGCGTCGGATCAGAGTTGGCTTGTCTGCGAGGGCCTGTGGCTTCAGGCCGTTGTCTCGCATCTTCCGAATGAGGAAGGCATCAATGGGTGATTGGTTCCAGAGCGGATCATCCGACTTGGGTGGTTCGACGGCGACAGGGACTTCGAACGCCCAGTGCTTCTGGTACGTCGCCCCTTCTAAAATCCAGCGACGCAGCAACTCTGTTTCCTCCGGCTTCAGCTGTTTCTTCGAATCAGGCGGCGGCATCTGAAGGTCACTGTCGCTGCTGGTAACTCTTAGCCAGAGTTCGCTTGCCTGCAGATTGCCAGGCGTAATTGCCGGGGATCCACTGACAGTGGAATAGGCGCCTTCAGCAGAATCCAGTCGCAGATCGGCCTGTCGATGCTTTGCATCAAAGCCATGACATTCAAAACAGTTGGCCGCCAGAATGGGGCGGATATCGCGATTGAATTCGACGGGCTGATCGGCCTGGATCAATCGGCAGGACGCACCCGCGATGACAACAATCTGAATTGCGCAAAGGTTGAGGCACTTCATGATTCGGTCTCCGTGGTTTGTCACTTGTCGTCCTCAAATCTTTGAACGATCCCGATCAATCACAGTCGTCGTCAGGCACCGCTCTCTGAAGGCGGCTTCTCTTGTGACGAAGCCCCTATAGTGTAAGCCCGACGGAATCAGCGCGCAGCGTTCGTTAAGGCTTGTCGCTTACTTCTTCGCTTCTGCTTTTCGGAGTCGCTGAATGAAGCCCTTTCGAATCCACACGGCGATGCTCAGCAATACAACACAGATCAGCACAGCAGTTCCGGCGTGGTAAGGGCTCGCGACATAGTGGATAACAGAGTCGCCCTGATCCGGAACCGGTCCATGACCTTCATGCGCACGGGTAATCCCGGCATTGAGCAGTATTGCTGTGACGAGAGAAGAGAAGTTCAGAATTCGTTTGAACATTGAAAAAGAACTCCGGCCGTTGTTGAAAAATGAATCTCTAAGTCAAGTGCCATCTGAGGGAAGAACACTTGTGTCTGGGCAGGATAGCAGACAAACGAAGAATCGACACTCGAAACCGAAACTCGCCGTTAACCTGGCGAAGAGCGATTCTCTACCCAGCCCGTCACGAAATCAGGATGACGAGGTTCGGGCATGGTCCATGTTTTCAGAGCGGCCACGCTTACGATTGCGGCGACCAGGACAAACGGTATGGTAAAGCCAAGCTGCTGCACCATCGCCCCGATCACTGGAGAAAGAAGAAAAGGAATCGCCATCGCGAGGGTCATTGTGCTGATATAAGCCGGATGCTGGCTTCTCGGCACGATTTCCAGCGTGTAGTTCACCTGCATTCGAAATGTGACGGGGACCAGTCCAATCCAGAAGAACGTCAGGGCGAACCAGTGAACCGGAGCCACACGTGCGAGGGTCAAAGCGAGCAGCGGGGCGATAGCTGCGGACGCCGTTAGAAATCTCAATGCAGACCGCGTTCCAAATCGATCGGCCATTCGACCTGAAATGCTGCTGAAGAGTGCCGCCCCCAGGTGCTGGGCAACAACCCAGTGCATAAAAAAGACGGGTCTGGCGTTCGGCAACTTCATTCCCAGCGACTGATAATGGGGAAACAGGATCTGCGAAAAGACAAAGAGAATGGCAATCACACACAGGCCCCGCAGTGTTTTGTCGTCGCGGACACGGGCAGCGGCTTCGCGAAAATGTGCCCGGCGAAGTCTCGGTCGACCGGTTTCGTCCGGCGATTCTTTCATCAGCAGAATGGCTGCGCTGGAAGAAAACATCACGAGACCCACAAACAGAAAGATCTTTGCATAAGCTGTGGCATCTTCCGTTTGCAGCCACCGTCCCATCAGCATCCACGCAAGCGAGACGGCAGTGAGCGATCCAAGAGTGCTGCTGGCCCCAGCCAGTCTTCCTCGCCAGTTGACCGGAATCAGTTTTCCCTGAACGGTGCTGAAACTGGTTTCGTTGATTCCGTGAAGGCAGAAAAACGTGGTGTACGCTGCGAGAAAAAACCAGGTAAACCACCAGGGCAGACCTTCGCGGTAGAACCAGACTGCAGATCCCAGACAAATGAACGGCAGACTCATGGAAATCGTCGAACGCAGAAGCAACTTCGATTTCATTTGAGATGTCGCGATTTGTTCTGAACGCAGCAACGGCGCGATGCTTTGCCCAAATCGATTTAGCAGCGGCAGAAGACCGCGAATAAAACCGGAATCGGCAATCATGTCCAGAAAAGCTGGCATGATCACACTTTCGGTTTTGAAGATCCATGCAACCCGAAACACAATTTGATGCAGGACCAGTGCCACAAAGTTGCGACGTTGCGCAAGGACATCCGGAGTGTTGCCCGGCGATGCATTATTCTTATCAGCTGCCTCTGGAGTGGGCGATGTAGACGTAGTGTTCAAGGATCAGTGCTTCGAAGTCTATTGCTGTGCAAGCCATTCCGGATCATCACGGTAACGTTCATTTTTCCATGGATCACCCACATTGTGATAACCGGCCTGCTCCCAGTAGCCTGGGTGATTTTCCTTCGTGATTTCAATCGATCTCACCCATTTCGCACTTTTCCATGCGAATAACTTTGGGACAACGAGCCGAACCGGTCCACCGTGATCGGCATCCAGAGGCAGGCCGTCGTGAGTATCGGCAAGTAGGACGTCCTGTTCCGCCAGGTCTGACAGGGGCAGATTCGTGGTCCACGGATTCTGATTGCGGTCAACAACGTCCCATGCACTCACGACCGCGTAGTGTGCATCGGGAGATACCCCTGCCATTTCCAGCAATAGTTTCATAGAAACACCTTCCCAGAGGTTACCAAGACGCGACCAGGCTGTGACGCAGTGAAAGTCCGCAAAGACCCGTGTGCGGGGCAACGCGGAAAATTCCGCCAGAGTAAACGCCAATGGCTCGCGAACAAGTCCCCCGATCGACAGTTTCCAGGCACGTGCATCGATCTCCGGCACAGTGGCAGCGTGTAACACAGGCCATTTACGCGTCCGATGCTGCCCTTCAGGAATTCGATTCTTTCGCCGAGTATCTTCTGAAATGACTGCATCCGGGGGCGCGGCCGCGGCATCCGGCACCTCCCCCTTCTGGTACTTTGGATCGTTCTGTGGACTGTAGAGCCCGGACATCAGGTTTCCTTCACTTGTGCTTTTTCAAACGAACAGATCAGCGGCGGACTATCCCGGATCGCGACGAACAGCCTCCCATCGGCGGCCTAAGCTGAAACTTGCGGCGAGTTCCTCAACCTTCATGTCAGGAACCACCTTTGACCGTTCATTCTGCCGCGAATTCGTCAGATGTCCCGAAGTTTCCAGAAGTCCTGCGACGGTCAGCATATTCTCGATACGACTACCCGTCCTTTATTTCGCCCAGCCAGTGATTGTCAAATATTCAAGACTCCATCCGCCTGTGCTGACTGTCCGTTGAAAACCGGGACAAGCACGCAAGATGACTGGAAACCATGGTGTTATGAGGTCTCCTGCTCGAACCAGTCCCGTTTTCCAACAGGCTGCCAATGATCAGGGTTGCCCGTCGGACTGAATTATCGGGATTCACCCTGAAGCGAATGGTCTTCTATTTTTTTGTGCAACGTATTTCGGTTGATGCCAAGTCGGGTTGCCGTTCGCGTTTGCACACCCTGGCACTGTCGCATTACCTGAAGAATCAGTTCTTTTTCGACGACTCCAATCACCTGATTGTAGACGTCTGTCGAATCTTCCGTCGTTTGTGCAATCAGACGTTCAATCAGATCCGTGCAAACGGTCTCGAGATCATCTGAGTTTCGGCGTCCGATTCGAACCGGGGCGAGGCCCCGAACATGAGGCGGAAGCAAATCCGCCGTAATCTCGCTCGAGGTAGACAGGACCAGGGCTCGTTCGATGTAGTTCTGCAGTTCTCGCACATTCCCGGGCCATGAATACTGGACCAGAAATCGCAATGCATCGGCCGTCATGTGTGGAATCGGAAGTCCGTTGGCCTTGGCAAATCGAGCGAGGAAAAAGGACACCAGGTCAGGGATGTCATCCTTTCGATCGCGAAGCGAGGGCAGGTAGATGGGAATTACATTTAAACGGTAAAACAGGTCTTCTCGAAACGTCCCCGCCTGAATCAAATCCTGAAGGTCGACGTTTGTCGCAGCAATGACTCGGCAATCCACGCGTATTGTCCGCGTGTCGCCCACTCGCTCAAATTCATGTTCCTGAAGGACGCGCAGCAACTTCACCTGAAGTTGATAACTGACCGAGTTGATTTCATCGAGAAAGATGGTTCCGCCGTGGGCTGCTTCGAATCGCCCGGTCCGGGTTTCGATAGCGCTGGTGAAGGCACCTTTTGCATGTCCGAACAGTTCACTCTCAAGCAGGCTTTCAGAAAGAGCACCGCAGTTGACTCGAATGAACGGACCCGTGGCCCGAGGGCTGAGTTCATGCAGCGCGCGTGCAATCAATTCCTTGCCAGAACCGGTTTCTCCAGTGAGCAGGATCGTTGCCGTGGTTGGCGCAACTTTGCGAGTGATTTGATAGACGTCCTGCATCGCATCGCAGCTGCCAATCAGACCACTAATCAATCCGGACTCTGACTTCATGCAATCCGCTCGCACATATCAACACCCGCAACAAAACATGCCAATCTGAACCCGTCGCGTTCGCAGGATGGCGATCACTTCAGGTGCGATTCTGAACCGGCATCCATCAACGCCCGGTCGGTTGCGTGTTTTTTTGGCAGGTCACTGCTGAGCCAAATCGCAACTACGGTCCAAACGGTCAGTTCAGGTCGCATGTCGACGTATCTTAAGCTTCGCTACGTCCAAGCCAACTGAGTAATTGCGGTTTTGTCGCGCATTATCAACGTCGGTGCCTGCAAAACAGTCGTTGGTGTGAGAAACACCCACCGGGAAACGGAGCAGGAATCAGAGAAGTTGACATTTGCCCAGTGCAATCCCCAGTCATCGCAATGCCCAATCATCGCAATGCCAGTCAACCGGGATGAACCTTGCGGCAGTTGTCCTGATCTACGCCATTGCGATGGCAGTTTCTGGTTGATCGCATGCCGGAGCTTCCAGCGGTGGTTCAACAGTTCCCATCGCGTCGAAGATATCGCCAACACCGGGCTTGAAGACATCGCCAACAAGGATGTCCACCATGTTCGATTTGAACTGTGGATGCTCCTTCAGGAACGTTCCGAAACTGAACCCGGGCGTGTAGAACGCGTAAACCAGTTTCCTGAAGTTTTCCAGTCCCTGCTTGTAAAGCGGCTGCCATTGACCAAGTCGAGGACCAGAAAGATCCTCCCGCTGAAGTGCATCGTGAATTGCGTCGGCGGCGAATTCTCCACCCTTCAGCGCGAGGTAGACTCCGCTGGAATAAACCGGGTCAATAAATCCAAATGCATCTCCGACCAGCAGCCAGCCTTTCCCAGCGCCCTCCCGGGCGTAATATGAAAAGTCCCTGGTAGTGAAGAAATCTTCGCAGCGTTCGGCATCCCTGAGACGTTCCTGCATTGCGGGGCAACGTTCCAGTTCTCGCTGGAAGGCCTTTGCCGGATCCCTCGTGTCGCCAAACATGTAGTTCAGGCTTCCTGTGCAACCAACGCTTACAACGTTATTCGGAAGTGGGATGTACCAGAACCACGACTTCTTCATCTCCGTCTGCATGATCAGCGTTGCGCCTTCGTCCCTGCCGTCATCCCTGCGAGCCCCACGGAAGTAACTCCAGACAGTGGCCTTGCGCAACCGCGGATCCCGGTCTCGCTTTCCGTGGCGGGATGACAGAAACGCGGACTGGCCAGAGGCATCCACAACCACCTTGCTTTTGATGGTCAAATCCTGTTTGACGCCGTCCGGATTCGTCACGGTGCAACCAACTCCAACGGCCGCATCCCCGTCGAACAGAACCTGCTGGACGTGAGCAGATGTATGCACGACTGCACCCAGTTCCACCGCACGGTCCAGGAGCATCTTGTCGAATTCACTGCGCACAACCTGCCAGGTCACGCTGCTTTCGTGCGGGTTGTAGTTGTCGAAGTAAAACGGAGCAGATTCTTTGTGTCCATCACTAACGAACTGCACACTGAATTTACGGGGAAATGCGGACTCCTTGAGGCGGTTGATCAAGCCAAGTCGCTTCAGCGGCCAGTAGGTTTCAGGGATCAGGGATTCGCCAACGTGAAAACGCGGGACAGCAGCTCGCTCCAGCAACAGCACTCGATGTCCGTACTCCGCAACCAGGGCCGCGGTAGAAGACCCGGCGGGTCCGCCCCCAATCACCACCACATCGTATTCCTGATCGAGCGAAGGCTGGTAGGCAACGGTTGAGTCTGGCGATGGTTGAATCATTGAGGGCCCCATTTCATTCACACTTGGTTCGGATGCTTGTTCGAATGTGAAGCCGTCTGTCTAAACAGCTACTTCAAAGGCGAGGAAATTTCGAGCAGATCAACGGCAGGTGCACCGTTGCAAAAAATCGTTGCCATGCGGCCGAAAGTGACTTGTCCCGGTTGCATCGGCAGATACCGACAAAGCCCTTCTGCTGCAGTAAAACGTATGATCGCTCCTAAGTCGATATGTCGTAAGACGTTGTGCTGAATTAGTACGCGTCCCAGAGGCGTCTGCTGTGCCAGAATCTCCGCCTTCACTGCTGGAGTCACATACTCGAAGTTAAACCGCACAAGTCCGAACTGAACAACATCATTTGTGCCACTTTTCTTCAACAGGATCTTCCGGAGGTACAAACCATCCTCAAATCGTGATTCCAGAACTTCGACATCCACCGTACAGTCGTAATAAGCCTCCATCGTCACCGTCATGTGATGCTCGTGAACCAGCATCCGATGGTATGGTTCGGGAGTGGCTTCGCGAGCAACATGCTCTGCCGATTCGTAAAGTGCGGCGTGGTCATTCTCCGGAAAAAGACCAGTCAATTGTTGCAGTTCGATTATTGGATTCAACGAAGCACCGAAATTTCGGGGATTTGGCTGTCTCAGCAGCGCGGTAAGAATTCTCCGGGAGCCGCAGCATCGCACGGACCAACCTCATTCTACAGAACTGAAGACGACGAACAACCGGACCGGGACGCCACAATTTTTGCGTTCAATGACTCGGATAAGAAGTTTTCCGGCAACAGATGCTGTGCCCCAGCGGGGTGCGATGATGACCTGACCTGTCAAGCTACTCCGAATCTGCGTTACCCAGCAGCACGCCAATCCATTTCGTATCCTTGAACGCCTCCAAACCTACCCGAAGCCCCATTGTCAAAGGAACGGACAACAGCATGCCGACAGGGCCGAGGGTCCATCCCCAGTAAAGCATTGAGCAGAAAATCACGAGTGGCGAAAGGCCCATACCGCGTCCCATCAATCGCGGTTCAATAAAGTTGCCTACGAACACGTTCACAAGAACGTAACCGATACCGCATGCAATGCAGGGAGAAAGCCCCAGATCCAGCCAGGCCACTGCGAGTGCCGGAACAGCTGCAATGATCGAGCCAATGTTCGGAATGTAGTTCAGCAGAAATGCCAGCATGCCCCACAACCCCGCGTAAGGGACTCCGAAAAGCCTGAGCCAGACAGCAATCAGCAGACCTGTCCCAATACTCACGACGGTTTTCAGAACAATGTAGCTCTGAACGTTCTCCACAATTTCCTGATACTTAATGTCCGGACGATTCTCGGCACCGAAGGCAGCCGTCAGTTTTTGCGGTACGGTGCTTGCTTCCAGCAAGATAAAGACGACTGTTAAAAGGATCAGTAGCGAATTACTCAGGATCTGACTGACTGTTGCTGCCAGGGTTGCCGCCAGCGACAACGCCATGCCCGGATCGAACTGCGCCATAATGAGTTGACGCCATGTTCTCCTGGATTTTGGAGCCTGAGTGTTTCGACTCTGTTTAAACAGACGCCCCGAAGCAAAGTCGCCTTTGGTTGCCTGATCCAACTGGGCGTCCAGTTCCTCCTCGGTATCGGCAGATTCGACCTTCTCTGCTTCCTGACTGAAGCCTGCCCCAACCGGATCTTCGCCGGAATTCGCCGACGAATCGTCGTTCCCTGTGTTAGCGACCAACTCCGGGGAAGCATCAGTACGTTCACTCTCGCCAGCAACATTTTCAGACAAGCCAGCCGCATCATCGTTGCGCTCCGCGGATTGTTCATCCGAATGCGATGGAGTCGGGTCTCCTGCCGACGGGCGCGCAGTATCTGGCGAATTTCTCTCGGTTGCATCATCGCCATCGATTCTGCGAACACTGTCGTCGACATCAGGTTCATCAGGTGGAACGTCAACCGAATCCGTCGGATCGGCCGGATTGAATTCTTCTGCCTGGGGAGCTTCTGGCTGCTCCGGCACAAGACTTTCGATGAGTTTTGTCAGGGGCCGCGATCGTAATCGCAACTGTTCAGCATAGTGATCCTGTTGACGCGTGAAGTCAGCCAGCGACGTCATAACGATCCAGAAGACAACCAGTGTCATCGCGATCAGGCCACCAATTACGGTTAACAGAGCGAGCCAGGATGCCACTTTTCGGCGGACCAGCGATGCATAAATCGGGATGCAAACAACGGATATGAAAAGACTTAGCAGAAGTGGCTGCAGTATCTCCTGAGCGGCTCTCATTCCGAATGAGACAACGACAAATGCGGCCGCCATCAGTAGGAAGGAGAGGCCGCGTTGTGGATTTTCCTGGGTCAGCATGAGATTGATTTTCAACGGCCGGAAGCTCGGTTTCACTCACTTTGGACGAACATGCACCAATGTAGTTTTCCATGAATGAGACTGGCCAGCAACTCTGGCATTAAACTTTGCTGACTGCTACACTCCCGCCTCGCCTGAGGATCAGGTGGTGAATTCGTGCGAACTCACCCCCGAAAATCGTGTCCTCAGACAAGAACAATTCAAACGGGGCGTAGCTCAGCCTGGCTAGAGCGCCTGCTTTGGGAGCAGGAAGTCGCACGTTCAAATCGTGTCGCCCCGACTTTTTTCAGAAACAAGCCCTTCGGCGAGTACGTCGAAGGGCTTTCTTATTGTGGGGCAAAGAGTTACGTCATCGAGCGTGCAGTTCAAGAACACGATTTCGAGCAAACGGCGTTTTGCGGTATAATCAGCGGTAAGCCATTGCTGCTTAAGTGTTTGCGAAAGTTCAAAAACCTTGGCCGCCAGCTCAGCCGTTTCATCGTGTGAGCGGTCTACCACATCGTGTGAGCGGTCTACCACATCGAGTTGCGGCTTGATGGCGGCAAGCCGGTCCCTGAGTTCCGTGTGCTTGCTGGCAAACGTCTCTTGATCGATGTCCTCACTAAGCCGCATCTTCAAGAGCCGGTCCTGCTGCTGGACGAGCAGCGTCTCTTGCCGCTGGAGCTTGGCACGCTGGGACAGTGAGTCAGCTTGTGCGTCCTTCGTCTGGGAGGTAAGCACCGGGCGGAACCAGTCGCGGACCTCTTCGTTTTCGACCTTCATCTTGTCGAAGATGGCCAGCACCTGTTGCTTAATCTTCGATTCCGGTAGGCGGATACGCGGATGGTCGCGTTTGTTGTAATAGGTACAGCGGTGGTAGGTGTAATAGCGGTTGCCGTTCTTCGTCTTTTTGGTGATGGTCTCACCCGTGATCGGATGGCTGCATCGCCGCCGTTGTCGCGACGAACGATCGATTTCAAGGAAGCGTTCGTCTCCAGATCAGTCGTTTTGCCTTTTAGCAGGCCATGTTTCTGCACGGCGGCCTGTACCAATTCAAACGCCAGATAATGAATCTCAATAGGCAAACGATTGCGCGTCAAAGAAAGCGTGATGTGATCGGGCGTCGCTTCGCCTGGGCCGCTGCCGAGAAACCGCGTCAGCCAGCAGCTGTCTTCACCTCACCTCGCTGGCTCGAGATGTCTTTCAGGTAACCGACGAAAATCATGCGAAAGTAGACGCCCGGAGGGAACGACTTGCGGCCCGACGTGTCGTAATACGGCTTGGCCGCTGCCTCAAGTCGGCGATCAATTTCGATCTCGGCCAGCAAGCGATTCAACCGGTTATAGAACACGTTCCGCGGCTCCGCGTCCACGTCCGCCGAAATCAAAACGTCTGCTGCCGCTGCTCTCGACGCCGTCCCAACGCCATCTGTTTGCCTCCAGATTGCGAGCGGCTTTAGGATGACGGACCAGCGGGGAAATCAACAGGATGCAAAATCGCATCAGATTAGCGTGAATTTCAACCAACGGATGTTTCTGACATCGCAAGTGTCTCCAGTTATCGGCGAGCACTCTTCGTTATGAGTAATCGGCAGCAGGGAGTTGCTTACGAGGTTAGATCAAAGTCCTTGCACTTGCGGGCAATTTTGATTCTTGCTTTCCGCCATAAGTCTTTTACCCGATCGCGAGTAATGCCGAGCACTTCCGCGGCTTCATTCTGAGTCATATTGGGAACTGCTACGTTTCCCTTGCCTTCGACCCACGTCCAAAGCAGGTCAGCGACCCGTCGTTCTTCTTCCGGCAATTCTTCGAATGCCTCAAAGAATGAAATCCACATCTCCCTGTTGTCTTCCGCTTCCTGACGCCCTGGCGGTTCACGTCCCTCAGGCAGTTCGTCAGCTCTCGTGCGTTGGCTGGAACGCAGTGTGTCAAGAACTTGAAAACGAATGTGCCGGGCGGCCAACCCCAGGAATTCTCCCGCGGTCTTCGGCTTGACATTGTCCTTCGCCATCGCGCTGCGAAGACGCAAATAAGAGTCTTGAAAAACGTCGCTCACCCGAACGCCACGATTCACAGTGGTCATGGAACCTACGATTCTCTCGGTGACTTCCACCAACCGATCATACGCGACGTCTATCAACCGCTCGAAAGCGGCGGTATCGCCGGCATCAATGTCACGCAGGCAATCTTCGATCATCAACGTTACAGAACCAGGCGAATTCATCTGGAACACTTCCCCTATAAGTTACGGCCGACCAGGCAGTATATCACGCCGGGAAATACCAAACCAATGCTTCCCCTTGTCGAAATTTCGCTTGGCAATCCAGCCGGAAATTATCCAGAATTTAGGGAGAACTGCCCCCGGGACTGCTTCAAGCGACGCTACAGACGCGTGAAATGTTAATTCATTCGTTGAATGAACCCATCGAGTCGGCCATGCAAGACGACAATCAGAACGACATTCCTGCAGACCGGGAATCACGTTTCAACAGGCTGCTTGAGGAATGGGAACAACGCTTTCTCAATACGGGCGAAGATCTGTCGCCGGAACAGCTCAGCCCTCAGGGCCCGCGTGAACTTTGGGAGGCGCTTCGCAACGATATCGAATCATTGAAACAATTCGGTGTACAGTTTATCGATCTGCCAAATTCAGCAAGAGCCGAAGCCGAACCTCTCTCATTCGTCTCGGATCAGTACGCCAGCGTCGAACTTGTCGGAGAGGGAGGGCAAGGCCATGTCCTCCGCGCACGCGACAAAAGCCTTGATCGTGAAGTCGCCGTTAAGCTCCTGAAAGCTCGCTGGCGCTGGAACGCCTCGGCTCAAAGCCGGTTGGAGCAGGAAGCCAGGATTACTGGTAAGCTCGAACATCCCGGCGTGATTCCCCTGTACGGGTTTGGATATGACAAGAGCGGACAACCATTCTACGCGATGCGATATTTGCGTGATGAACGCACGTTTGATCGGGCGATTGGTCAGCTGCTCGAAATGACGCATGAATCGGAACGGGCGATTGCGTTCCGCAATTTACTCGGCCAGTTTTCCACCATCTGTCGAACGATCGACTATGCCCATTTCCGTGGCGTCGTCCATCGCGATATCAAGCCTGACAACATCATGACTGGCAACTTCGGTGAGGTGTTCGTCGCCGATTGGGGACTCGCCAAAATGATCAGCGAGGACGAGCTACCAGCCGACTCCGAAGAGTTGCCCACAGATGCTGGGGTGACGTTTTCCCACGCGTCAGGTATCGCGGGCACCCTGGGCTATATGAGCCCGGAACAAGCCAGCGGCGGCTCAAGAGTGGGAGTGGAAAGCGACGTTTTCAGCCTCGGCGCGACACTCTATCACCTGTTAACGGGACAAGCTCCCTTCCATGGCGATTCGGTGTCGGAACTGTTGCGGCAAGTTCAAGCAGGGCAATTTGTGAATCCGCGCGTGATTCGCCCCGAGACTCCCAGAGCACTTGAAGCGATCTGTCTCAAAGCCATGTCAGGATCTCCAGGCAATCGATACGCGACGGCAGGTGCGATCGCGGACGAGATTGAACGGTGGCTGGCCGATGAGCCGGTCCATGCCTGGCCAGAGCCAATCGCCGAGCAGGTTCGTCGTTGGGTCAAGCGGCGCCGGGTGCTGGTGACCAGCACGTTCGCCACTTTGCTTGTGGCAAGTGTGCTGCTAACGATTGGAGCGATCCGTTTGGATTTGGCACGTCGTGCGGAGCTTTCCGCGAAAGTGGATCTTGCCAAAGCAAACGCTGGTTTGGCAGAGCAGAACGTAAGACTCCGTCGTCCCCAGTATGCAAGCCAAATTCGGCTCATTGAGTCGCTGTATGACTTGGGCGAACTGAACGACGCAGACCGTGTGCTCCTGTCGACCGACGAAGATCTGCGGGGCTACGAATGGTCCTTCTGGAAGAACGCTTGTCAACAGCCACGCTTGTTATCTGTTCGAGCCCGCAACGATTCCCTGGACCAGCTAGGGCAACCCGCGCTGACGCTGGGAGCCATTTCACCGGATGGAAGTCGCATTGCCGCCGTCGTGCGAAACGTCTCACTCATGCAAAACGGTTATGCATGGGCCATTCGAGTGGTCGACGTCCCGAGTCGTTCGGTGCTCTGGGAGCACAAAACGAAGAACCTGGTACGTTCGGTTTCCTTTCTGCCAGATGGGGGCCGATTATTGGTGGAAGCGGAAGTTCATCCTGCCGAGAGCACGATTTCTCTGGGGGACGCGTTGAGGGATCTGCATCGAGGACAAAAAGTGGCGAGCGACGAGCCGAAAGAAGCGAGTGAGCGTTTCAGTCCGGAGGAACAACCACCCTCAGTGGAACTCGTCTTTCTGGTGCTGCAATCTGCGGACGGCACGGTGCTCGAAACGATCGATCAAAACAAGATGGCATCCTTCATGGCGGAGATTTCAGGTACTTCGTCCAGCTTGGATGGACTGAATCTCCCAAAGATTGCGGTTATCATGGCTCAACAGTCGTCCCCAGACGAAGCGTCCAATACACCGGAACCTGTTTCGTTTTCTATTGAAGAACAAGACCTTGGCGAGCAGGAGAGCGACACGATTCGCGAGCAAACTGGTGCTTCCCGCCGGAATGTGCAATTCATGGTGAAGCGTGGTGACTCTACCGAACCGGTAGGCAGCGTCATGTTGCGTCTTCCGGTCGATGTCCGGATTACGGCGGCTGCATTGAACGCCACGAGAACCCTGGCCGCGACGGCCCTGTCGGATGGAAGCGTTCGTGTATGGCGAGTTCCTGACGGGGCCCCATTTGCGCTGTTCAACTCGAACTCCTCCGAGGTTCAGCAGCTTGCATTCGACGCAAAAGTCAATGCCATGCTTCTCTGGTTGGGAAAATCGCTATTGGGTGACGCTAACGAATTCTTCACCGCTGAGTTGCCCAATCCAGCGACGATCGACGCAATGCCAGAGGGCTGGCCCATGTCGTTCGACGAGGTCGCAAGAGTGGCAAAGAGTGCGAATGGAAACGTGATCGTTTTCGTTACCGTGGACCGATCGCTCCAGGTGTGGGACCTGAAAGGGGATAGAATGCTTCTGCAGGAAGCACTTCCTATTAGCGACGGGACAACCGAATACGAAGTTGCGCTCCAGGAGAACGGTTCTCGCGTTGCGATTGTTTCTCGATCGGTCCCGGAGAGCCAAACCGAGTTGACGGTGATTGACGTGGCGAATCGAAAACCACTTTGGAGTTCGAACGCTTTTGGCGCGCCAATGTGCTTCGCCGGGGATGAGTTGATCGTGAGGCGAATAGCGTCGCAGTCTATGTTGCGACTGGATGCACAGACAGGCGAGGTGAGAGGAGAACTCCCGCCATGGGAAGCAGACTCGCCAGCCGTTGACATCTCACGTCTCGCCTATAACCAAAGTCAAAATGTCCTGGTAGGTTTTCCGAAGGTCATCGACCACTGGATGAGGCGTCGTAGGGAGAGCGATCTGGTATATTCGCTATCCCTGGGGTCGCGCAAAATCACGCGAGTACGATCCCCTTCTCCGGGGACCGCTCGCCCTGTGTCGCTGGTACGATTCTCTCGTGATGGAACGAGAGCGATCGTCGCGTATGAAGAAGATTCTCGCGTGGAGATCTGGGACGCGCAGAAATGGCGAATCCAGGCGATCCTCGACGACCATCAGGGGGAGATCACCGATCTGGCGTTTTCCCATCAGGAGACGCGGGTTGCGACCGCCAGCCGTGATGGTTCGATCAAAATCTGGGATGTGCAAACGGGAAGTCTCTTCGCAACGGTGCTGAACACCAACGGCGAATCAAACGGAATTTGGTTCGTCGGTTTTGGAAAAGACGATCTGGAGATCATTGCAGGCTCTAGTCAGGGAATTTGCCGCTGGAATGGAAAACAGCGAGATCCCGAGCTTAACTAACCCATGCCGACTTCCACCAGGTAATTTTGAGGCGAATCGAAACGGAGACTCGCAAACACCGTGAATACTTCTCGTGGACCCATAAATAGCCCCGATCTCAACGCGGCAAGGGAAGAACTTACCAGTCCGGACCAGCGAAGGCGACGTCGCTCTGCGGAATCGTTTGTCGCCTGGTACCACGAAGCCGGCGCGGTTGCCGCGCGAGACGCACTTGTCGAGCGTCTCGCGGATAGCCACGCGTTGACGCGCGTCGCGGCTTGCGAAGCCGTTTTGCTTCAAGTCCCTGACCATGGTCACGCTCGCGAAACGCTGCAATCGCTCGCTAATCATCCCAATCGAGCCGTAACGCTTCGAGCGATTCAGGCGATTGGCAACCTTGGTGCTGCGGCGTGCAGTGTTGCAAGCACGCTGATTCCCTACCTGTCGAACGAAGATACAGGGCTTTTTCGAGCCGCCGTCCAGTCGTTGATAACGATCGGGGCGAATTCGGAGGATGTCATTAACAGTTGTCTGGACGTAGTTCAGAATCCGGAGTTCGAAAATCGTCATTCCGAAGTAGCAGACGCGATTGTGCTCGCCGGCCGAACGGCGTCTCCGCTAATTATTGAGCGGCTCCTGTTCAACGGTTCGAGCGATTACTATTTGGTCAACATGCTCGACAAGATTCACTGGGTGCCGATGCCGGCGATTGATGCCGTCTTGAACTGCGTTGCTTGTAAAGCGATTCCGTACTACGAGCGATCAAGAGTCTTTTCGTGGTTTGACGACCCACTGCCAGCACTGCAGAAGGGCTGCGAGCATCCTGATCGCGGGGTCCGCAATGCTGTCGTGGAAGCACTTCAAGACCTTAATCAAATTGGCGATCCGCAAAAGCTGTCGCTGTTGTCTCGTCTGGTGGAAGACAAAGATTGTTGCGAGCTAATTTGGCTGGATTCCATGCTCAACATGCTGGTGCAATCGCCCGAACCCAGCGTGGCGCTCGAAGCAAAACACGCCCTGGACCAATGGACCAACGCGAGCCAAAAGACACTGAGGCCGCTGGACAGGCGATTTCATGAGATCAAAGCGGCCCTCGAGCGTGATGACCTAACCGAAAGCGAAGCTCGATGCATGGCGATGGAGATCATACTCACGATTGAAAATACGAAGAGCATCAGGCCTGAGCGACCGCCGCGCGAACTCTTGATTTCGCTGGGAAAATTCGTGCCGATTGTGCTGGAGGCGGTTCGTATGTGGGCACATTCGGGTGATGACGAACTGGAGGCCTGGTCCGCGAGTATTCTGCCTGCGCTAGAACCAGAGGCTCCGGAAGTAAAAGCGTGGCTCTGCCAGCATGAACACCATTCGTACGATGATTGTACGGAGCGTGCTGTCTACGCCCTTGGGGATGGAGCGGCGATTTACATTGATGAACTGCTGGAGCTGATGACTCACCGTGGCGGAGAAGCCAGTGCGGAGGCGCTACTGAAATTTGCGCCAGACGATCCTCGTATTGCGAAGGCCGTTATCCATGACGCTTGTCGCGGCTATCTCTATGAAATCAAGAATCGAAACTTCTATCACGGTCCCTCCCTTGAGTCCCTGTGCAGCGCGTGGCCTCATCCTTTACAACTGGCAAGAAGCGTGTTGGAACGGAATCCGTTGATCGCGGTAAGGGAACTCGAACAGATTGTCGACAGCCCTGTTGGATGGGAAAACACCAAGCACATTAACGCATGTCGGTTGCTGAGCGAACGAGGATACGACCGAGGTAAGTTGGTCCAGTTGCTCGGTGCCATGTTGCCACGGACCAATTTCTTGTGGGGTCCTTCAAGTTGCGCCGTACTGGAACTGCTGTATTCGCTGGGTTCGGATGCAAGTCCTCTCGTTGCGGAACTAGCAGCACTTACGATTCACGACTCACCCATTGGTTCGAATTATGCCGTCCAGGTGTTGCGGGCCATCGGTCCTAAAGCCATTGATTCACTGCCATTCGTTGTCGATTTGCTGGATCGTGATGACGAGCTTGATCAGGATTCAAATCCGGTTTTCGACTGCTCCGTGACCGAGCTGCGCGAAAGCGTGGCCGAAGCTCTGGTTTCGGTCCTTGGCCTGTCCGCCACAACGTCCGACGTTCTCCCTCGCATCGTGCGAAACCACTATGTTCGCTGGCGATTAAGCAAGGCACTTCATTCGGCCGATCCGTCAAACATGGCGGACCTGTTGACAGTGTTTTGTCAACGGTTCATAGCGTCCCCAGCCCTGGTCCCGGTCCGAAACCCCTGTTAGGCAACGCCACGCGATATCGAGATGTCTCTATTCCTGGTTCGGTGCATTCCTATGAATGGTGAAAAGCAAGAAGAACCAACTCGCACGGATGCCAGCCTAAGTTCCCAAGCAAGCGACATGCTGGCGACTCCTTTCTCTGGTATCACCTTTCGCGTCAATGAAGTCACTCCGGAAGGCGACCCGTTCGAGGTCGTCCCGAGTGTTGACACGATCAACGACTACTTGCAGCCGCCTGCATGGCTGACCGAGGAAGTTCAGCGAAACACTTCCGCAACGCTGGACGAGAAGCAACACGGTGATCTACAGAGTGCTGATCTTGCGAAAAAGTCGACCCCAAAAATCGAGACGTGCTCTCGGCCAAGAGGTGAGCTTTGTAGTGGAATGTCTTGCCATCTCCTGGTCAATGTGATTGCGGCCGCCTGTCGATCGCATCGACCGGTTGTTTTGTCGCCAGACATGATCTGGCTGACGATCTGCCAAGGCGTCTCGCATCACGTGAACCAGCATTCCGAACGGTTTCGCAAGCAGTTGGTTGATCATTCCAGCGAAGCGAATCGAAGTCCAACACCAGATTCTCATTCCAGGTTCATCGAATAATGACTGGCCGACCTTCGTTGACCATCTTTCTCATGAGTGCATGAAATGCCTGACGCCGAAAGCTCAAGGTCTTTTCACACCCCGGTTCTCGACCACCGGGCCGGCCGAGCGAGTGGCTGCTCAGGCTGTTTTGCTGGAATGTGTGCAAACCTATTTTGAATATCAGTTGACCGACATTATCTGTGGAATTCCCTCAATTACGCAACGCAAGCCCCTGGTGAGAGATCCGAATCACTTCCGGAATAGCATGACTTTCTTTAGATCGAGGGCAACATGACGGACCCAACAGCGAGATCTTGCCGTGTCAACGAAATCGAAGCGATCCATATTTCGCTGGCCAGCCCCGACGATATTCGGAGTTGGTCTTCTGGCGAAGTGACTAAGGCGACGGGTTTCGACGCATCCGACGGGCCGATCGCAGGCGGACTTTTTTGCGAGGCCATCTTCGGTCCCCTGCAGGAATGGCGTTGCCAATGTGGGAAGCGATTCGGCGAAGAACAAAAGAATCAATACTGCGATGTATGCGATCACTTTCCGTCGTTCCAGCCGCGGCCCCAGACGCACATGGGCCATATTGAACTCGCTTGCCCCGTGGTCCATCCCTTGTTCTACGCGGCGTTCTCTCCCCTGCTTTGCCAGTTGTTGGACATCCCCAAAGCAAGACTACGCCAACTGGTGCAGTACCATGCGCATCTGGTCATCGACGCTGGTCAAACATCGCTGAAACATTACCAGATTGTAACGGACCAACAAGTCCGGCAAATGCGGGACGACCTTGGGGATAGCCAACTGCAAACGCTTTCCGGAGCGGAAGCAGTTCGACGACTGATCGAAGGGTTAGATTTGGACGAACTGGCAAGCAAACTTCGGCAGCAACGGTTGCATACAGATTCAGAACAAAAGCAGGCGAATCTCCAAAGGCGGTTACATGTTGTCGAGTCACTGCGGGCCAGTGGAAATAATCCCTCATGGATGGTTCTGGATGTGCTGCCGGTTGTTCCACCCTACATGCGGTCCAGGCAAACGCAAGGCGCAGGCGTCACCGAATGCGATCTCAATACCAGGTATCGGCGTGTTCTCAATCGTAACGACAAGATGCGGCGCGCGCTGAAGATGGATCTACCAGAGGTCATCGTCCGTGACTGCAAGTTTCGACTTCAGTGGGTGGTCGATAGGCTGTTTGATGACATCGCGAATGCTTCCCAGAATTCGCCCGACAAAATAGCAGCTTCGTTGGTTCGAAAACTTCAACACGATCTTCGAACCTCATTTCCGCTCGGGAAATCAGTCGACTTTTCCGGACGGTCTGTCGTGGTACCCAATTCGCAGTTGCGACTTGACCAATGCGGGCTGCCCAGGAGTCTCGCGCTGACGCTCTACGAACCGCTGATCATTCGCTACTTACTGGCCCGCAAACACGCCCAAACGTCGTACTATGCCCGCATCCTGCTCGCTCGAAAGTCCGAGGTTGTGTGGGAAGCCCTGGAGAATCTTCTGCGCGAGCACTGGGTGTTGTTGTCCAGGCCGCCGATAGTGAAACGCCAACGAATTCAGGCCTTCCAACCGCGGCTAGTGGGGGGAAACGCGATCCACATCCATCCTCTTATAGGGCAGCAATTTGGCGTTGAATTCAGCGGTGAGCAACTCAAGGTCTACCTACCCCTTTCGATCGAAGCACAAACCGAGGCGAGACGATTGGTCTCGAGCGCGAACAATCTGTTTGACGCACAAGCCGACCAATTTGCCCTGATCCCCGAAAACGACGTCCTGCTCGGCTGTCACTACCTGACCATCGCCAAAACGGGGTGTCGCGGCGAAGGGATGGTGTTTTCCTCGCCGGACGAAGCGGTGACCGCCTGGGAACACGGCCGAATCGATTTGCATGCAGTCGTGAGGGTGCGACTTGCAGCGGGAAAGCGATCGCAGACGGGAACGTCTGACTGGGTGACCGACTCAGCATCAGACAGCAATCGCATCATTGACACGACTCTGGGACGTGTGTTGTTCAATGACGTTCTGCCGCAGGAGATGGATTACTATGACCACGAACTTGATAGAACCTTGTTGTTGTGCGTAATTAGCGATTGCTTCCGAGAGGTGGGGCGCGAGCGAACGATGGACGTCCTGCAATCCATCACGCGGCTGGCCCAACAGCATCTAACCAGCAGCGGGCTCTCGCTGGGAATACAAGACCTGCCGGTTCCCTCGACGAAAGCCAACCACATCAACCATGCGGAAAAAGTGCGAACTCACTGCTTGAAGTGGCTTGAGCGAGGTTATCTAACGTCGAATGAGTCGTACTATAAGCAATTGGACGCCTGGGTGAGCGCGCGAGAACAAATCAATCAGGATCTAACGCGGGAACTGACTGCTGGGGCTAACATATTATCGCTATTGGCGAAAACCAGCGAGCGTGGCAATGTCATTCGATATGACAAACTGTGCGGCATGTGTGGCATCGCATGTAACCCGCATGAAGGTCGCATCCGGCCTATTCGAACGAACCTGCGCGAAGGCCTGCAGATCACCGACTATTGGAACCATCTACTGATAGATCGCCCGAGTTCTCTGACCCATCGTGAACGCCATTTGAACAGAAGCAACTGGGAGAAGCTCAGTAGTTTATTGCAGGGCATTGTGATCACGATGGAAGATTGCGAAACACAACATGGAGTGACCATCTTGCCATTCTATGATGGAGATGTTGTGCGGCAATCTCTGCTTCGTCAGGCTTACGGACGCGTCGCATTGGAAACGATTGTTGATCCTGTCACTTCTGAAATTGTGGTAGCCGCCAATGAATTGGTCACGTACAAGATCGTGAAAAAGCTGGAACGCATCGGATTCAAGAGCCTGCAAGTCCGCAGCCCGATGACCTGTGAAGCCTCGAATGGACTTTGTCAGCGATGCTACGGAATGGACTACTCAGCGCAAGAGCTGGTTGAAATGGGCGCGGCAGTTGGAGTTCACGCCGTATTCGCCATCTCCGGTGCGTTGGCGCGTGTCGGAAAGCCGCCGGAGAGCCCTTCCAAAATGGATAACGGCGTGCCTGTTCCGCTGGACTATGATACGTTTGAAGAGTATCGCCGGTCACTGCATGACGGCTACGCGGCGGGAGAGACGGTTGAAGTTCATGCCAGGCAGGATGGAACGATCGACTTGACCAACGTGGATGTCGCAGACGGAAGAGTATTGAACCACGGCGGGCGATTGCAGTTGCTCGATTCGCGGAGAAGCGTTGTCGAGAGTTATCCGTTGCCGCACGGCGCGACTCTAAGAGTTGAACACGGAAAATCGGTGATTAGGCATCAATCGGTGTTCGAGTTCGAAGCGTCCGTCGCATACGTTATTGCTCGCTCATGTGGAATCGCAACATTTCATCTTGACGGCGAAGATGCCGCAAATACCTGGGTAGACAACGAACGGCTCGTCATCCAAAAGGATGATTTGCCACGTCATCCGCGGATTGTCATCTCCGATGATTCTGGAGCCGCGTTAGAAGTTCATTATTTGGGCGTCGGTTTTCGTGTGTGTAACTCGGTTGTGTGGTCGATCGGGCCGGCAAAAGTGTTTCCTGGCAACGTCCTCGCCACGGCGGCACCGCGCAATGTCGCTTCCATCGGTCTCAGCCCATTCCAAAAACGACAGAAGCTAATGGGATTGTTGGAAGCATGGAATACCTGGGATTGCATGACGCTTGCCCCCGCGGATGCCAAAGTTGTCGAGGTGGAGCGGCAGATGAGTGGTTCACATCACATCCTGCTTTCTACGGCTGACGGCAGGCTGCTGCAGGAGCGTGTCTGGATGAATCCTCGTGTGTTTCCTGGTGATGAAGTCCGCGCTGGCGATCCACTGACGGACGGCACTCCAAGCCCCTTCGACGTGCTGAAGTATGGCGGTGTCTCGAAGGTGATCGACTATCTAAAAAGACAAATCAAAGGGATACTGATTCGGGATCGAATTAACCTCGCAGACCAACATATCGAATTGGCCATTTCTCGTCTGCTTAGTCGCGCGAAAGTTATCGACGCAGGCGACTCGCAACTTGTCGTCGGTACTACGGTCGAACGATCCAGGCTGCGGAGTGTGAATCACGAATTGTCAAACCAATGCCGCGTAACGGATTGCGGTGACTCGAGTCTGCAAGTTGGCGAACTGGTTTCTACAGACGTATTCGAGCAAGCCCGTGAGAAGGTGCGACAGAACGGCGGACAACTTCCGGAATCCACGGCCGCTGAACCTGTTATCGGAGAGACAATTCTCCTGGGAATGACCAAAGCCAGCATCGGTCTCGGTGATTTTCTGACCGAAGCGAGATTTCGGGAATTGCGTTCGGTCTTTGCCAACGCGGCGTGGGCAGGAGAGAGCGATGACCTCAATAGTCTCGATTCGAATGTGATTCTGGGACGATTGATTCCAGCCGGAACCGGCCAACGCGCGTTGCGTGATGCAAAGGTGCTAGTCTCCCCTTCCGCATCTCCGCAGGAACCGACATTCCCATTAACACTCGAAGAGTCCTCGCCGTTACTGGGAGATCCCGGATCACTCGACGAGGAATGAACGCTTCCTCGCCGTAGTTCCCCCGGAGACGATCTCATTCGTCCGCGTATTGTCGCCAGAGAGAATTGCCGCGTACGATGATCTCCATCCATTCTGGCTCAGGGCTTTTCTTCGGCTGAAGGTCGAACCCGGCTTTTTTCGTTACCGCAGCAATCTCGGACAAAGTCACGATGTGAGGTGAGTCATTCGTCGGGCTGTTGTAAGGAGCGTTGGAAACCATACCAACCAATTCACACGATGCGTTGACCACCGGACATCCCCAATCGTTTTCCTTGGTTCGCAGCGTCGTCGCGAGGAGTTCCACTCCGTCCTTCCGCTCCAATTTCTTTTGCAGCCGGCCGCGGAAGATGGCGAAAAGGTGACCATCGGCTGTGCTGTCGCCGATGGCATACAGCGGGTCATCCATTCGAGGTTCTCGGGAAGCTGGTGAGATGGCCTGGGCGGACTTTGGCAGACGGACCGGCTGAATCAAAGCGATTCGGCGCTGGTAGTCGGTGAGCAGCACTTTCGCCGGGATCAGCAACTCCTGAAGTCGCTTGCCGTAATAGGGGCCTTCCGTGATTACCTGGCCGTTTTCAACCACGGGAAACATTACCCAGACGTGGGTTTTGTCGAGAACGCTAAGCATCGATGTCACGACCAGGCGTTGTTCTCGATCAATCAGGAAGCCGCTCGCCGGACAATTTCCATTGACGACGACGGTCGACAACGCGACCTGGCGAAGGAAGTCATCGTCACGCGAGTCGGCTGGCTCGGCAGACGCCTGATTGCCGCACGAAACAAGCGTGAATAACACGAGCGTCGGAAGGAATCGAACCATCACAATCGTCTCCCAAAGTCAGATGTTGTGAAACTAAAGAACACCTGGAAAGCGGTGGAAGTGGCGTGGTTGGGCGGAGAAAACGAATTTGCCTGGAAAATAGTTGAGGCTGCCGTCACCGGGACGTTCGGTCACTTATTCGCGTTCCCAGACGTTTTCCAGCTCCTCTTCCTTCGAAACCTCCCCCAGACCAGGCTTTGTCGTCGCTTTAGATGGTGTTGACCATCAATTTGTAAGGAGAATTGCCATGACGAATTCAGTTGCAACGTACGATGTAAGCCGCTCTGGCTGGGATGATGAAGATGGTGAGCTGGGCTCACTTCAGTCTGCAAGTGGATGCTTGCCGCTCCAGGAACTCGACATCCAGGCGACGGTAGACGATTTATTCTCAGAGGTCGCAGTGCACCAGGTGTTCGTCAATTCCGCCCGGGAGTCGGTCGAAGCGACCTATGTCTTTCCGCTGCCGTCGAGAGCTGCTGTTACGCGTTTCACGATGCGCGTTGCCGGCCGCGTTGTCGAATCGGAATTGCAAGAACGCGAAGCGGCCCGCAAGGCTTACCAGCAAGCAATTCTGGATGGATATCGTTCGTCAATCGCCGAGCAGGAACGACCAAATGTGTTTACCCTTCGGGTCGGAAACCTACCCCCTGGCGAACGCGTGAAGATCGAACTCGGTCTGATCATGCCAATTGACGTCTCGGAAGGGATTGGCGAATTCCGGTTTCCCCTCGTCGTTGCGCCTCGATATGTTTCCGGCATGCCCCTCGATCGAATGGACGTTGGCTGGGGAGAAGTCCATGATACGAACGAAGTCCCGGACGCATCGCGGGTAACTCCGCCCGTCTTTCTGCCGGGATATCCCAATCCGGTCCGTCTTTCCCTGGGGGTTACGTTCTCTCGTGCGGCAATTTCCCCGTCCATCACTGGCATGACGGAAATGAGATGCAGCTTACACAACGTGGTCGTGGAGGAAGGGGAGGCGGTCACGGTCCGGTTGCGGCCGGGAGAGCGTTTGAACCGTGATTTCATCCTCCGCTTTCCGGTCGCAGGTGAATCGGTGAAGACCTCGTTGGTCGCTAGCCGTTGCGGAGAGGGCCACCCTGGCGTGTTCGCCCTGACGGTGGTCCCGCCGAAACGGGATGAATCGATCGCACGGCGATTCTGCGATATCGTGTTCGTGGTCGATCGCTCCGGTAGTATGAACGGTTGGAAGATGGTAGCTGCTCGGCGAGCCGTGGGCCGCATGGTCGACGCGTTGGAAGACAACGATCGTTTCCATTTACTGGCCTTTGACGACAGGATTGAGAGCTTCTCCAGACCAGGGGAACTCATGCCGGCAAGGAACAAGCAGCGCTGGGAGGCGGTCGAGTGGATCGGCAAGATCACAGCTCGAGGGGGCACGGAAATCTCCACGGCACTTTCACGTGCGCTAAAGTGTTTCGATGGCCATGATCTGTCTCGCCGTCAGATCATCGTGGTGGTTACCGACGGTCAGGTCGCTGGCGAAGATCGCGTACTTGAACAACTTCGCGCGGAAAAGAATTCCGAATATGTTCAATTGTTTCCCGTGGGCATCGACCAATCCGTGAATGATGCGTTTCTGTGGCGACTTGCCGAGCAGTTTCACGGCGCATGTGAGTTGGTCGAATCGGAACAGGCCTTGGATGACGCGCTCGGCCGAATTCAACGAATACTCGCTCCACCGGTGTTGACCGACCTGCGGATTGAAATGCTTCAGGGAGTGTCCGTCCCCGGCAGCTTGGTTCCGTCACGCAAAGTGACACTTTTCGCAGGGCGGCCGGTGACGCTGATGGGACGTTTTCAGCCGGCAGAGGAGAATCGCCTGGCGATCCGCTTGCACGGCACCGATCCAGGAGGCCACTCATGGTCTATGGATGTCGAGGCACGCTCGCCAGACGAGAAGGCACATAAATCGCTGTTGGGTCTCTGGGGGCGCGGCAAGATCCGCCAACTGGAAGATCGTGTTTCCATCGGCAATGACCAGGAAGCGTTACACAATCAGATTGTGGCGACATCGCTGGAATGCCACGTACTCAGCCGCTTCACGGCGATGGTAGCGGTTGATCGCAGCGAGAGCGTTAACGGCGGAGGTTTGAATCGTGTGCTTGTTCAACCCGTTGAGTTGCCGGGAGGATGGGAAAAGTGCGGGCCTCCAACCATGTCGGCACGTTCAACGCCGAATACGAATACGAACGTTCGTATGTCGCTCGATAGTCTCTATTCGTATCGAGGTTTGTCCTTGTTCGCAGAAGTGAAACCGCCTCGACGAACAAATACGATAACGGTCTTTACCAATAGGGAGACATCTGAAACATTGGCACGTGTGATCCAGGTGATTCGCAGGGGGTTGCAGCTTTCAGCCACGGAAGTCGAATTGCGGTGCGACGGATCGACGGCCGAGTTAACATTCAGACAGAATGAGAAGCATTCAAGCCGGCCCGTTCAGCAGCATAGCCAACCGCTGACATTGGAGGAGGCAAAGCTGCTTGTCGAGGCGATTCGGATCATGATCGAAGTTCCCATTGCCAAGCGATTCCACACCGAACACGTGCAATCGGTCGACTTTGAACTGGACCGCCGAACGCTCGCCATCGATGTGCATATTCCTCCAGCCAGGAGTCAATGTCTGCTGAGATTGACTATGATCGCTGATTCGCGTTGCTCCAGTTAGATTTCGCTGATATTACGACACCGCTGGATGGCAACCAACTGTTTCATGACGATCAAGCACACGACATTCTCGACTTCGTAACCAGCTATTGGGACGAGATGGATACTTTTCTTGTGCACTGCGGTGCGGGAATCGTCCATCCGCAATAGCCGCTGCGATTGATCGGCTTAAATTCAACGATGAAAGTGAATTTTCGGAATCGCCGTTTGAACCCAATCCCAAGGTCTGCCGAATTATCCGTGAAGTCGACTCAGCGCGGGGCGGTTTTCAGGACGCCCCGTCGTAGTCGCTGAAATGCCTACGCGTCGACACTCCCTGATCGACGTCCATCGCATCGCATTCACTCAGCCAGAAATTCGCGAAACAACTGGCATACTTCCGCGACTTTCCCGTCAACTCCATGACACCCTTTCACAAAGATACGGCGAGGATGAGCGGCCCAGGCGTCGCGAACCGCGTATTCTAGTCGCTGTGCTTGCTCAAGCGGCTCAAACCGATGGTCGTTGTTCGACCTTCCGTACCTTGCGGGATCTGCGGTCGCTAACGATTCCAAATGTATGACGACATCATATCGCTGCATGGCGTCCTTCGGGTCAATGCGATGTCTTTGTTGAAATTCCGATACGCCGCCGGGCGTGTAGGCGGCCCCGTCGAGGAGGCCTCGATCGAAAACGATGAGTTTCGCCGTGTCCGAGGTGCTCGCATAGATTTCTTCGAGTGAGTATTGCAGCGCAACGACGGCACGCTGAAATGAAGCTTGCCAAGCTTCGCTCCACGGCAATGCGGGGCCAGGGGCAAGAAACCCGCCTTCCAGGAGGATCGTCGCGGCTTCCGGTACATGGACAAGCTGATGCGTGAATGTTTCACGAAGGACTTTTTGTACCGTCGTTTTACCGCTGCATGGCCCGCCGGTTAAGACAATTCTTTGCATGACTATTGCCCTTGGATATCGATTGCATTTCCAGCCAGTTGTCCCACGTGCGCTAGTACCGCCGCGAATTCGCTCCGGTCATCGATGACCCGGAATTTCATGCTACCTTCTTGGCGAACTTGTCGCGTGAGCAAGAGTGTTTCCTTGGGCGCGTTCACGTCAGGCTGTTTGATGAGAGTGCCATACTGCCGCCCTTGAAAAACGAATACGTGGACTAGTTTACATTGGTTGACATGACCGTCGCTACTTTCGAGCGTGACCATCGTAGAGTTGTCGTCCATCGTGCGACTCGTGAAAGGTGAACTGAGGTGCTGACCGGAATTCCCCAAAGAAAGTAGGCGATCAAGAAGTGTGGTAGATCAGGGGCTAAAGGGATCGCAAGGTATGGCGAAGAAAGGTGTTGGTAACGCTTATAAGAAATATACAAAGGAATTCCGTCGTGACGCAGTGCATATGATACAGACGGAAGGTTTGACAACAGCGGAGGTCGGGCGTCGTTTGGAGGTGAATGCGAACCTGCTTCGGAAGTGGCGTCAGACGTACGGAAAGAAGTCAGAGACACAGGTTGCTCAGAGTGATCTGGAAGCAGAACTGCGTCGTCTTCGTGGCGGGAATCGTCTGTCCGGGGAAGAGATTTCCCAATTTTCGCGAAAATTGGCGTTCTGGTGGTTCCAGATTTCGTGCCGGAAGGGCAATGGTGAAGCTGGGGCAACTGCAGTAAGCGGATTAGGGGTTGCTTCAGAGTGGGATTCGAACCCACACAAACTGCCTCTCGGGCAAGTACGTCCTGCCAGTTAAACGATCTGAAGCATTACGGGGCGCGATCGACGCAGGTCCACAAATTCCTGACTTCCACAAACAGGCCGTCTGCTCACTTGGAGGACGTCTGCCTCTCAATCCATCTGAGGATCGGAGCTGTCGTGTCGCCGACAATGCGTGAAACGTCATCCTTTCTGCGAGTGAGATAACTCGGCGGCGGATTCCCTTCGATCTCGAAGACCCCCAGTAAGTTCTTGTCGGGCCAATCGACCAGGCCGATCTGCAAAGTGCGTCGGTAACCCAATTCGCCCGACTCGTATTCTGTGTCTTTTTCGTCGTTCTGTCCAAGAATCAGCAGGTACGTGGCTTCTCGGTCGCCCGAACTTCCGCGCCGAGAATCAGGAAGTTTTTCATAAGCGGGGTGGAAGTCGTCATTTGCGCAGTCCCAAATAATCAGTTTTTCACCGATAGGGAATTTCTGCCACTCGTCCGCAACGGAATCCGTTTTGCAAAGAAAGCGGATCTCCTCAACCACTTGATGGAGCCGCCCATGTTCCCTCGCCTTGACAGCCTTTGGCACTGCGATGAACGATGCGCCAGTAACGGCCGCTGCCAGGGCGAGCCCGTATCCGACAGCCCTGCCACGACGCTTTGTCCGCCGCACTGAACTGTGCGTCATGTAAAGGCCGACCGCAAGTGTTACGACTCCCGACAGCAACAAAGTTGTTCGCGGTCCCAGCAAATTCTCAATGCTGCGCGCACGCCTCGAAGCGCGCATCGCCGGACCGGGATCACCCAAAAGTGACTCGACCAACAGTGGGGCCCCCACCAAAACCAGAAGCACTCCGAAGACGAGAAGACCTTTGGAGACACGCCCTCCGCTGGCCGTTTGAGGCTCTCGATTTGGCGATGGGTACAACTTTTCTTCGTCCTGCGATGCACTTGGCGGGGGCGAAGAGGAGCCAGACGCTGCCAGTCTCGGCCCAGACGACGCCTGCACCGGGGAGGGATTGTCGTCCCTGGATCCCTTGGTGATCCTCTCCTGGCAGGAAGGACACCGACCGTCGCTCTTGGGGACGACCCTTTGTCCGCATTTTGGACAAGCGATGATTTCAAAGGCCATTCGGTGATCTCCTTTACTTGGGAAAGCACTTCGGATACATCGACAGTTAAACGATCTGAATCACTTTACTCGCAAAGAAGCGACTGGTCGGGATCAAGCGATTAAGTTTTGAGTACAGCGGCCAAGGACCTATGTAGTCTACTAAGGTTCGGCGACATCCCGAACAAGCATGCGTGACTTTCTTGAATGGATCGATGATGTGAGGAGTTCCCGATTGGAAAGAAAAGCAACACGAGCATTCTCTCCACCAGGTTCCAGCGTTCTTGTAATCTCGCCTCGATCAACGTTCCAAATCGTCACGTCCCAGTTGAGTTGCTTCTGTTCGTCCAACGAGAGATTCGCCGTCGCCAACAGCCGCTCGTCTGGGCTAAACGCCATTCTGACGGCATGAGAATCAAACTCACAGAGGCGTTCTCCCGATTTCCGTTCCCAAATCGCAATGTTGGCTGTCGTGTCTTCTGTTAATGTCTCACGCGTTGCCAAGAGATTGCCGGCAGGTCCAAAAATAACCTCTTGAACAGCAAGGTCATGTCCAACACAACGAGACAACTCCTCTCCGGTGGCGGGACTGCAAATCACAACATCGCCAACGTTCGTGCTATTCCAGATCGCTGCGAAGCGACCATCCTGGCTGAGAATTGCTCTATCGCCCTCCAATTTGGGACCGGCGACCGTCTTCCAAAGTTCTCCCGTTTGACTGTTCCAGAATTTGAACTCAACTTGAGAATCACCGACGAGCGAGAGCAATTCATCGGGCTTCTCCCGCCTGAACTGTTCCGATTCCTCTTTCGATAGGACGGGACGCGTTATGGCCACGGTCATCACGTGCTGGCCATCTTCGCTCCAACAGATCGCGTGAATCCTGACCAAGGATTTGCCAACAATGAATTGCCACTGTCCTGAAGCAATGTCTGCTACGCGAACGTCATAGATCGAGGTCGTCCCTTCAACGGAGGCTGGCATTTCTCCGATCGCCGCTAGTCTTCGTCCGTCCAGGCTGAATTCAGCGTGATAAAAGGGCAGATCAAACTTTGACAGGAGCCTGCCATCGGTTGGATCGACGATGAATGTCTTGCTGGGGGAAAAGTCCCTGCTTCGTTCATCCGCCGGATCGGTCGCGACTACCAGAATTCTGGATCGATCGGGGCTGATCTTGAATTCCGAAATGGAGCCCGCAAAGCTTGTGGGAATTTCGCGAGCTCCGTCGGGAACCTCTACCGGCTTTAGCGATTTCTCAATCTCCATCTGTTGCTTGCGAATCGCGAGTTGATGTTCATCGATCTTCGCATCACCACCGCCGCAGCCAATCGATCCGCAACCAATGGCAACACCACACAGGGCCAACAAGCAGCGAGTGTGAATATTGATGCCAGCCATGATCATGCTCCAGTCTCAAGATCAAATACTAGTTGCCAAAGGAACGTGTTTTTGCAATCTGTCGAAATCTTGAATTGCGGGCTGCCCGGATGTAAATTGACTCACCCACTGTTTTGGGCAATCTTCGCTGTCCGTCAGGGAGTCGCCGGACCAATTGAATGCAATCGTCTCTCCACGGATGGTATTCTCCGTTGGATTGTTGTTTCAGGAAGAGCTTTATTCGATCTCCTGCATAAAGAAGACCGCCGCCAGACTCACCTGCCCCCACTTCGTACTGCGCAGTTTCCCACATGATCGCTTGACCGACACGCAGAGGGCCTTGCTGAACTTCCTGGATGCACATACACGCGATAAATACCGGCGTTCCCTGGTGACTGATTTGCGACGTCTTGGTCACCCGGGCAACTTCGACGGTCACAATTGCATCTGCCATGCTCGTCATCTCGGCTTCGCTCAGCGGGGTCGGATCGGCAGACGAACCGGACCCCGCAAGGAAAATCCCCACGGCAAGGACAAACGAAGATGAGCAGCTTGTAATTTTACCCAGCCTCATTTTCTCGCCTCAGGCTTATTCGCTGTTTCTGCCGCTGGTTTCAACGAGTCTCGCAAAAACCGATCGACTTGTTCCAGGTCGTGTTCTCCGATCATTTGCCCCGTCACATGAATGCGGTCGCGTTCGGTTTTCAGGACAACCAGGGTTGGGTAAGCGTTCACTTTCATTGCATCGGCAAGGTCACGTCCGCCATCGTCGAGGTACGGGTCCGTCAGGGTAAAGACAACTTTGTCAGAATACTTTGCCAATACCGGATCCTCGATTCGTTCGGCCAACCGTCGGGCGAAACCATTGAGACGATGATTTCTTGAAAATAGCACCAGCGTATACTTTCCGTCGCGCAATGCCTGGCAGTAAGCACTTACAGCCGCATTCCTATAGGTGTTGATGTCAATTGGATCAGGTTTTGCCGATTCCTCCACATCAATCGGCAAGATCAAGTTTAAATCGATCGGCCTGGGTTCATCGGCTCGCCCAATGGCAGGTTGTCCGATTGCCACAATCACAGCCAGGATCGCGAGACAGGAAATGGTTCGCATGCGTTGCCTCCAGGAGAAGTCGCTACTCATCGTCTATCGAGTCCAATACTCGATCATCATTCAGGAAGCGACAGGGAAAGCGACTCTGGGGGGAAAGGGCTCAAAACTTTTGATTCTTCCGGTCTTGTTTAGACCGAGATCTTATTGGATCCGAATGCGACAGCATCTTCGCTTTCTTCGAGCCGCCAGACTCCACTAAGAAATGGAGTCGTAACTATCTATTAACGTGGGACTTACCATTGAATAGCCAAACTCGAATTTCAGTTTCCCCCATCCCAACCATAAGAGTTCAATAGTCGTCGTGTCACCCCGACTTGAAATCAGTACAGCTTGCCGCAGTCATTTGCGGAGAGCTGGTTTTCGTTTGGTTCACGCAGTTTACGCAGATCGGTCAGGCCTGCCAGGCTGGTTCAAAGTGGTGACACAATTCGGGGTGCGAACAAGGGCAATTGCTGAATCTACTGACTGACAAAGGTTTACGGGGTTCAGATCCTGTCGACACCTTCAGTGCCTGTCAGCTTGGTTCGAGTACCGGTCGGGAACTTTCGGATGGCTGTACGAATACAAACATCAGTGGTTCACTCATCGGTAATCAAGTGCAAATCGGCCACTGTAGACGCCGGGCCAGATACCGGTGCCGCAAAGCGAGTTGGAATCCCAGCCCCGGAACTATCCAGCCGGCTTCTCAACACGGCGTTCCTCGAGGCTGGCATTCTCGATGTGAATGGGTGATGCCCCCGAGCTGGCGGGTCGTCATATCGGCGAACCGTTCAGAGATGTTGGTTCATGCTGAATGACGGCGACGTCCCTTGAAGAGGAGACGGAATCTTATCCTCGGTCAATTCGACCCGCTCGAGTTCACGCCCGTGGTGATTGCGGGCGACCGCGCCGCCGCAAATACATTGGCTCAGAAAAAACATGACGCAGGGAAATGCTGGCTCCGGGCTTCGGTTCACCGATTGGTTATGCAGTGATTAGTCACAGTATGCGGTAGAGCCAATGTGCCAGGAAGCTGGCAAGAATTGTCAATGCATAGATGATGAGTTCCCATGGGTTTGGGATGACGCCATCGTAGAATCCGTAACCAGTCGACTCGAGTTTGCTTTCGCAAAATGGGCAGCGTCCGTTTCGAACAGCACGGTTGGTGACTCGTTCAATCACCTCATAGATTGCCCAAAGTAGAAGAATGGCACTCGCGAAACCGGCGAAATTGCAAACCCAGTGATCCCAAATCGCGTTTCTGAAAATTCGAGTCCAGGCCGTACCGGCAACAGCACAACTGCCACCCATCGGGATGATTGAAGTGGGAACGACGTTCGTGCTCTCCTTTCCGCATTGGGTACATCTGAAGTTTTCGAATCCAGCACAGCATAGGTCACATCGAATCGGATAACCGGGCCGCAGCACGGTGGTTGTTTTGTGAAAGTAGAGCGTCAACCCCGGTTGACCCACTTGTTATTTGTCTGCACACTCGCACTGACTGCGTGGCGGGCACCTGCGAAACGGTCTGAATTCTACACATGCAGATCGACTTACAGGAAGTCCTGACGGTGACTCCTTTTCGAGTGCCTGGGGGGGCTTCGGAATTCTCGACAAACAGGTCACGTATCGACCGGGGTATGAATCGTCTCCGACGCGTAAAGTCCACCATCAGCCCGTTGTGGCTAATCCCGATGCTGGAGGTGCTGAAGGTCAGCGATCAAGTTTACACAGCGTGCTTAGTCGTTCAATTGGGCGGACATTCGTAACCCGTGTCAGCACGTAAACCGATTTCTTCGCGGTGGCAACGACAAAGAACGGAATGAAGCACCGAATCGTCTTGCCACTGGCAATCCGCCGCTTTGGAATCAACGGCGGTTCAGTCGGTCGTCCGACTCCTGAATCGCGACCAGCGGGGGATGAGCATCGGTACCATCCGACGATAGTCAACGTACGTCTGATGGAATCTAAGCAGGTCTTTCTCTTCAAGATGAATGGCCACAAGAATGTAGGCTGTCATGGCGAGGGCGAAGAGCAGGTGTGCAACGGTCATTGTCGGCGTCGCCCAGATGGCCATCAACCAGCCAACGTAGAGCGGATGTCTCACCAGTCGGTACGGACCTGGTGTGACAAACGGGAGTGGCTGGTACGGGACGCCGCAGAAATGCATCCACACCTGACGCAAGCCGAATAAATCAAAGTGATTGATGAGGCAAGTTGTGATCAGTACCGTCAGCCACCCCTGAGCAAAGAGAAGCCACAGGACAATCTTTCCTGCGTTAGACTGGACATCCCAGATGATTCCACCCAGTGGACGCCACTGCCAGAACAGAACAATCAGCACGAAGTTAGTCGCCAGGACATAGGTGCTGCGCTCGATCGGCTGCGGCACCCAGCGAGTGAGCCACGCCTTGAATCCCGGCCGTGCCATTGCACTGTGCTGCACGGCAAAGAGCAGAACGAGCAGGAGGTCAATGAATATGGCGAAGAGGAAGGTGGTGGTATCGGGATATCGAAAGGACGCATCGAGACGAGTTGGCGTCAGGAATCCACCCACAAAGCCTATGGTGTACAGGAAAACCCCAAGAAACAGGGCGTAGCAGGCAAAACCATACAGTAAAAATAAAGCACGTTTCATTCTATGACTCCTCAGTCTGCTGCCGCAACGCACCAGGACCATCCAAATTGTTTCGCGGAATTGCTTATGACGGATTGTTCTGACAACGCAGCGAAATTCAGCGGCAAGCGTTACGCAGAATTCTCGATGGTTGCATCTGCCCTGCGGAACTCTGCACGCGGCATACTGGACTCTGCAGAAGTCACGGGGCCGACAGAGTTACGCAAAATGAAATGGATCAGCGAGAACATCCGGGACCCTCTGTTTTCAGTCTGACTTTGATGAGATTCCGCAAAGCCGGGCGACAACCAGTTTTGGGGCACTACGGACAGGATTCGGGTCACGAGTTAACAACAGAGTGTTCGACGTGAAAGGCAGCCGACTTCGAGAGGTGGTCATGTCCCCGGATACACGGAGAATCCTTGTACCGTGTGACGTGAAGGCCGACCGACGTGTACTGCGTGAGGTATGCCCATGGCGTCCGCAGAGCAGGGCAAGGCCTGAAATCGTGACCCACCGGACGATGCGGTTCTTCATCTCACATTCCAGGGGCCATCGACCGATAGTCATCGTTGGTGACATTGATCGCGATGGGGCAGCAGCAAGTTGTCCGATGACGCCGACGGCCCGTACACAGAAACTCTGCCGCCAGAAAGTCCAGACGATGAAATTGGCTTCAGAACAAGAAATAACCCCGATCGCAAACGTTTACGATCGGGGTCGCGCCGTGGTACAGAACTCAGGGTATCCGCTAGTCGTCGTAATCAATCACAATGACATCGTTTGTGCTGCGAATATCAATTTCATAATCACCGAATTTCATTTCAATTCGAGTTCGGCATGGAGAGATTTTCAGCGATTTGAGCGGGCATGGAGGTGCCATGACTTCGACAAAGACGATTCGGTCCGGCTCGATGCATCCCGCTGTCCACGGGCTCATGTGCGGATCTCTGACAGCAACGACCACTGGTACCGCGTTCGGAGCGATATTATGAAGGTCCTCAACCTTTACACATGTTTCCAGCGGAACAGCGACATCCACAATCTGCCCGAGTTCACAGGGCAACTCCAGCGGAGCCGGGGCAATCATCAGCGTGGCTGAATCCATCATGCCTGGCCTCCAGGGATGGACAATGGTGACGGGGGATGGAACGAATGGAGGAACAATCGGTGACACCGGGACAAGACAGGGATCGTATGGGTTTGGACCAACAATGTTTGATCCCGGAACCGGAGCAATGGATGGAAAACCGGCAGAGCGATAACCAGATCGATAACCAGGGCGAGTTCCCTGACCGATCGTAAACGAAAAGCTGATTCCACTTCGCCCAGACTGGCTGGACGGATATCCGTAAGCCTGGCCCATTGACAGTGAGTTCCGACCATTGTGTCCATGATCATGTCCTGCATGCGACGGGTTGTTCAAGGCTATGCTACGGTCGTGGTTGTGATCGCGATGTCGATCGCTGACGTTGGTCCGACCAGTTGAGCGAGAGACGGGTACCGCAAGACTTCGTGTTGGTGGAAGTAATGAGTTGAAGGGTTGTCGAACATTGCCCGCAGAGTGCTGATGGTGAGGAGCCGAATCGTTCAGGTTGCCTCGATTCGCAGGAACGTTCACTACCGGACCAGAACGTGAACCATGCCGTGGATTGCTCATATTCACGGGGTTGGTGTTTGGGTGAGCGTGGCCTCTGTTAGCGGTACCGCCGATGGCTCGCAGAATCTTTTCGAGATCATTCGCCTGACTGACTGACGACAAACAGGCTGAGAGGAGCAGGACCAGAGCAAGCCGGGCGGCTTTGAAGGATGGATTTCGCGTCGTCATGATCGCCGTCTCCCGATGAAGTCTGACAGTTGCCAATGCTGGTCGAACAAATCGTTCGACGTCGGGGAGCAAAGAGATCAAACGCCATGCCAGCCGAATAGATTGCAGTGTAACCTCCATATAAAGAACAGGTTACGTCGATTCTGTACTCCGGCGAAAACTGCCGGTACCGTCATCAGGATGACAATAGCGTCGTCAATCTGATCGCAGGCCTTGCGGGAGTGCCGGTGTTGGTATGGCAAAAAAAATCCCACACCAGAAGGCCCATGGGCTGTCCGGGGTGGGATAATTTCTCAGGCTGCCTGAGTGGCTGGTGAGCGTCTGTTGTGGTCTATTTCATGGGCGAATAGTCGGTGGCTGTCATATAGACCGACTCCACTTTCGACACGATTTTTCCATCCCGCTGTGTTTCTTCTGCAACTTTTTTCCATTCGGGGTCTTGTCGAAATGCGTCCCACGATGCCTTCGCCGCATCTGCATCTTTATGAGCAATCACATAGATCAGAGTGTTTGGCTTATCTGTTGGATTCCAGTAGGCAATATTCTTCATCCCATGTTTTTCAAAGATCCGCATCGTGTGTTCGCGGAACCGAGCATTCAGAGCGTCCAGCTTGCCTTCCGGGGTGGTATATGTTCGCAGTTCGTAGAGCCATGACGCTTCTGTTTTTGATTCGACCGCGTTGACTGTGGTGAACGGTGTTAGCTGAAGTCCGGCGATGCTGATCATCACTCCGCAGATCAGGCCCATTGCAAATTGTTTTTGATTCATTTGAGTTCTTTCTACTGTTGTTTTCGAATGACCGGGAGAAACAAGACACTGTCAGTGACGGCGATCCTGCGGAGACTCTATCAGCATCGTCTGGACGGTGCTGACAACGCTGTCTGAGTCACATGCCGACTGTGAACCATCCGCCAGATTCCGAATCTGCCATTGTCCGGCGGCAAATTCATCTGCACCAGCAATCAGGGCGATTTGAAATCCCTTCTTGTCGGCGTACTTCATCTGTTTGCCGATGCCTTTTGCTTCAGGATACACTTCTGCGCCAATACCCGCCTGACGAAGTTGTCGCCCCATGGCCAGGTACGAGGCTGAACAGGCTTCATCAAACATTGTCACCAGAACGGGGGCCGGGGTTGTCGCTTTGCGAGTCATTCCCAGCTCGTCCATGGCCGCCAGCATACGGTCCAGTCCGAGGCTGGCTCCCACTCCCGGCAGTTGTTGCGAAGTAAACAGTTCGGCAAGATTATCGTATCGACCGCCAGAGCAGATCGAACCGATGCCGGGCAAGTCACCCAGCAATGTTTCGTAAATTGTTCCGGTGTAATAGTCCAGACCTCGTGCGATTGATACATCCAGTGAAACACGTTCGGCGGGAAGCCCGCACGCTTTTGCAGCACTGAACAATTCTCTCAGATTTGCCAGTCCTGGTTCGCCCGTCGCGCTGCCAGCCAGCATAATTTCCAGAGCCGACATGATCTCATCGGGTGACCCCTGCAGTTGTGCCATGTCGAGGACCTGACCGGCCTGCTGTTCTGTGATACCCACTTTCTCAACCATTTCGGTGACAACCGCGTCTCGACCGATCTTGTCCAGTTTGTCGAGTGCCCGCAGGATACCGACGGCATGTTCCATCACCCCATTCTTCTCGAGCAGCCCATTCAGTACGCAGCGATTATTGATACGAATGGTGAAGCGTTCGAATCCAATCCGTTCGATCAAATCGTTGATGACGAACAGCGTTTCAATGTCTGCGGTGTTACTTTTCGTTCCGATCGTATCGAAGTCGCACTGCATAAATTCCCGAAAGCGTCCGCGGGCGGGTCGTTCGCCGCGCCAGACTGGACCGATGTGGTAACGACGAAACGGAGTTCCCAGTTCCTGGGCGTGCTGAGCTGCGAACCGCGCGAGAGGCACCGTCAGGTCAAAACGCATCGCGACATCGCGATCGCCCTGATCCATAAATCTGAACACCTGCTTGTCTGATTCTTCGCCTCCCTTGCCAAGCAGGACTTCGGCGTATTCCAGCGCAGGGGTGTCAATGGGAGCGAATCCGTAGCTGCGATACACAGCCCGGGCTGTATCAATCAGATGTTCACGAGCCATCATCTGGTCGGGCAGAAAGTCACGAAATCCGCGGAGAGTTTGTGGTTTGATTTTTCGAGCGTTTGAACTGGTCATGAAGAAAGAAACAGCCGTGAATGAGGATACTGAGATTCAGCTTCAAATGAAGAATGGTCGGCGCGGTGTCGTTTGCAACACCTTCACAGAACGGTCAGGCTGACCGGGTCACCGGGTTTGCGTCGTGGCTTTGCTGGCAGAACGGCGTGTGCGTACTCCCATAACTGTTCGGGAGTTTCAAAGAACTGGTCGTACAGTCCATCGTCATCGTATTCGCAGTTGTCAGTGGTGTACTTTCGACAGATTTCCGGACGCGTTTCATAGGCGCCGCACAGGTTGTCTTCCTGCAGATGTTTGCAATCACCCTGAACAAGCAGATACCACGTGTCGTCGTCCACAAAGACTGACACAGCTCCATGCATCATGTACCATCTCATGTTGTCGAAATCTGCCCATGTCGTCGGGCTGTCGATGCCAAGAGCAAAATATCGACAACACCGGGCAGTACAGTACGAACACAACACCTCACCCGGTGGCAATTTTTCACGTGTCATTCGTGCTGTCGCAGACATATTTCCGGCCTTGTTTCTGACGAATGGAACCAGCGAAAGTCGGCTGGCCCCTGAAGGAATGCGGGATGAACTTCTGAATGAATTTGTCCTGACGAAGGAATTCCGGCTGTCAACAACGTTCGCAATCCCGTCGCGGGGGTATTCTAATCCCTTGTAGATGCAGATGCACGCGCTGTGATTTGCAGCGAAACATCGAATTTATCCTGTTTAGGAGGACCAGTACCATGAAACAAAGAATGAATCGCCGCGTATTTGTCGGGTCGGCGCTGGCATCCTCTGTATTTGCCGGGACCCGCACCAATGCGGCAGGAACGCCAATTCTGACCGGTCTTGCCCCCGTTACGGATGAAGAGGCCCGTTCAACTGCTTCCACAGTTCAGTTTCGACCTGAAATTGAACCACTTGTTCGGCTTATCGAAAACACCCCCCGACAACGGCTGATGGAAGAAATCGGATCGCAGGTGAAGGCGGGTCTGAACTATCAGCAGCTTCTGGGCGCTTTGTTCCTGGCAGGTATCCGCAACGTACAGCCTCGACCGGCAGTCGGATTTAAATTCCATGCCATACTGGTCGTAAATTCGGCTCATTTGGCCAGTCTTGCTTCACCCGCCGAAGACCGCTGGCTTCCAATCTTCTGGGCGCTGGATGAATTTAAGAGTTCTCAGGCACGTGACGTGAATGAAGGCGACTGGACGATGGCAGCCGTGAAGGAATCACAACTGCCTGCTCCGGACGTAACTGTGCATGCATTTCGGCAGGCCATGAAAAAATGGGATGAGGCTGCAGCTGACGTGGCGGCTGCTTCGGTGACACGCCATTTGGGAGCTGGTCAGGTATTGGAACTGTATGCAGAATTCGCAGCACGCGACTTTCGAAGCATCGGTCACAAGGCCATCTATCTTGCGAACGGCTGGCGCACTCTGCAGACCATCGGCTGGCAGCACGCTGAACCGGTCATGCGGTCGCTTGCATATGCCATGTTAAATCACAACGGCGAACCAAATCCGTCGGACGCGGATTTGGCGGCAGATCGATCCTGGCGATACATCGAAACAGTTGCCGACGATATTCGGGAGGGATGGACTCAGAGCGTTGCTTCCGACAATGTAAAGACGGACGCCCGCGTCATTCTTTCAACGATTCGAACGGGCAGTGCGACAGATGCCGTGGACGCCGTCGTCGATCTTTTGAACGCGGGTTCACCTCTGCAATCGATCTGGGACCAGATTCACCTGGCAGCCGGCGAACTCATGATGCGTCAATCGGGCATCGTCGCCCTCCATGCTGTCACAACAACAAATGCCATGCGATTTCTGTTCGATCACGTTGGCACGGATCGAACGCGACGTATGTTACTGCTTCAGGCAGCTGCGTTTCTTCCGCAATTCCGCGACGCAATGGTGTCGCGTGGAAAACTCAGAGACGATCGAATCGACACACGATTCGAGACGTTTGAAATCGCAAACACGGGCAGTACGAACCAGGAAGCTCTGCAAAGAGTTCTGTCGAATATTCGTCGAGATTCCGGAGCAGCATTCGATGGTACTCTGGAATGGCTTGCGTCAGGAAACGACCCTCAGGACTTCATCAACGCGACTCGTCGCCTTGTTTTCCTGAAGGGCAATGATGCACACGATTACAAATTCAGCTCTGCGGCGATGGAGGATTTTTACAATATCAGCCCGACCAGGCGGCCGTTTTATCTGGCGGCCTGCGCCAACACCTTTCGGGGCTCACAGGAACCTGACAATAAGCTGATCACGCGCATTCAGGCGGCACTCAGTTAATGGGCCCGTGCAGGATGTGCGATGGTTGACCATGGATGGTCATTTCTCAATCGGGCATGGGCGGTTCGGCGACTTTGAAGGCTTCCAGAAGTTCATCAAGCACGGCCGGGCCGTCTTGCTCATTGGCGTCCAGGGGCCAGTAGGCGTCGTGCGTGTCGACGACTTTCAGGTGTCCCCGATGCAGGTGTGAAAGCATATGGATGAGCTTTGATTTTCGATAACGCAGAATGGCATAACCCTCCTGAACGTGAATGTTTTCGAGTCCCCAGGCGAGGGCTCGCAGATTCAGTTCCCGCAGATTGATCATCCGGCGTGTTGGCGTCGGAATCGGGCCGAATCGATCTCGCAGCTCTTCTTCCAGTTCGCTTAACTGGTCCAGTCGATTTGCCTGAGACAGGCGTCGATAGACTTCGATTTTCAGTCTTGGTTCGCTGACGTATTTGTCGGGAATGTAGGCCGCCACAGGCAGTTCAATCTTCACGTGCCGCTGATAACGCAGTGGCTGTTTCTTTGCTGACCGGACGGCGTTTTCCAGCAACTGGCAGTAAAGTTCATATCCCACAGCCGCAATGTTACCGCTCTGTTCGGTTCCCAGAATATTTCCTGCGCCGCGTATTTCCAGGTCGCGCATGGCGATCCGGAATCCGGCGCCCAGTTCGCTGTATTCTTCGATGGCTTTCAGACGCCGAGTTGCTTTGGGTGTGACAGCCTTTCCTTCTTCCAGCAGAAGATAGCAATATGCCCGATGACGATCGCGACCAACTCGACCACGCAGCTGGTGCATGTCGGCCAGACCATAGATGTCGGCCTGGTGGATGAACATGGTGTTCGCATTCGGGATGTCGAGTCCGCTTTCGATGATGGTCGTTGCCAGCAGGATATCTGCCCGGCCGCCGACAAAATCCAGCATCGCGCATTCAAGTTCATCTTCTTTCATCTGTCCGTGCGCGATGGTCAGCGTGGCTTCCGGCACAATAGCTTTGATTCGGTCGGCAATGATCTGAATATCGTTGACCCGATTGTGAACAAAGTAGACCTGCCCGCCTCGGTTAAGTTCTCGCATGATGGCACTGCGAATCAGGCTTTCATCGAACCGGCCGACGCGAGTTTCAATGGGCATGCGATCTCGTGGGGGAGTCGTCAGGTTGCTGATGTCACGAATGCCAAGCAGAGACATGTGCAGCGTTCTGGGGATGGGCGTCGCTGTCAAAGTGAGAACGTCCACTTCGAGCCTCAGGTGTTTCAGTCGATCCTTAACTTTGACGCCAAATTTTTGCTCTTCGTCGATGACAAGCAGGCCCAGGTCTTTGAACTTTACATCCTTCGAGACGAGGCGATGCGTACCGATCAGCACGTCGATCTCGCCGGCTGCAACCTTTTCGATGATCTTCTTTTGTTCGGCTGCCGACCGAAATCGAGACAGCATTTCGATATTGATCGGAAACTCGGCCATCCGCTGAGTAAACGTTCGATAGTGCTGTTCGGCCAGAACTGTGGTCGGCACCAGAACGGCCGCCTGCCGCCCATTATCAACAGCTTTGAAGACGGCACGCATTGCGACTTCCGTCTTGCCAAACCCAACGTCTCCACAGATCAGCCGATCCATGGGACGCGGACTTTCCATATCGCCTTTGAAGTCGATGATGGCCGTCAGCTGGTCCGGAGTTTCCGGATAGGGAAATGCCTGTTCGTATTCCTGCTGCATATGCGAATCCGGCTTGCACTGCAGTCCGGGTTTCGATGCGCGCTGAGCCTGCAGGTTGAGCATGTCGGCCGCCATATCCATGACGGCATCGGCCACCTGCTCTTTCTTCCGGGTCCAGGCTGTTCCGCCAAATCTGGAAAGTTCGGGTGTTGTCTTGGCTGGTCCAATGTATTTCTGAACGAGATGGATCAGCGATACCGGAACGTAAACAACGACATTGTCCCGAAATTCCAGCAGCAGGTGCTCTTCTTTCTGCGTCTCACTATCGACCATGGTCATCCCGCGATATCGGGCGATACCGTGCGATACATGGACAACCAGATCTCCGTCGCGCAGATCCAGAAATGTGTCAATGGCTCGTGAGTCAGGAGTGCGCCGCTTCTTCGGGGCGATGGTTCTGACCTGAGCGCGCGAGAACAATTCGTTATCGCTGAGAACGACCAGTCCACCGGATGGCAGCAACATGCGGAAGCCGCGGCGAAGTCGGCCAACGCAAAGGTTCAGACGCGGGCTGAGACCTAATGGAACGTTTTTTTCGGCTTCTTCGACGAGCTCACGCAGTCGCTGCTGTTCGGCTGCGTTGTGGCAACAAAGAAGCACCTGATCTTCCGGAGACAGGAGTTCCGTCAGTTCATTCAGGGCATCCTGTCGGCTGCCGGAGAATCGTTCGAGCTGCTCAATCTTCAGATGACAGGTCGTTTCGTAGCTGTCTGCGCCAAGTGCATCGATTGTGACTGAGGGGAATTCGACCAGTCGAGCCATCGTGGCGTCGACACCAAAAAGCCCAACCGGGCTCGCCAGACGCTGCAGGTAGAGCCTGCCTTCGCTGATGGATTGCTGCATGTCGCTCAGCACAACAATACTGAACGCGGGCATTGCATCAATCAGGCTTTCACCGTCCTGAAGGATTGAAGCCGCTGAAGCAGACTCGCTGGGCGTTTCAGTCGTGCTCTGGATGGGCCGCGTGGCTGTCAGCGGGATACTCGAGAGATCATGCAGTCGTCGCTGAGACTCCACATCGAAGCTGCGGATTGATTCAATCTCGTCGCCAAACAACTCAATTCGAAACGGGTCGGATTCGGCTGGCGGGAAGATATCCAGAATTCCGCCGTGGATGCTGAATTCGCCCGGCAGTTCCACAGCGGTGACGCGTTCGAACCCCCGCTCCATCAGCCAGTCGGTGAATTCCCCCAGATTAAGCTCATCTCCGACACAGATCGTGCGCGTCGCTTCTGCAATCATTTTCCGCGATGGAACCGGCTGCAGCAATGCCGGCAGACAGGTGACCACGATCATGGCCGATTCGTCATCTGCCACGCCTTCGGTCAACCGTCGTACCGTACTCATGCGAGCAGCGAAGGTGCTGTCGCTGAGATCATGCTCCGTTGGCAGAGATTCCCAGGCAGGGAACAGACGAACGGTGCGGGTGGTCAGATCGCTGAGTTCGTCTGCGAACTCTTCAGCATCGCGAATCGTGGGAAGGACAACCACAAGCGTATGATGGGGGCAATGGGCGGCCAAAGCGGATACGCTCAGCGCGCAGGAAGAGCCCCAGGCTCCGTTGATGGCGGCACTGTTTCCGGCAGTCAGCGATGCGGTGACATCCGGAAAGCCAGGAAGTGCGCCTATCAGCGTGGCCAGTTCAGCAAGCGAAACAGGGACCTGCTGTAAGCCGTCGATAGACATAGCAGGCGGATTCTAGGAATCCGCCTCGCATTTTCCAGGGGTTACGGTACCTGAATACCGTTCACGATAATCTGGCCGTTATTTGTTCCGGCTGGCATGAAGAAGATCGTTTCGATAAACGCGTTCTGGCTGTTGGGATTCCCCAGTTGAATCAGGTTGTTCTGGTTACCAATCAGATTCACGGTGCCGGACACAGAGTTGAACACGATCCCTTCTTCGATTCCCGTGGTGTTGACGTCAAACAGAACAATGGAGTTGTTGTTGATTCCGATTGTCGAAGGCTGAGCGACAGAGGTGAAGATGATACCTGCCCCACCGTCCGTTGCGTCCAGAATCGAGTTGCCTGCGATGCTCATGTTGGTGGAAGCGGCAAGTGAGAATTCCATCCCGCGGCCTTCTCCCCCGGCAAACTGGAAATTGTTGCTCGTGATACTGCTGATCGACTGACCGAACGTTCGCATCAGCAAGCCTGTTTGCTGACCGGTAATTGTGCCGGTGACCGTCGACAGCAGTTGGTTGCCGCTCAGGTTAAGGTCCAGCTGGTCCGTTGTGGACAGCGTCAGCAGATCAAATGCCGTTTGAGGTGCAGTCCCGGAAAGAGTGATGGTGTTGGTTGTGTAGTTTTGCAGCGTTGGCCCATTCCATCGAACAACAATGGCATCGTCACGCAGACGATTTGAGTCGAATGTGTTGATCGGATACGCCGGATCAAGCGGGGTCGTCGGATTTGTTGTGTCCGTCAGGGTAAAGTTGTTGCGATCGAGATCGATACCCAGGTGGGCACCATTCGCACCGCTCAGACTTCCGATGACAACCGCATCCGTTGAATTGTCGATGATCGTGTTACGAAGCATCGTGACCAGAAACGGGTTGTCCCACTGGTCAAAGACTGTGGTGGTGTCGTCGTTCAGGCGTTCGTCGTATTCGGAGAAGACTGTTTCTCGACCGAGTGCAGCGTCATCACCGTTGTCATCAAGGATGCTGTCGCGAATGTCCAGACTGATCAGGTTCAGGGCATAGACGCCTCGAACGTCCGAACGACTAATGCGGGAATTGTAAAGCCGCATGTATTGATCATCGTCAACAGCGAGCCCGGAGTTCATGACCACGATGCCATTCTGGTTGTCATCCAGAAGCATGTAGTTGAGTTCTGTCTGTCCGCCATTCATCGTGAGGACGCCAGCTTCTCCAGCGGCAGAAATCAGCCCTCCCGAGCCGACAACGAGCTGCGTTTGATCGCCGGTGACACGGAACAAGTTGAAGCCGTTGGTTTTATTGGTTTCGACCAGTCGAATGCCGAAGTCGGGCGATGCACTGCTGTTGACCTGTTCCAGCGTGATGTTGATTCCGCTTTCTTCAATATCAACGGCTGATGCTCCAGTTGTCGTGATCGTTCCGTTGGAAACGCGAATGCGTGAGTTGTTAAACCCAAACAGACCATCTGCGCCGGTCGACGTGATTACGAGATCCGTGAATGCCAGAAGCGGATCGCCGAGGACTCCCGCGACATTGTTGACCAGTGAAACAGCCGGGTTGCCGATTGCATTGGTAACCGCAAGCGATTCAAAGGAAACGGAGGACTGAGATCCTTCAATCCGAACACCACTCTCGACACTTAATGCCGCGTTGTCGATGTTCGTTCCGGTCTGGAAACTGATGGGACCGCTGGAATTTTGAATCAGGATACCGATGTCCTGACGCGAAGCGATGGATGTACCGCCCGAAAAGTTGGTTTCACCCGCATCGTTCACAATCGCGATTGATTCGTTAGCGGACCCGGTGATACTCACTGCTCCACTGGCAGCAAAAATACTTCCGGAAAGATTGCTCAGGATCTCTATCCCACGGCCGTTGCTGCCAGTGATGGTCAATGGACGGATAAAGCTGACAGTACCTCCGGACTGTGAACCCGATACCGATACGGCCGCGCTTGTGCCGGCAGCGGCCGGACCAATCACAACGCCACTATTGACACCGTTAAAGCTCACGCGCCCTGCATTATTAACGACATTAATACCGCCCGCCTGACGATTCAGAATACTCAGGTTTTCGAAAAAGACCTGTCCGCCGGCTGCCAGGTTCTGAATGTCTACAGAATTCCCGACAGATCCATCGATCGTGGTTGCACTCCGAATTGTGTCCCGGAATGTGTTAACACCCGAACTGTTCAATACGGCGATACCAGTTCCCGTCGCACCAACAATGTTTGCGTTGTCGATGGTGACATTTCCCGCGTTATTCTGAATCAGGACTCCAAGGGCTCCTGTATCGTCAATGGTGCTGCCTGTCATGTTGACGGAGCCGCCAGTCATGTTCTCGATCAGCACCGCTTGTTGAGAACTGTTGATGATCGCTGCGAACGATGGATCCTCATTCGTGCTGGTCGATGTGAATCCGATTCGACCATCCCCGCCATCCACATGAAATGCCGGACCAACCACACTATCGATAATGGTATTGCGAATTGAAGTCGTGTCGGCAGTGTTCAGCAATTCGATTCCGCTTCCGCCAGCATTCTGAATCAGAACGTCATTGATAATGATGTCGCTGGCACCGTTCGCAAATATTCCGTGTCCGGTTGGCGAATCAATAATGAAGCCAGACAACTGCGTATCGCTGTTCATTGTGACGGCATTACCGACGCTGTTCAGGATGGTCGGTCGCGCCAATGTCTGGTTGCTGGCAAGAAATGTCGGCGAGCCGGGAAGCTGAATTGTTCCCAGACCACCGAGGCTCAGGGTGTTCTGAACGATTCGGTCACCGCTGACTGCAGTGATCAGTCCTTCGCCGAGCAGTTGTTGACCGGGGGCAAGGTTCACGACATTGTCTGGCAGTGCGTTAAACTGGCTGCCTGCATGCACAAACACGACGTCTGCTCCGGACCCGAGGCCGGTTGTCAGCGAGTTAAACGGATCCGTGACAGTACCGGTGAATGGGCCAATCAGATCGTTGCTGTTGACATGAGCGACCGTGAATGGCAGGTTCGTCAGTGGATTGGTTGCCACCTGGCCCGGTAGTGCAACGCCGGTTTCAGCCGTCACGACATTCATGTTACGACGAACCGGATCAGCAAATCGCTGAATGGCAGACCGCTGCGTGTGTTCCTGACTCTGGAATCCACCGAAATGCAGCGCGACGCTGAAAGAGACGGTGGTGTTGAATGTGCGATCGTTGGTCAGATTCAGGCCAAGCTCGACACGATCAGATATGTCAGCCTGCAACCGGCTGTTCCATCCGGCAAATCCATCGATGTTCTGGCCTTCGTAATAATAGCCGCCTCCGAACAACCGCAGGTCAAATCGCTCGGCGATATCACCCGGTAACAGCATGCCGATTTCTGAATCGAAGCCTCGCATACCTTCCGCGAAATAATTGATGCGAGTGAATTGGATGTTCTGTCCCACGAAGGCCACGCTGTTCTGGTCAATTGCGGTGCCGGTCATCGCAGAAGTGACCCCGTATGTCTGGTAGGCGTTTCCGCGAGCTTCCCATCGGTTCGCCAGAATTTCAGCACCGACACCCCATTGTTTCAGACGAGATCCGGTCAGCTCATCGTAGTCGACGTACCCGTTACCGCCGACAACGATGTCCAGTTCCGGAATGTAATGACGGTAGCCGCTACCAAAGCTCCAGACCAGGTTGCCGTTGTTTCCCATCGACAAACGAGAATCACCGAAAAGTAATCCGTTTTCAACAGGGCTTACGTACGGCGTCAGGGCGATGTTTGAAATCGATTCACGGCGTCCTACCGTGTGTCCTGCAATATGCCCCGCTCGAAACGCAACGCCAAATCCGCGCTGATTCGAATCGATGACACCTGATGCCGCACCAGATGCAGGTCCGTCCCACGGAGTTCGTCCATAAGTTGGCGATTGCGAATACGCCGCGCTGGCCGAGACCATCAGTGTGGATGCAGTTGCGAACTGAATCAGTTTCTTCAGCCAGCTCTTGTAGGTGCGAACAGTCTTCATGACGTTCCTCAAACTGGACCATGACACGAATCAGCAGGGCCGATTCAGGTACTGAAGTGTTGAAACACAGCACCCTTGATCATGCGACATGACGGGTAAGCTGGTTTACTGAAGACAAAATGTTGCCTGCCAGCAAACCGGCTCTGACAAGTGGCAACGACCCGCACCGAGATGAGTACAGAATCCCTGCCGAGAGAGACGCGGCGGTTGTAACGGTGGCTAAAAATGCCAGCAACACGGCTTGACAGGATTCGAAAGCCAAAATTTCACAAGGCACAGCCGCGTTGCGCTGAACCTGCGGATTCAACGCAGTCCCGTGACGGAGTCGGCAGAATCAGCCACTCCATTCGAAGGAAGGAACGACGCAGTGGACTTGTCATGGATTCATATGTTCACACCTTTTCAAGGGAAGGCGGGGACTTTGCTGTGTTTTGCAATTTTGGGCCTGCCAGGCCGCGGCACGAGAATGCACCGGATCGAATCGCACCAACCGTTTTCGTGAAGACTCTCGAGACAGGTATGGTTGCGGCCGAGGCTGCGGGCACGACAAACGGTTCCTTTCTGCTCTCGAACTCATGGCCTGTGATTCCACGCCTGAATCACGATCCCGCAGCTTGATCGAGGATCCGCAGCCTGTTAGTTTGTCTTACAAGTTGACTGGATGACAAATGGCCTCGAATTGGGAGAGAGTTGATGCAGTTGGAAGCCATTGAGCGACGGACTACGGTGGATTTGGTCGTGGACCGGATTGCGCGCGTGATCAAAGATCAGAAGCTGGCCGCCGGTTCGCGGCTTCCCGGCGAGCATGAACTGGTGGAACAGTTGCAGGTCAGTCGTCCCGTACTTCGTGAAGCATTGGCGAGACTGCAAAGCCTCGGGTTGGTCGACATACAGCGCGGGCGGGGTACATTCGTCGGGGATACGAACAGCCTGGCTAACTGTGTGCGATTGCTGCAGTCGGCAGTGACGATTTCGCCGCAGGAATTGCTGTCGTATGCAGAATTGCGTTCGGCGATTGAAGTTCAGGCCGCCCGACAGGCTGCTGAGAAAGCCACAACGGAGGACATCGAAGTACTCACGGCGCTGCTCAGGCAACTGGATGATGAGGAGCTGCCTTATGCCGACGCGCTTGAGATCGACTTCCGCTTTCATCGAAAGTTGATCGAGATCGCAGGCAATGTCTTGATGCAGAACCTGATGGAAGTGATTTACGAATTCGTGTTGACGCAGATGGTTCGCACAACACCGACTCAGCGTGAAAATCAACTTGGACGTAAGCTGCATAAGCTGGTCTTGAAAGCGATTCGCGAGCATGATCCCGACGCGGCAGAACTCGCAATGCGCAAACATATGCAGGCGGTCCTTGAGCGTCTGGAGAAGTGGTCATGAAAGAACTTCGCTTTCTCTCTTGCCAGATCTGGAAGGGATACGAATATGAATAACGTAACAGCAATCCGAGCCTCGTGTTTCGTAGGACGGCCCTTCCGGGCCGTCAATCCGCCCAGCGACACCATGCCTGTGGTGCGTGCATTGCCGACGGCCCGGAAGGGCCGTCCTACGAGGGTGGCTGAGGGTATCGCCTGGAGCTGTGTGTGCCTGCTGCTTTTGATGGGTTCGCCGCTTTCTGCCGATGAGATTCGCTTCAATGAACACGTTCGGCCGATTCTGTCCGAACATTGTCTGCATTGTCATGGTCCGGATGACAGGCATCGCGAAGGGGAACTGCGGCTGGACACGGAGGACGCTGCGAAAGCGTCCGTGATCGTGGCAGGTGATCCGGATAAGAGCACCTTCATGCACCGAATCACATCACAGGATCCGGACGAACGGATGCCGCCGGTTGAATCCGGGAAGACGCTCAGCAGCCAACAGATTGAATTGCTGCGGCAGTGGATCAAAGCCGCCGCGCCTTATCAGGGACACTGGGCATTTGAACCGATCGTCAAACTGGAACTGCCGACAACACAAACCAAAGCAACTTCAGAAATCGATCGCTTTGTCGTCGCCAGGTTGGAAGCACAGGGGCTGAAGCTTTCTGCAAAGGTCACTCGACAGCAGCTCATTCGCCGAGCCACCTCCTGACCTGATCGGACTGCCACCGACATGGGGAGAAGTCGAGTCGTTCATCGCTGATGATACGCCGGATGCGTTCGCGAAGTTAATCGATCGGTTGCTGAACTCGCCGCGCTATGGCGAACGCTGGGGGCGGCATTGGCTGGACATCGCTCGTTACGCAGATACTCATGGCGGCAGTGCGATCGGCTTCAAGAAGTTTCCTTTTTCTTATACTTACCGCGACTATGTGATCAACGCATTGAATGCGGACGCCTTATGATCGATTTGTGACCGAGCAACTGGCGGCCGATCAACTGGGACTTGGCGAGAATGATCCTGCGTTGGCGGGGCTGGGCTTTCTAACGGTCGGCATGCAGTTTCGGAATCGACATGACGTCATCGATGACCAGATCGACGTTGTGACACGCGGACTGATGGGACTGACGGTCGCATGTGCTCGCTGTCATGATCACAAGTACGATCCGATTCCGACGACAGACTACTACGCCCTGTACGCGACTCTGGCCAGCAGTACAGAGCCCGATATGCTGCCGATCGTGGGCCGGCCGCCGGATTCCGAGGCCTATCGCCAGTATCAGAAAGAACTGATCCAACGACAGACGATTCATCGCGACATGGGCGCGCGATCAGACGGAAGTCATGCGTGGACGGCTGCGAATGCAGGTGGGGCTGTATTCTTCGTGAACTCGCCAAAGGAACGCCGGAACAGGATCTGTCAGCCACCTTCCTGTCGTATCGCACCGATGATCTGCGACCGCTCGTGCTGAATCGCTGGCGAGACTATCTCGCAGAGATTCAGACCGATGACCCTGTCTTTGGCCCGTGGCTTCAACTGGCCGCTCTGCCAGACGAAGATTTTGCGACGCGGTGTTCAGCACTGGTGGAGGCTTGGACGAAGGAAAACGGTGATCCCGCAAAGTTTGCGAACCTTCAGAATCTGTCCACGGCCGCTCCGAAGTGGAATCCGGGTGCTGGATGCTCTTGACTCAGAAACAACCCACCAGTTTGCTGGATGTGGCTGATGCTTACGGCAATCTGTTTGCGGACGTACAGCGACAATGGATGACGTCTCTGTTGGAAGCGTCGCTGGAAGGAGCGGCCGGCGCAGAAATCATCACCGATCAGGACGCTCGCCACGAAGTCATCAACAGCGCGGTCAATAGCCAGTTGAGGCGACATCTTCACGAGCCGGGAACGCCAACCGCGATGCCGGATGACCTGGCGACGACGCTGCTGAACTGTACCGTGCGAGATAATCTCGGTGGCAAGAACGGAGCGATCCATAATCTGCAGCTTTCATCGCCCGGCTCGCCTCCACGTGCGATGGTGCTGGAGGAACGAATTCCCGAGCAGCCGTTTCATGTGTTTCGTCGAGGCAACCTGATCGATCGGGGTGAAGTTGTTCAGCGCACTTCTTAACGTCGTTGAACTCCTCGACTTCTGAACCGCCTGCGTTTCCCGATGGACAGCGACGACCGGCGCTGGCACGCAGCATTGTCGATCCAGGAATCCGTTGTTGCGGTGTGTTGGTCAACTGGGTCTGGCAACATCATTTTGGAAAAGGTCTGGTGAATACGCCGGACGACTTCGGGGCTCGCAGCCAACCACCGACGCATCCTTTACTGCTCGATTATCTGGCGGTGAGTTTTGAGGAAGACGGCTGGTCGCTGAAGAAGCTGCATAAGCGAATCATGCTGTCCGACGTTTATCAGCAGGCGGCGATTGAGAACGCCGACTCGCGTGAAAAAGACCCCGACAACCATCTGTTGAGCGCATGCCTCGTCGGGCGCATGGAAATGGAAACCATGCGAGACGCGACGCTTGCAGTTTCGGGCGAGCTGAACGTCAGCACGATCGGCGGTCGTCCATTTGATTTTCTATCCACCCCAGCCGTGCCGCGACGCAGCGTTTATGGATTCGTGAATCGCGACATCATCTCCAGCCTGGCCAGTACGTTTGACGGAGCCAATGCCGCTTCGTGTACGGCGAAGCGGTCTGAAACCACTGTTCCTCAACAAACCCTGTTCGCTCTGAATTCGGTGTTCATTCAGGACCGCGGCGGCTGCGTTTTCCCAGCGTAGCGCGAACATCGAAGATGCCGAGCAACGCGTGAGATTCATGTATCGGCAGGCGTATTCAAGAGAGCCGCAGGACGAAGAATTAGAAACAGCGATGCAGTTCGTCAGCCATCAGGCAGACGAAGAAGCAGGCGACCGCTGGCAGCAGTTAGCACACGTGCTGCTGGCTGCCAATGAATTTGTATTTGTTGATTGACACATGTGTCACCGTAGGACGGCCCTTCCGGGCCGTCGGTAACAGCAACGCCCCAGAAGGGACGTCCTACCATAAGACATTACCGACAAAGGCAATGAAGATGAACGAACTTGATAAGCAGATGTCACGCATCATTGGGCGGAGACAATTTAATACATGTGTCACCGTAGCACGGCCCTTCCGGGCCGTCGGTAACAACGTAACGCCCCAGAAGGAACGTCCTACCACAAGACATTACCGATAAAGGCAATGAAGATGAACGAACCTGGCAAGCAGAAGCCACACATCATTCGGCGGAGACAATTTAATACATGTCACCGTAGGACGGCCCTTCCGGGCCGTCGGTAACAACGTGACGCCCCAGAAGGGACGTCCTACCATAAGACATTACCGATAAAGGCAATGAAGATGAACGAACCTGGCAAGCAGAAGCCACACATCATTGGGCGGAGACAATTTCTGTCACGCAGTGGCATGGGCATCGGTTCACTGGCGCTCGCCGGCCTGCTGAGCGACGATGGCAGAGCAGAGGATCAACCACTGACTGCGGGTCGTACCCATTTCGAAGGGCCCGCGCAGCACGTGATTCATGTGTTTCTTAACGGAGGAATGTCGCAGGTCGACACCTTCGATCCAAAACCGGAGCTGACCAAACGCGGCGGCCAGATGTTGCCGTTCGATAACCTGCAAACCGAACGCAAAACGGTGTCGCTTTGCCGTCGCCATTCACCTTGCGCAACATGGTGAAAGCGGAATTCCGGTCAGTGATTTGTTTCCGCACTTATCGAAGTGTGTCGACGATATGGCCGTCATACGGTCGATGCATGCGGAACTGCCCAACCACGAAATGTCGCTGATGCTGATGAACAGCGGCGATCAACGGTTGGTGCGTCCCAGCTTTGGTTCCTGGTTGACGTGGGGCATGGGCAGCGAGAACGATGAACCTGCCCGGCTTCGTCGCCTTGTGTCCGGGCGGCTTGCCTGTTGGCGGAGCAGGGAATTGGCGAAGCCGCTTTTCTTCCGGGCGTATATCAGGGAACGCTGATCGACACTTCGGGCACAGATGCGTCGAAGCTGATCAAAGACATTCGCAACGAACGTCTCACAAGTGCTCAACAGCATCAGCAGTTTGACCTGCTGCAAAAGATGAACTCGCGTCATCTCGAACAGCGTCCCGGAGAAGCCGCCATCGAAGCACGTATTCAATCTTTCGAAATGGCATTTCGCATGCAGACCGAAGCGACGGAAGCATTCGACGTGACACAGGAACCCGAGCACATTCAGAAGCTGTATGGCGACGGACCACAGAATCGACAATTGCTGACGCGCGGCGTCTGGTGGAACGCGGCGTGCAGGTTTGTGCAGACATGGCATGGTGATGGGCAGCCGTGGGACAGCCATTCGAACATCAAAGGCGAACATCGCAAAGTGGCTGAACAGTGTGACCAGGGGCTGGCCGCTTTGATCATCGACCTGAAGCAACGGGGGCTGCTGAGTAAGACGCTGATTCTGTACGGGCGAGTTCGGTAGAACTCCGTCTGTCGAGATGGGACAGAACGGTTCTGGCGCATCACAAGGTCGCGACCACAATCATCTGGGGCTATTCAGGCTGTGGATGGCAGGGGCGGAATCAAAGGCGGAACCATCTACGGCGCCACCGACGAATTCGGTTTTAAGGCGGTCGAAAATCCTGTTTCTGTCCATGACCTGCATGCCACAATGCTGCACCAGCTGGGCTACGATCACAAACGTCTCACCTATCGCTTTGCCGGTCGCGACTTCCGCCTGACCGACGTGCATGGCGAAGTGATTGAGGAGATATTAGCGTGAGCAGGTCGGTGGATTTCTTGTGGGGCAGGTTTGTAAGCTGCCTTGTTTTGACGAGGTTGGCAGGTTGCAAACCTGCCCCACATCAATTCCTTCGCAAGCTCGGAGCGGGCCTGCTGCTGTTGCTCGGCTCGTCGGAATCAACCGCCTCGGAACTTCCCGAGCCGCTCGGTGAACTGATCCGGGAGACCTGCCTCGACTGTCATGCTGGCGCAGCGGCAGAGGGTGGGCTCGATCTTGCTTCACTGGCTTTCACGTTAGACGATCGAGTGCTGCGCGACCGCTGGATTCTGATTCATGATCGCATCGATTCTGGTGAGATGCCGCCCGATCCGCAGGCGTTACCGGATCCCGATCGCCGAACGCTGCTCAAGACACTGTACGACACGATCGCAGACGCTGATCGTACCGACGTCACAAAGAACGGTCGCGGGCCGTTGCGACGACTCAATCGGGACGAATACGAACAGAATTTGCGGGACGTACTAAAACTGCCGCTGCTGGATATTCGCGACATGCTGCCGGAAGATCGTGAGGCCCATCGGTTCAACAAGACTGCCGCGGCACTCGACATGTCCCGCGTACAGTTGGCCGCGTATCTCTGATGCCGCAGACGCGGCGTTGTGTCAGGCGATGGCCGGTGCACCCTGAGCTGCCAACGGCCACGAAATATCGAGCGGCGGGGACGCAACTGTTTTCGGCCACCAGTACGTTCGGTGAACGCGAAGCAATGTTCTTTGCGAAGGACAACAAGGCGGTTGACGCGAAGGAACTCGACAACCTGAAAGACGATCCGGCACTTGAACCGCGCTGTTCCGGTCGGCTCATTGGCCCTATTACGGATATCCGCGTGGATTTGTGGCGAAAGATAACGTAGGACGGCCTTTCCGGCCGTCACAGATAGAGCAGACATGACGGCATGGAAAGGCCGTCCTACGGAACACTTTCGAGTACCGGGTCCGCTTTTCCAGCCGCGGGCTGTGTTGCAGACGGAAGGGTATCAGCTCAAACCGGCAACTAAGCCGGTGCCGATGACGTTTCGCGCGCGAAAGCCGTCGGGCCCGGACGTCTCTGGCGACGTTCGGGCAACGGGTGGAATCATCGACATTCAGCCCGAGCCCGAAATCTATGAGACCACTATTCGCCTGCTTCCGACGGAGACGTTCGAGTACAGCCTGTTAGGTCTGCTAGTTCCGCTGGCTCGCAATGTCAACGGTGGCCCGCCGACGTATCGTTATCCACCGTTTCCTGAAGGCGGCCAGCCGGGTGTTGCTTTTCAATGGCTGGAAGTTGAAGGGCCGATCGCGCCGGAGTTATGGCCGCCTCCGTCACATCGTGTCCTGTTTGATGATAGTGGGATAGGCTTCCAGCCTGTCGATGCTCCCAACGAGCCAGACAGGCAGGATGCCTTCTCCCACAGAAGCGAAACGTCTATTTCGGCGTTTCGTAAAGATCGCTGCTCGCGAACCTGTACCGGAAGATGCACTGCTCCGGTTCGAACAGCCTATTCTTAAGCGGCTTGAGCAGGGAGCCCGTTCCCTGAGGCGATGCTCACCGGTTACAAGGCGTTTCTGTGTTCCAGCCACTTCCTTTATCTGCGCGAACCGTCCACTGTCGTGGGACGGCCTTTGCAGGCCGTCGACAACAAAGTGAATGCAAGCGACGGCCCGGAAGGGCCGTCCTACGAGCCGAACAGTTCTTGCCTTGATCACTACGCCATCGCCTCGCGGTTGTCGCACTTTCTGACGAATACCCGTCCTGATGCACCGTTAATGGAGCTGGCTGCGACCGAGAAACCTGCGATGCCGACACGCTTCGCAGCGAAACCGACCGACTGATCGACACTCCCGGCTTCGATCGCTTCGTTCAAAACTTCACCGACTACTGGCTCGACCTGCGAAAGATTCGACGCGACGAGCCTGACATTCGGCTACATCCTGAATATCGCTTCGATGATTACCTGATTGAATCTATGCAAGCGCGAGACGCGGACAGTCTTTACTGCGATGATTCGAGACAACCTGCCGTCGAGCGTGCTGATCGATGCGGACTTTGTGTACGCCAATGATCGGCTGGCAGCATTACGGATTGGAACCGATCACGGGGTCGAAGATGCGAAAGGTTCAATTGCCCAATGAAAGTCCTCATGGCGGCCTGTTGACACAGGCGGCCATTTTGAAAGTGACTGCCAACGGTACTTCAACCCACCCGTCGTCCGCGGGCGCGTGGATCATGGAACGTCTGATCGGGCGACCGCCACCGCCTCCGCCAGCGAGCGTCCCTGCGGTCGAACCCGACATTCGCGGGGCGAAGACGATTCGCGAGCTGTTGGCTCTGCATACGAAATCGGAATCCTGTGCCGGCTGACGCGCGGCGTTCGATCCCGTTGGTCTGGCATTGGAGAACTTCGACATCCTCGGCGGCTGGCGAACACGTTATCGCGGACTCGAAGCGGAGAACGTATTACCGGGATAGACCGTGCCGGCCACGATTTCGCCTACGCACTTGCTGAGCCCGTCGATGCCAGCGGCCAACTGCTGGACGGTCACCGCTTTCAGAACATCCACGAACTAAAGGCCGTTCTTGCAGGCAATCCTCGACAATTGGCCCGGCAATCTTCTGCATCAGTTCACACTTTATGCGACGGGAACTCCGGTCCGATTTTCGGATCGCGAGGAGATTGAATCGATGCTCGATGCCTGCGAAGCAGATGGATATCGAGCGCGTGATCTTGTGCATGCGTTGGTGCAGAGCCGGATCTTTCTCGGCGGAACAATTGATTGATGATTGATGATTGATGATTGATGATTGATGATTGATGATTGTCGATTGATGATTTTTGATATCAGAAGGAATCAGCAAGTAAGGTCGCAGAATGACGAAAGCGGGTGATATTGAAGATCGACTGATTGACTTTGCTGTTCGCGTACTGAACGTGACAGAGGCTTTACCGAACACAAAGGCAGGGAATCACATCGCAGGGCAGCTTGTTCGGTCAGGCATGATCGCCGCGCCGAACTATGGAGAAGCTCGCGCTGCCGAGTCCCGTAGAGACTTTGTTCACAAGATGAAGGTCTGTTTGAAGGAACTCAGAGAGACATTGATTTGCTGCGCATCATCGAACGCAAAGAGTTGTGTCCACCCGAACGACTGGCGGACATCATCAAAGAATGCAACGAGCTCACAGCGATCTTCGTAAAGAGCGTCAAACAGCCGAAGCGTAGTCAGCAAGATGAAAAACTTAACCAATCAGGAATCATCGATGCAGGGGAAACGGATTGATGTTTGGCGATTGGTGACAGTTGGTTTTCGGAGTGAAGGAAATCGCAACGAACCAGCGTGGAAACATCAACCATGAAACACTTCAACAATCAAAAATCACCAATCGCCAATCATCAATCCGTCCGTTCTCTCAACCGTCGTCGCTTTCTTCGCGGGCGGGAGTCACGCTAGCTACCGTTTCTGGACAGCCTGCATTCAGTATCAGCAAACCAACCGGAGTCGGAACTTCCGCGGCGGATGCTGTTGATCTGCAACAATCTTGGCGTGTTGCCCAGGCCGTTTTTTCCCGAGGGGACGGGACGCGATTACGAACTCTCGCCGTACCTCGCTGATCTGGCTGAGTTCCGCGACGACTTCACCGTGATCAGTGGCCTCTCACATCCGGATGTTGACGGTGGTCACAGCACGGAGAACTGCTTTCACGGCAGCTCGCGGCCCGACAAAGAGCGGCTTTCGCAATACCATCTCGCTCGATCAATTTGCCGCTGAACGATTGGGACCAGTGACGCGGTTTCCTACGCTCAACCTGGCGTGAACATCGACGAGGCGAACCGTAGTCTTTCCCGGACGCGCGACGGTGTGCTGTTGCTCGCCGAAGACAGTGCGTCTGCTCTGTTTCGAAAGATGTTCGTCCATGGCGATCAGGATGCTGTAAAACGCCAGCTCCATCAACTCGACGAACGAGGCAGTATTCTCGATACGTTGCTTGACGATACGCGGCAGTTCCGCAGCCATCTTGGTCGCGATGATCAATTGCGTCTCGATCAGTACCTCACATCTGTCCGAGAAATCGAAGAGCGACTGCACACAGCCCGACAGTGGGAACGCGCCCGAAACCAACCACCGATCAGCAGCCACCGGAGGACATTGACGACCAGAAGTTGTTCTTTGAGAAGTTCGACCTGATGCTTTCGATGGCGAGGCTGGGCGCTGGAATCAGATTCCACGCGCATCGTCACGCTGATGGTTGATGCCTTTGCGACTCCCGCGTTCAAGCTGCATCCCGATCAGAACACAACCGATGGCTACCACAATCTCAGCCATCATGGCCAGTCAGAATCGAAGGTGCAGCAACTGCAGGATGCCGATCATCAGCAAATGACATTGCTCCGCAAGCTGTTCGGACAGCTTGCCGAAACTCGTGAAGGCGAAGACCGGTTACTGGACCGAACAATGATCCTGTTTGGCAGCAACATGGGCGACGCCAACACACACGACAACACAAACCTGCCGGATCCTTCTTGCTGGTGGCGGTTTCCAGCACGGCCAGCACCTGCCTTCCGGCGCGATCAGAACAAACCACTGTGCAACCTGTTTGTCACGATGCTGCAGCAGCTTGGTATCGAAGCAGACACGTTCGGAAGCAGCACTAGCACGTTGAATGAGGTGAATTCATGAGACGATAGAGATCGCAACTTCGTAGGACGGCCTTTCCAGGCCGTCGGTTTTCTTTCGACGGCCTGGAAAGGCCGTCCTACTCTGGAATGCTGCTCCTGTCGCCTTGCAGCTTCCGATAGAAGTGATTCAGGCTCAGGACGTTCACCCCCAACAATAATGGCCGAGCCACCATTGCGGCTCTCTTTGCAAAAGCGGTGGACGATGGCGGCAGGGAGTCGATTCCTCCCGGCGGTGACACGCTGCTTGTTTCGGACAACATCTTTCAAGACAGATTTCCGGGCAAACACGTACCTGCATTCTTTATCGTCCACCGCCCAAATTGTTGCGGTTCTGACCAGCTCAGCGGTTTTGCCCAGAAGGCGAACTCGCGGGGCTTGCCCAGTTCGATACCAGAGAAGTGTACACTGTCCTGTCTGCGATTGAGCGATCTTCAGGTTCGATGGGACGCTTCTGCTAGACGAGCCCGCTGGATGGATTCGACGACGGCCTGAACATACTGCGAGTCAGAAAACGGGCTCATGATGTATGACTTGAGCGCAACGACCGGCTGGCCGTAATCGGTCTCGCGAAATCGATCGGTCATGGAAATAACAACGCCCTCTCCCCGCAGGGCTTCGGCATGAACCCGTTGGAAAATCCGCCGATTGTAGTCATTGAATTGATGCAGCAGCGGTTCATATTTCTGATCTGTTTGCTCAAGGTGCGGGAATTCAAACGTGTCAACGTCATCGGGATAGACGCGAAACAATGTCACGGGACCAAAGTTGTCGGCGTTCATCACACTGATGGCTGGTTGAGCCGAAAGTCGGTTGCGCAGCGTTTCTGCCATCGTCACCAGATGAGCGAGCAGTGTTCGAAGTCCGGTCTTTCCGAACAATCGCAGACAACCCAGCGCTGCCATGGGGCCAGTTCCGCTTCGACTGGTCTCAAGCGTGAACTTTCCCGGATTGTACGTCCCGGATTGAAACAGGTAGGGAGTCACCGTCTGGTCGCGCGTCAGTAGCTGAAAATCTTCGCTCCTTTTAACGAACACTGCACTGGAGACATAGGGTGCGAATCCCGTCTTGTGGTAGTCCACTCCGATAGAATCGGCGAGACTGAGATGGCGGATTCGGCGATTGGCCCCAGCGAGAGCTCTTAATGTTCGATCAGGAAATTCAAGTGGATTAGAGTCAAAGTCGTAGTCATTGAAGGCACTCCAGGCCCAGCCGATGACGGCATCCGCATGGATGTGCGGAACGTAATCCAGCGAGAACTCGTGCACCATGTGATCGCGAATCTCGACCAGTTTCTCAAGATGATCGATACCAAAGGCATCTGTTGTCCCCATTGTTGCGACGATCGCGGCAATCTTTTTCCCTTCCTTCAGGAGCCGTCGAAGTTCGGATTCGAACAGGCAGGTTCGGATTTCGTTATTTGGCGCGGTCGGAATCACTTCGATCTGGTTAAGCCCAATTCCAAGCCATGCCGCAGCTGTTTTGGTGGCGTAGTGAGCCTGATCAGAGCAAACAACAACTGGCTTTTCACACAAGCCTGTCTGCATCGTGCCCGGGCAGCATTTTTCAATCCCGATCCGAATGGCATACAGCAGTGTGCCTGTGCCACCAAACGTAAAGACTCCGCTGCATCCTGCCGGGTCATACCCCATCATGGCTGCCGTCATGCTGATGGCTTCGGCTTCGGCCAGCGCGACACGACGGCTGGATTCTTCTCCGCACAGATTCGGGTTGTAGATCGCCGGAAGCACCGTACCGAGAATTCCGGCAATGCAGGGGGGCGGAATAACATTGACCTGAGATCTGGGGTGCCCCCAGATGAACATACCGGAAAGGTGCTCCACCAGATCTCGCGATACCGCTTCCACCGTCCCGGATTCTTCAGGCACGGTCGCATTCACCGCCGCCGCAAAATCCACGGGCTGCGCATCCCCAAGAATTGGCTTTGCGGATTTCAGTGCATCGACCTGATCGAAGGCACGCAGCATTGAAAAAACAAACCACGCATCATGTTCCTGATCCGAAATCGGCTGCGGAAACGCGCGACGAAGTTGTTCCAGATTTTCTCGGTAAACCGGCATGATAATTTCATCACAATGTGCGACTGGCGAACGTCAAATGCCACACTGCGCGGGACCTGTTTGAGGATGTTGAGGTTTCAGCGGAAGTCGCGTGGCAGGCGAAATAAAGAATGGTGATCAGGTTTCGACATTTCTGTAAGAATTGTCGTAACTTGACGCATTCCTGGGGCGGTCGTCACAGTACCGTCCAACAGCCGGTTTTCCACTGTTCGCAGGAGCTCTCGAATAATTTCTGTTTGAATCGATGAGTTTCGGATTCGTACGCATCGCCCGCTTGATGAACGGCCCTTTCAGATGAATGAGACTTCTGTCGAATCTGCAGTCCTGAAACTGGGGCGAAATATCACGATACTGCCAGTGATTCATGGCAGCGGTGATTTTGCCGTCGAAGTTCGACGTTTGATGCTTTCAAAACATTTCGACTGTCTTGCAGTGCCTTTGCCCCCGTCGTTTCGAAATGAAGTTGAAGCGGCTGTTGATCTGCTGCCAGGTATTTCTGTGGTCCTGCAGCGCGAGCCTGTTCAGAAATTCAGCTCCGGAAGCTTTGAGGGGGACTCCGATGAATCAGGCAACCATTCAGAAGGTCACGAACGTGCGAGCTACGTGCCGATTGATCCCTGTCAGCCTGTTGTTGCGGCATTGCGCATCGCGATTCAGGAACACATGCATCGCGCTTACATCGATCCCGAGTGCGATCATTATCAGCCCCGCGCGGCAGTACTGCCAGATCCCTATGCCCTGAAACGAGTCCTCGCGGATCAGTTTGCGGCGGCCGTTCTTCCTGTCATTCCGCGTCCCGAAAGCGAACAACAATGGACACGCATCCATTGGATGGCATGGCAACTGCATCAACTGTCAAAGCAGCATGAATCGGTGTTGCTTGTTTGTAACATCATTGACTGGCCATGGCTGCGAGATGCGTTCAATTCCGCAGTCGATTGTCCGCCTGCTCCTGCAGCGCCTGCGAACCCCGCGCAGATCTTTTCAGTGGATCCCAGAACACTGCTTTTTGTCCTGGGTGAATTGCCTTTTATTACCAGCCTGTACGAACTGGCTCGAGCAAAGCTGGACAGTGACGAAAATCTGTCGATTGATGGGATCAAGGCGTTGCTGATTCATGCACGCGAACATTATCGAAACGAATTCAAGTCACGAGCCCGAAAAATTACTCCGCACCTGCTTTCGACGTGCCTGAAGTATATTCGCAACTTGTCTCTGATGGATCGTCGGTTCACGCCGGATTTATACACGCTGATCACTGCCTCAAGCCAGATTGCCGGAGACCAGTACGCGATTCACGTTGCAGAAGCCGCGCGGGATTACGCTTTTGAACCTCTGGACGAATTTCCGCTCGCCAGGTTTGGAGTGGGTCGATTGCAGTTACCTGATGGAACAGACCTGGAGCCCGTGAATCGCCTTCCCGGGCATCCTGTCGTCTGGCGATCCTGCCAGCTGAAGTCTCGTCCGGAAATCCGGAAACAGGTCGAATGGCAGCGCACCTGGAATCCATTTGGTCAGTGCAGCTGGCCGCCGGAGGATGTCGCTATCGAACGCTTTCGAACCCATATCAAAGATGTGGCTCTGGAAATGCTGGGGAACGACATGGCCCGTACCGAAAAATTCAGCAGCAGCATGAAAGACGGCCTGGATATTCGGGAAACTCTTCGGAACTGGCACACCGGCGATCTGTTCGTCAAGGTTTTTCCTCCAGCACGCGGAAAGCTGGACTGTGTGGTGATGCTGTTCGACAGCCCCGCCGATCCACGTGACTATCCCTGGCGAATTACCTGGCATGCCGAAAATCATGACGAATCGACTCTGGCCCTTTTTGCCACCAGCTATCTGGACAAGATGATTGGACCTGGCATTTCGCTGGCCCAATACGGCGGTTGCATGTTTCTGTTTCCGCCACGCCCTGTTGTTGACATCTGGAGAGATGCACGATTCGATTTTGTGGATACGCTGGAAGAACGCCTGATTGCAGCGGCCCTGCACTATTCGAATGAACGGCATATTGCCCTGATGAGTCACGCCCCGCCAGGAGCAGGCTGGCGACGGCTGGCCAGCAAGTACAAGAAGAAAATTGTCCACGTGCCGATGAACAAGTTTGGAACATCGACGATCGAAAAACTGCGGATGTTCCACGTCCTGAACGGTCATCAGGTCCGCTCATTCGCGTCTCACTTCATCCGCAAACCCTAGCCTGGCTGTCCATTGAAAAACCGGGACCGGCACGCAGGACGACTGGAAACCATCGTGTTTTCAGGTCTCCTGCTCGAGCCAGTCCAGTTTTTCAACAGGCAGCTGGTTGCTTCTGAACGGTTTCTTAGAAAACCAGCTCTTCGCAGTTTGCCAGTTTCATTCCCAAAAGGGCTGCACATGAGTAGCGATCATGGGGGAGTCCGTACTGATCGAGAGTGAAATAAAGGTTGCCAATACCCCATAAGTCATCTGTATTGACCATACTGGACAGCACACGTTTCTGAGCTTCGTCCAGAGTTGTTTGTGGTTCAAACTGCGGTTCAAACGCTGCAGACAACAATGCATTTGTGAGCGGCAACAGAGCGAACCGGCTGGCGTTTTCCAGCTTCTCGCACATCGCCGGGATCGACGATCGACGCAAGGCGACAGGAATACAGGACAAGCTGAAAGCGGCATCTCCTGTGGAGGATTCGCCGGCCCCCGGGATATGTTCGTAGCACTCCAGTGGTTCGGCGATGAAGTCCAGAAGCTTCCGAGCGACTTCTTCTGTGGGGGCGAGACGCGACAGTTCGCACGTTGCCATACAGACGACTGCCCGATGTTGATTGGGGTCATTGATGAGTCTGCTGAGCTGGTTTATCTCACCCAGTTCTCCAGCAGCAAAGACAATGGCCGATCGCACCCAGGGGTTTGTTTCGACAGCCAGTCGTTCGAGCAGTTTTGGAAGTGATCGTTCTTTGATCGTCGGAAGACATGCCAGTACCCATGCCGCACCCGCACGCAGGCTGATGTCGTTTTCATTGATCAAATCATACAGCAGTTCTTCACCGGCGAGTGAATTCTTATAAATCTGGTGCAGGGGAGCTGCATAAGGATCGTCCAGACTGACGTCCAGGATCTGACCACTAAAGTAAACATGGGTACCATCGCCCCATGTCGGCCGTTCGCGAATGCTGAAGAAACCCGTAATCAGATTGCCCCAGAATCGAAGTAGTTCACCGCGGTTGGCAATATCGTCGGATTTGCAGATTTCAATCAGAAACGGAACCACATAAGGGGTTGCAGAATAACGGCTACCCTGATGAAAGACGTTGCCATACAACGTCCAGACAGCGTTACTTCGAATTCCGGGATCATCGACCAGTAATTGGCGGAGCAGGTCCGGTACATCGTCCGCAGGGCCCAGTGCATGTTCCAGCTTTTGCCATGGGATCAGTTCGAGGGATTCCAGCATCATCGATTTCTCAGTGGGTCTGGGATTCATGGAAATCACGGGGAGTCTGCCGTTGGTTGTGTCACTTTCTACAACCATACATCCAAAAAAAACGGAACGGGAAAATAGAAGGAGTCGCGTTGGATGCAGACCGGTCAAGTGCAGGTCCTGTCAGGAGTTACCCGCAGTGACACCGTCATCCGCACTTCATCGATGGATGGGTAAACCATCAGCGAGTGGAAACTATTTGTCGACTCTTTCCGTCTCACTATGACAGACGGCGATGTCTGAGCAGACCATTTCGGATTTCAGCCTGTCAATATATGGTGAATCCTCCAGGTAAACACGAGCGTAGATTTCGGCCATTTCCGATTATTCGTGTTTGCCTGATTATTCCTGATCGATTTCTGACAAATGATTGACCATCAGGCTTCCGGAATGCCACAGGTGCTTTTACGAGGCCACGATGGGACTCTCCATGAGGAATCCTGTCAGCAGAATGCCTCTGAGATGTGATTCCGGTGACGGCGGTTTGCATTCTCCAGGGGAGTCGCCAGAATTCGACGCCAGCGATCGTCTCGCCGAAACTACAACTGCCTGTCAAAACGAAACCTGCCGACGATGAATGACGCCCTGACCATTACAAGGAAAGACCTGCGTCTGCTTTCGCGCGATCGCCGTGCCCTGGTGATACTGGTCGCCCTGCCGATGGTGATCATTGCGATTGTGGGTTCTTCCACAGGCCGGCTTCGCAACGACCGCGAACAACGTCGGCTTGGCCTGAATATCGAAGTCGCTGACTTCGACCAGACACCCACGTCAAGACGACTGGGTGGGTTTCTCGCGGCATTCGAGAACGTCAGAATCCTGCCCGTTCCCGTAACAGAAAGCGACTTGGCTACAAGGATGCCGGAACTAAAGTCGTCGATCCCCAACGGTCAGGCCGACGCGAGGATTGTGATCGGGCCGACGTTCGAATCTTCGCTTCAGCAACTCTCCCGCAGTGAACTCACGGCACCCGAAACAGGCCCCCTGAAGGATGGTCTGACAGCAATCGATGTCCATGTCAGCCAGAACGAATTGGCCGATCCGCTGACAGAAGGTCTGTTAAAAGCTCTGCTTCGGTTGTCTTTGCAGGATGCGATGCTGCCGATCCTGGCGGAAAAGATGCCGGTATTCCGAGGGGCAGCCCGGGATTCTGTTATCCCCGAGCCCTGGGTCGATTCCGAAGCGGCCCGGCGGGAGAGCAAGGCAGACATCCGGGTGTATCAGTTCCTTGTCCCGAGTTATACGGTCTTGTTTGTCTTTTTTCTGGTCAACATCATGGGACGGTCCTTTATCGCAGAACGCGATATGGGAACTTTGAGAAGACTGAAAATCAGCCCCGTGAAACCGGGTTCGATTCTGATCGGCAAGACACTTCCCTTTCTGGTGATGTCACTGACTCAGACAACCATTCTGATGGTGACCGGGAAACTGTTGTTCGGGATGTCCTGGGGACCATCACCCTGGCTGCTTGCACCGATCATGTTCTGTACATCAATGTCAGCCACCATGCTGGGGCTTCTGTTTTCGACAATCTGCAAGACAGAGTCGCAGGTTTCGTCTTTCGGAAATCTTATTGTGCTGTCCAGTGCCGGCATCAGCGGCTGTCTGGTGCCTCGAGCCTGGATGCCTCCGCTGAGCCAGAAGATTAGCCTTTGCACACCACATGCATGGGCCCTGGATGCTTATGGCGAATTGCTGACGAGAGAATCTCCCGATCTGGCCAGAATCACACTGTGCTGCGGCGTGCTGCTGACATTTGCCACCGTCTTCTTCATCGGTGGCTGGTTGCGATTTCGGAACGACACGTAGCTGTCTGCTGCATCATGATGCCTACTGGCGGTGGACGCACCGACTTGATCAATCCGATCAAACGCCGTTTGAGCCCCCAGTCGTATCGAAACCTGATGCAGACAGGCCGCTCAGTTCGCTCAGTTCGAAGCAGATCGGCCCATGTTTCGTCGCTTTTTCCTGCGGCTGAAGCAGCTGTTGGCCTCCGTAGGGTTCAGCACCAGGTGAAATGAGCGGATGTTCAAGCCCGGATCATTACTTCGTCCATTCCTGAATGGACTTTATCTGCGGCAGCGGATTCTTCTGCAGAGCCGTGAGTGCATCAACGACTGCCAGGCAGCCCGGCAGCGTTGTGACACAGGGGACTCCATAGGCGACCGAGGCTGCTCGAATTCGGCCTTCATCTGTTCGAGCACCTTTTCCACTGGGGGTATTGAAGATCAGCTGGATCTCGCCATTGGCCATCAGGTCCAGCAGATTGGGACGCCCTTCCTGCAGCTTGCGAACCAGTTCAACTTCCAGACCCGCATCCTGCAGGACACGTGCTGTACCGCTCGTACACACAACCTGGTAACCCATCGACTGCAACTTGCGAGCAGGTTCTATGATGCGTTTCTTGTGGCCGGCGGCCATACTGATGAAGACCTTTCCGCTCAGCGGCATCTTTGCACCAGCAGCAATTTGTGCTTTCGCGAAGGCAATCGGGAAGTCTTTGTGAGTCCCCATCACTTCGCCGGTGGATCGCATTTCAGGGCCAAGCACAATATCCACGCCTGAAAAACGACTGAACGGGAAAACGCTTTCTTTGACCGAAGTGTATTCCGGGACAACTTCACCGATGATTCCCTGGGTGGTGAGCGATTGGCCAACCATAACCTTCGCGGCAATTCGGGCCAGTGAACGACCCGTTGCTTTGGAAACAAACGGAGAAGTTCGCGAAGCGCGTGGATTCACTTCAAGGATGTAAACCGTGTATTGGTCCCCGTCCATCTTGACGGCAAACTGAATATTCATCAGTCCGCGGACCTGCAGTTCCTTCGCCAGTGCTCGTGTGGCAACTCTGATTTCATCGATAACGGTGTTCGGAAGTGAGTGCGGCGGCAGGGCACATGCCGAATCCCCCGAATGCACACCTGCTTCCTCGATGTGCTCCATGACGCCACCGATGATTGTCGTTTCGCCATCCCCGATGGCATCCACGTCGACTTCGATGGCATCTTCCAGGAATTTGTCGATCAGCACCGGCTTTTCCGGAGACGCGTCGACTGCTTCGGTCATGTATCGAACAAGCGAGGGTTCGTCATAGCAAATCTCCATCGCTCGACCGCCAAGGACGTAGCTTGGGCGAACCAGAACCGGGTATCCAATTCGATCTGCCGCCCGGCGGGCGGCTTCGATATTGGTTGCGATGCCGTTTGGTGGCTGACGAAGGTTGAGTTTCTCCAGGATCGCCTGAAAGCGTTCGCGGTCTTCTGCCGCATCAATCATATCCGGACTGGTTCCGATGATATTGACACCGGCGGCTTCCAGACCTCGTGCCAGATTCAGAGGAGTTTGTCCTCCGAACTGGACAATCACACCGTCGGGCTCCATCCGATCGCAGATGTTCAGTACATCTTCGGTCGTCAGCGGTTCGAAGAATAAATAGTCGGAGGTGTCATAGTCCGTCGAAACCGTTTCCGGGTTCGAATTAACCATGATGCTTTCGATGCCGAGTTCTTCCAGTGCAAATGCCGCCTGACAGCAGCAATAATCAAACTCAATCCCCTGCCCGATTCGATTTGGTCCGCCGCCCAGAATCATGATCCTCTTCTTGCCTGCTTCCCTGGCCGGCGTTTCGTCTTCCTGTTCATAGGTACTGTAGTAATATGGCGTGTAGGCTTCGAATTCGGCAGCGCAGGTATCCACCTGCTTGAACGTGGCCACAATGCCCAGCGACTTGCGATACTGGCGGACATCCATCTGCGAGCAATCCCACCAATAGGCCAGCTGCGCGTCTGAAAACCCATTCTGTTTGGCAAGTCGAATCAGTTCCGGCGTTGCGTCGTCAAGTCGTCCCACCTGCCGCAACTGCTGTTCAATCTGGACGATTCGTTCAATGCTTCGCAGGAACCAGGGGTCGATGTCGGTCAAGTCATGAATTTGCTCAACGGTAAAGCCAGCCTTCAGTGCATACCGAATGTAAAAGATTCGTTCGGCATTTGGCGTTGAGAGTTTACTCTGAATCTCATCCCGCTCCGGTTGTCGTTCGGTTCCCCAGAGATCCTTCTTTCCTCCGCCGAGACCAAAGTGACCGATTTCGAGACCTCGAACGGCCTTTTGCAGTGATTCACAGAAGGTGCGACCGATAGCCATTGTTTCACCGACCGACTTCATCTGAACGGTCAGGGTTGGGTCGGCTTCCGGAAACTTCTCGAACGTCCAGCGAGGGAACTTTGTGACGACATAGTCGATTGTCGGTTCAAAGCATGCCAGCGTTTCTCGCGTAATATCGTTTGGGATTTCGTCCAGACGATAACCAACCGCCAGCTTTGCAGCGATCTTTGCGATCGGAAATCCTGTCGCTTTTGATGCCAGCGCGCTGGAGCGACTGACACGAGGATTCATTTCAATGACAACCATTCGGCCGTTGTCGGGATTGATGGCAAACTGGACATTCGATCCACCCGTCTCCACGCCGATGACACGCATGACAGCGATCGTGGCATCCCGCATCCGCTGATACTCTTTGTCACTCAGCGTTTGAGCAGGAGCAACGGTAATTGAATCGCCCGTATGGACTCCCATCGCATCAAAATTCTCGATGGCACAGATGATGACCACGTTGTCGGCGCAGTCACGCATCACTTCCATCTCGAATTCTTTCCATCCCAGAATAGATTCTTCGAGAAGAACCTCGTTAATCGGGGACATCGACAGGCCGTGACGCACCTTCTCTTCGAATTCTTTGATGTTGTAAGCGATGCCACCACCTGTTCCACCCAGTGTAAAGCTGGCTCGAATGATGATGGGCAATCCGATTTCTTTCACAGCCTCGTTCGCTTCATCCATGTTGTGAACGACAAAGCTGCGCGGGACATCCAGGCCGATTTCAATCATCGCCTTCTTGAAGCCATCGCGTTCTTCCGCGCGTTTGATCACGTCTTCCCGCGCACCAATCATTTCGCAGTTGTATTTTTCAAGGACACCGCGTCTGGCGAGTTCCATTGCTGTGTTCAGACCGGTCTGCCCTCCAAGCGTTGGAAGCAAAGCGCACGGGCGTTCGAGTTCGATAATCTTTTCGACGTATTCCGGAGTGATAGGCTCGATATAGGTGCGATCGGCAGTTTCCGGATCAGTCATGATGGTGGCGGGATTGGAATTCACCAGCACGACCTCGTAGCCCTCTTCGCGAAGCGACTTGCAGGCCTGCGTACCTGAATAGTCGAATTCACAAGCCTGTCCAATGACAATGGGTCCCGAGCCAATGATCAGGATCTTTTTGATATCGTCTCGCCGTGGCACGCTTGATAGTCCTTACAGTCGCGATATGCAGAATGAAGGTTGTTCATCCTGCACTGAAACTACCCCAGTCGCGACCAATCCGTGCGCGTACAGGTTTCGCAGAATGTTCCGGAAAAGTTTCCGAGGGAGCGGCGAAGGGGCCTGTAGCGGCAAACGGCACTGGACCGCGCAAAATTTCGAGCAGGTTACCAGCAAATCGTGGTCATTCAAGAAGCGTGGCCCTGTGCGATCAGCAACTTGGCCAAACTACAGCCGATGCCCCCCTGGTATTCTCGATTCTGGGCCAAATCGATATGGTGAACGGAGCACGGGCCGAATACCGCTGCACAGATTTCTTCCACTGAGCACACACTCGAATCAGAGCAGAAAGCCATCATGCGCTTTACCTACGACATACGCAAATCATGGAAGCAGAACTACGACGATGGCCCGCAATTCGGCGAGGAATTTCTTCCACAGGTTCAGGATCCGTGCCCGCAGGAGCCTTCGAAATCCTTTCTGGGGCTTCCTGTGAACAGTCGGATCGGAATTGCGGCTGGACTGCTGTTGAACAGCCGCTGGGTCGCTGGCTATGCCGCTCGTGGCTTTGACATTTTGACCTATAAGACTGTTCGAAGCGTTGAAAGAGACTGCTACCCTCCGCCGAACTGGGTTTTCCTTGAGGAGGAATTGGGAGATGCGGATCAGCCGGTTTACGTTCGTCAGGAAGTCCCTTCAGACCCTCAAAATATCAGTTCATCGGTTTGTTTTGGGATGCCATCTGTCTCCCCGGATGTGTGGCGAGAAGATATTCGAGCTGCAAGGCAGAGCCTCAGAAAGGGACAGGTTCTGGTTGTTTCTGTTGTTGCGACGCCATCAGCCGGTACGACATCAGCCGCCATTGAAAATGACTTCGCACAATGTGCTGAATGGGCCGTCCAGTCGGGCGCTGATGTTGTGGAAGCGAATCTTTCCTGCCCGAACGTCTGTTCCTCAGAAGGAACGATTTATCATGACGCCGAATTCAGCCAGCGAGTTTCACAGTCGATTCGCAATCGCATCGGTGCGGTGCCGTTATTGTTGAAGACTGGTTTATTTGCGGGGCACGGCCAGATGAAGGCCTTCGCGAATGCCGTGGCGGGAATCGCGGATGGGATCACGCTGGTGAACTGCGTCATTCGCACCGTATTGAGACGAGATGGTCAGCCGGTTTTCGGTTTCGAATACACCAAAGCCGGCGTCCTTGGCCGGGCCATCCATGGGCCATCGGTCAGGGCCGTTCAGGGTCTGCGCCGCCTGCTGCAGGATGAAGGACTTCCGCTTCAGGTCGTTGCGGTTGGCGGGGCAGCACTGGATTCAGATTTTGCCGATTTCTTTGAAGCCGGGGCGGATGCTGTTCTTTGTGGTTCGAGTCCCATGTACCAGCCAAACCTGGCACAACAGCTGAAGGAATCACATCCTGAGTGGTAACGAAGGCCTCATGAGAAGTGTTGCCCGGAATTTGCAGTATTGTGAAATAGCAGTATTGTGAACCGTTACATTCCAGCTTCTGCCGGGGTCAGAAACTTATCCACATCGTTGCTGACAATGACTCCGTAATTGACTGCTCCCAGCCATCCGGACATGATGATGCCAACGCTGCCGGCATGAAACAGTCCGGGAATCTGTTGCGGCAGATCGCGGCTCACCTGAAGACCTTCGAACTTCGTTCCAAACGACGATCCCGCGATGTGCCGCGTGTAACGTTCAAACGTTTTCGGCGTTGCGGCTTCCACATGATCCAGCATTGTCCGAACGTTGGGGACGTATTGTTCGAGGCAATCGAGAGTTGATTCGATCAAATGGCGTTTTGCCAGTTCATAGTCTTCTTCGTTCAGGTCTGCCCAGTCACGATAATTTGCGTTCGTTGATGAAACGATCAGCCATCGGTCGCTTCCTGGGCGTGTGCGAGGATAGTAGAAACTGAACGTTCTGCTGCTCACTTCCATACTGAGCATTGCATCGATGTCGAAGCCTTTATGCTCTGAGTGGAACAGCAAGTCTCCTGCACTTTCATCAAAACCTTCTCCCGGTTTTAGTGCGATGTAAACCTGACAGGAACTGTTGTTCAATCGAACCGCCTGAGCATCCTCAACAAACCGATGATCGAAGTTTGATTCGCCAACAAGATTCAGAATGGTCGATTTGATATTGGCGTTCGATACGATCGCTCGGCAACCGATGCGGCGGCCATTGACGACAACCCCGGTCACCTGGCGATGCTGATCGACTTCAATTTTTTCGACCAGGGTTCGGATTCGGATATCGACGCCGTTGGCAATGAGTTCTTCTTTCATCTTGCCAACCAGTGCGTCAGTGCCGCCTTCAAATGTATAAACGCCCTTCTGCATGAAGTTGGAAAAAACAATGCCGTACGTGATGGCAGGATCTTCCAGGGTTGAGCCGTTCGCGTAGGTAATGGGTTCCATCAGCAGCCGAACAACGTCGTCTCGACCAGGAAAGAACTCCTCAAAGAGTTCCCGGGTGGTTTTCTGCTGGTCGTCATAAAAATTCATTCCCCGCGCCGTATCGAAGAAACGCGTTACTGTTTCCGGCTGAATGCCGAACGTTTCTATCAGAATCCGAGTGAAATCTTCACGGGTGAATGTGGTACGAAGGGAGAACTGCGGGTTTTCGAATCGGATGCCAGTCAGCGGTACGATGGAATCGGCAATTTCGCGGCTCCAGTATTTGCGGCAGCTCTTGATCATCCCGAACGGAAAGCCGTGCAGCGAGATATCGAAAATGTGCCCGCGTGAACGCTTAAACCATGTTGCCATTCCCCCAAGCTGGTAGTGGTGCTCCAGCAGCAGGACACTGTATCCCTGACGTGCCAGAATGTTGGCCGAAGTCAGTCCGGCGAGACCACTGCCGATGACGATCACATCGTAGCTGTCGCGAGCATTCTTCAGAAAATCCCTGGGCATCAGGCTCTCTCGGCGGGGAAAGTTCGTGTGGCGGAAATCCGGCATTCACTGGCGGAAGGATGATCGCCACCCGGAAAAAGGTGGGAATTGTTGGTCACTGGACGGCATACAGCAACCACTGGGCAAAAAAATTCCCGGAAGCAGCGAATCCAAGGGGGGCGGAGGACTCAAGCTGCTTCCGGGGGCGATTGGCTTTTTATTGTCGGACTTAAGATGCTGGCCGTGTGTTGTGTGCCGTCACATCTCAGGACCGAACGGTAAGACGATTCAAAAAACAGGTCAATACGTTTTGTGGCTCACACGCCTGAAACATGGGGGGCCAGGGAATAATTGTCAGGTACTACAAGCATTGGACCCGACATTTCGGCAATTCCAGCGACTTGTTAAGGTTCACCGGCGGATTCTGCAGACCCTAACAACAGGAAGACTGAGCGTGGCAGACGATTTATTTGATGTGTCGGATCGGGTTGTTCTCATTACGGGTGGAAGCCGTGGCATTGGTCGGGCGATTGCTGGTGGATTTGCCCGTCGAGGTGCAAAGGTCGTCATCTGCAGCCGACAGGAATCATCGGTCGCTTCCACCGTCGCGGAATTTCAAAGCGAAGGGCTGTCGATGACGGGGCTCGTGTGCGACGTCAGCAGCACCGATTCCATTCAGCAAACGGTTGATTCTGCTCTGAAGCAGTTCGACCGCATCGATACGCTGATCAACGTTGCCGGAGTCGCATGCCGAGACAAATTTAGCTTTGTGAAGTTTTCTTTAAATAATCCCTGACCTTAGCAATAGAAGACGACATCTGGCCACAGTGACTCGAGAAACCTCCTCAGGTTTGCGGGGACCCGCAAGTTGATTTCGCCATGCGCCGTCCAAATTTTGCCAATCGAACCGCGCTTTTCATTCCAAACTAATACCTAGGGTGGCCGCGTGAGCTGTTTGTGTCTTTTTTCGGAATGTCTCCCGAAGTTGTGACACGCTGGTTTGTCGCTCACATTCACTGGAAGTCTGCCCAATTCTGGAGCACTCGTTTCGCAGCTCTGCACGTCGCTGAGGCAGCGACACCGTGGCCGTCGCCGTCGTGATTCGAAGAGACTTGCCACCAGCAATTCTGGTTTGCAACTCGACAAGCCGGAGTCCTCTGCCCAGAATGTTGGCGTCATTCTGGATGGGCTTTCGTTCGCTTCATCCTCCTGCTTCACGATAGGGCGAGATACTGCAATGCCGTTTGGTGCCTCTTTGGCTTCCGTTGCTGGTGAAAGAAACGATGATGGAACGAGCACGTTCCCGGCGGCCTACGTCGCAGACACAGCTGATGCGAATCTGGACGAGGTTGTACGATGGATTTCTGAGAACGCCGAATCGCTCGTCAGTCAGGCCGCTGAGACTGGCGCAGTTTTGTTTCGCGGATTCCCGATCGTTACCGACAAAGATTTTGACGCATTCATAACAGCATTCGGATTGCCGAATTTCAAGTACGAAGACAGCCTGTCGAATGCGGTGCGCGTCGTTCGAACCGAACGTGTCTTCACAGCCAACGAAGCGCCTCCGGATGTGCGGATTTGTCTGCACCACGAAATGGCACAAACTCCTGTGTATCCGTCTCGGCTGTTCTTCTTCTGCGAGAAAGCCGCTGAAGAAGGGGGCGAAACACCCCTCTGCCGAAGCGATGTGCTCTTCGACAGAATGACTCGCGAGATGCCTGAATTCGCCGCCGACTGCGCCAACAAAGGCCTCAAATATTCTCACGTGATGCCCGCGGCCAATGACGCCGCATCCGGCATGGGCCGCAGTTGGCAAAGTACCCTGAGGTCAGAAACAAAGGAGCAGGCGGAAGAGCGACTCCGTTCGCTTGGCTACACATGGACCTGGTTAGATGACGGCTGTCTGAAAGTAACGACGCCGGTGCTTCAGGCTGTGAGGCAGCTAAGCAACGGAAAAACAGCCTTCTTTAATCAACTGATTGCCGCGTTTCACGGATGGAAAGATTCACGGAATGATCCGACCCGATCCATTACTTTCGGGGATGGCACTCCACTTGACCCCGCGACCATGCAACGAGTCATCGAAATGGCAGAGGAAATCACTTTCGATATGCGATGGCAGAATGGAGACGTCGTGCTCGTCGACAACTACGTCGCGATGCACGGGAGACGAGTTTTCAAGGGGACTCGCCGCGTTCTCGCTTCGCTGGTTGCTTCCTGAATGACCGCGGCACTGTTCTGTCGGAAGAATCTTTTCGGCACAACTTCCCCGCAAAGAAAATGGATCAGACGGTTGGGTCGTTTTCGATCCGGCAAAGGTGTTCGTCTCCATCAGGGCGCAGGTTGAGCAACCTGTAATTCAGGGACTGGGGTGTTCCAATGAAGATTCTTCTGCTGGCAGATATTCACGCCAACTGGCCCGCACTATCTGCCATCGAAGAGTCGTTTGATGCGTGTTTGTTCATGGGTGACGTCGTGGATTATGCGGCCGACCCGGTTCCCTGTATTGACTGGGTTCGTCAATGTGCGACCGCCTGGGTTCGAGGGAATCATGACCATTCCGTTGCGCAGCGGGTTCAGGTTCGCCCCGGCGGAACGTTTCGGCAGATTTCAGCCGCACTTCGTCCCGGCCATTTAACAGTATTGAACGATGATCATCTGACATGGCTCGCTCAGATGCCGGTCACCCGATTTTTGACGCTGGGGGGCAAACGGTTCATGTTGGTGCATGCCAGTCCTCGCGATCCTATGGATGAATATGTTCAGGATTCCGAGGAGCAATGGGCGGCCAGGCTGGAACATGTTGACGTCGATTTTGTCTGCGTTGGCCACACGCATATTCCGATGCACCTGACGATTGGAAGCATTCAGGTCATCAACCCGGGTAGTGTGGGGCAGCCACGCGATGGTGACCCGCGCGCATCGTACGCTGTCATTCAGGATGGCGTCGTCCATTTCAGACGCGTGCATTATGACATCGATCGAGCTGTTCGCCACATTCGTGCGATGTGTAACGACGATGTCGCAGCGCAACGGGCTGAAGCGGTCCTGCGTTCCGGGGGAAACTCAACTGCGACCACTGAGTTTCTTTGACGTGTGTGCCATCATTCGAAGCGTGTCTGTGGGATGAACCGGTCGCGAAGCTGTTGAAGTCGGTGGATCAGAAGAACGCGGTTGTGCTGCTCCTGTGGCAGCGCGCGCTGGTTGTGGCCAGAAGGGAATGACTTCGCACCCTGCTGGTGTTCGCGGAAGAACCGTGACGGAAGTCGTCATTGTTTCAGGGGTTTGAGCGTTCGACAGGGATCGCTCCCAACGGGATCGCTCGACCTGGCTTGCGTGCCTTTTTTGCACCAACCCAGCCGATTCGTGTGGCTGTTTCCGGCGGTAGACGAGTGACCCGATCGTTTGATGGATTTGGGATCACCGGTTCCTGCGGACGCGGGAGTTCCAGTTGGCTGTCCGGGTCAGGTACGATCTGCGGCATCGGCGTTGGTTCGTTTCTGAATTGCGGCGCTGGTTCTACAGGAGCCCCGGCATCTGGTGCTGGCTCAAACACTTCGGATTCCGGAATTGAGCGGAGCGGAGCATTTTCGGGTACAGGCGGCACCTGCATCGCACCGTTGGTGGATTCGGTTGTCATTCCTGCGACGTGCGGACGATTGGCGTTCCCCTGAGCTTCCCAGGCGGAGGGAGCAGGTCCGGCAACGAATTCCATCGGTTCAGTCTGAAGTTTGGTGTTCTCGAGTCCGTGGGAGATGGCTTCGCCGCGGCGTCGGGCGTCTTCGTATGCTTTGGGATTCCATTCGCCTTCAGCCAGCGAAATCGCATGACTGGCGAGCGTGGTGCCCTTACGAAACTCGAGGTCCACAAGACCCTTGTTGTATTCAACAATACTTCGCAGATAAGACTGTTCTGCGTCGCGTCGATTGATCTTTGCGTCCAGAACCTGGCCAAGCTGCGAGTAATCGCGAGAGCGACTATTCAACCTTGCTTCGAATGCTTCGTGAGCACTGACAGCGGCTTCGATTCGCTTGGTACTTGATTCTGCCAGTTCGTACCAGCGGTCCATGTTCAGGAGGCTGGTGTTGAGTTCGTACGCGATGTCCGCTTCCTGCCGGCTCAACACTGCTCGTGATTTCGCCAGTCGTAGTTCGTAGTTACGAATCTGGGCACGCGCCAGCCTCAGGCCGATGGGCATTGAGAATGACAGTCCCAGGTTCCAGGTCGTATTGAAGCCCTGCGTAATTGATTCGTAGGCGCTGTGGTAGCCGATATCCGTGATACCGTCGTCGTCTTCGTTTCCAAACAGCTGGTCACCGAAACCGTTCACACGATACTGAGAGACAAGGTCCAGTCGTGGACGTGCCAGGTTTTCGGAGGCTTTCAGTTGAAGTTCAAGACTCTTGATTTCCCATTTCTGTCGGCGAAGTTCGGGGCGATGGGCAAGGGCATCGGTCAGTGTCTTCTGCCAGTCGACCTGCAGGCGAGCTTCGGATGGATGTTCCGACGGTGTCAGAAATTCGCCATCGCTGAGAGGCAATCCCATCAGTCGCCGCAGGCGAGCTTCGTGGTCCAGGATATCTGCCAGAGACCCTTTGATACGCGCGTCTGCTTCGTAGATACGAGCGCGAGCCTGCTCGCGGGGGCCGGCGGGCGTGTCACTCTCGCGCCGAAGGTTCAGTTGATTCCAGAAGTTCAGCAGATCTTTGAAGGTTTCAATTTCTGAATCATAAAGTCGCAATGCGAGGTAGAGATCCCAGTAGCGATTTTCAACATCCCGAACAACGGTCATGACGTTCTGTTCGAAGTCGATGGTGCTGATGTCCGAATTGATTCTGGAAATCAGCACGCCCTGAGAAACACCTGAAACGCCTCGCAGGTTCTGGCCGATCGGACCGGCAATGCGAGTAAATTCGGTGCCGGATCCAGCGAGAAGCGGCTGGCGATATTCTGCCTGAACAAACCCAGTGTACGCCGAAGGGAATAATCGGTTGCTCACATTGTTCTGACTGTAGTTCCAGTCATGCTGAACAGAGAACGTCCCGGAATTTGCCAGTGGCTTTTCGATCCGTGAGGACCATTGAGCTGTTTCGTCGGTGAGTGTCTGTCCGGCGTTGAGATTAAAAAACGGGGAGTTCTGCGGGTCTTCTGAGCGGCCCCATTGAATGCTGTTTGTGAACAACGCGTCGAAGTCTGCGAGTGCCGCTTCCGGGCCTCGATTTCCGAAAAGAAAGCTGGTTTCCTGAATTGCTGTGTCGTAGACCGATGTCACTCGAGACGGATTTGCGAGCAGTGGATTGGCCGGAGAAAGAAAGCTGCCGTCATCCGTCAGGATCGCAGACCGTGCCAATGCGGAGCGAACACATTCATCCAGCGTAACCAGCCGGTGTTTCACCTTTGACATATCCCGAATCGATCGGGGTTTGTGGAAAAGTTCCGGTGCGGTTTGATGCGGTTCTTCCTCAATTGGATATTCAATCGACGTCGCAACGTCCTCGTAGTGAGACAGTGACTGCGGATCTCCCACCAGGTACTGCAGGCGAGCCGTAGGCCCGGCGCAACCCTGAGACAGCAGCGCTGCCATCAGCAGCAGCACAACCGTCGTCCTGGATCTTGGGGATGCGATCACTCGATTTGCCTCCTGAATCGCCGGGAACGTCGTCGAATTCCAACGCCCGGCCATTCGATGTTGGTCACTTCCAGCCTGAGAAGGCCGAAGTTCTCCGTCCGAAGTTGTCTTGACCAGCCATTCCATCGCCTTGTCAGGTTGATGCCTCATCGCTGAAATTCGATTCTGCTTTGCCCGACATCCTGACGCTCTGCCGACCACCCAGGCGGGCGAACAGAGAGCGCAGGCCCACGAAGGGATGGCCTCGTAATCGTTATCGTCGGATTGATCGTTAAACTTTGCCCAAACTTACTGACCAGAACAATTCAAAATAGTCGGGTCCGTGAAGCGGCAGAATCTGCCGTTCGGCAAGAGCGACAAGTTGAGCTATCATGGGTCGATTCACCCTTAACCACTGTTGGATTCTTCTCAGAGAGTTTGCATGAGTTTTCTTCTGACAATCTCTGTCGCCATTCGCGCGCTGGGTCGCAACAAGATGCGGGCCGCATTGACGGTACTGGGAATCGTCATCGGAATCGGAGCGGTCACCACCATGGTTTCGGTTGGCAGCAGCGCTGGCAAGCTGGTGCAGGATGAGTTGCAGTCGGTTGGAACGAACTTCATCTTTATCCAGCCCTCATTTCAAAAGCGGCATGGCGTCAGAACCGGTGGCCAGCCGACGCTGACGGTGGGTGATGCCGAAGCCATCGGAAGTGAATGCCAGAATGTTCTTGCCGCCTCTCCTCTTGTGGGGACAGGTGGTATGCCGGTCGTTCGCGGCAACAGCAACATGCAGCCGAATCAACTGCATGGTGTTGGCATCGAGTACCTGCGTGTTCGAAACTGGCAACTTCAGGCGGGCGGCTTCTTCTCCGAACGAGATATTCATGCGGCCAACGCCGTCTGTGTCATCGGTCATACTGTTGTTCGGGATCTGTTTCAGACTGAGAATCCGCTTGGACAAACAGTGCGTATCCGAAACATCCCGTTCACGGTCATCGGGGTTCTTGAATCCAAGGGCGCATCGATGGGGGGTGAGGATCAGGATAGTGTTTGCCTGATGCCATTCACGACCGTCAAGAAGCGTCTTCAGGGATCGGCATTCGATGATGTTCATGCCATTTTTGTCGCGGCGAAGACTCCTGAACAGATTCGGGATGCGGTGACGGAGATCCATCACTTGCTGATGGATCGTCATGGAATTGCTGCAGGGCAGGCACCCGACTTCCAGGTTCAGGGCAGCGATGAAATCGCTTCGATGCTGGGGACGATCACGGGCATTATGACAGGCCTGCTGGCTTCAATCGCCGGAATTTCTTTACTGGTTGGCGGCGTTGGTATTATGAATATCATGCTGGTCTCAGTCACTGAAAGAACCCGCGAGATCGGAATTCGAATGGCCGTCGGAGCGCGGGGCAGAGACATCCTGATTCAGTTTCTGATCGAATCGATCGTGCTTTCCTGTTTTGGTGGCGCGATCGGAATGCTGATGGGGATCGGGGCCTCAATCGGTATCACGAAGCTGATCAATGCCATCAGCAGTGGAGCTGACTGGCCGGTTGTTGTTTCAATACCTGCTGCCATCACGGCAATGGTTTTTGCCGCCTTCGTCGGTATGATCTTTGGTTTGTATCCCGCGTGGCGCGCGAGCCGACTGGATCCGATCGATGCCCTCAGATACGAATGATGTCCTATGCAAATCTGCAGACGCGCCGGAGTGATTGTGATCCCGATGACACTACAGGTGGCGTTGATGCTGTCAGCAGTCACTATGCCGGGGCAGAATACGCTGGCGGCAGACGACGCTAAAAACAGCAGCATCCAGAAGAGCGACATCGATTTCGAAAAGCAGATTCGTCCGATCCTGCTGGAACATTGTTCCGAGTGTCATGGGCCAAACCGTCAAAAAGGAGGTCTGCGTCTGGATGCCCGGCACGGAGCGTTCCATGGCGGGGAAAGTGGATTGGTGATTGTTCCAGGGCACCCGGAAGACAGTGAGCTGATCGTACGGATTTCTTCGACAGACGCGGATCAGATGCCTCCGGAGGGGCCGCGATTGTCCGACCGCGAATTGCATCTGCTTTCAGAATGGATTGAAGATGGCGCTGTCTGGCCGGAAACAGACTATGACCGCGATGCCGCCATGGACCCTCGTCTGAATCACTGGGCGTGGCAACCCGTCGCGGTCGTCGATCCGCCCCCCGCTTTTCGGGAACGGCTGCCGGATGGCTGGAACAGTGCGTCGCTGAACCCCATTGATCGCTTCATTCTCCGGACTCTGCATGAAAGCGAATTGCAGCCATCATCGATGGCCGACCGTCGTTCACTGATTCGTCGTCTGTCATTTGATTTGCGTGGACTGCCGCCAACGCCCGCGGAGATTGATGATTTCGAACGCGACACGGGCAGCGATGCTTACGAGAAACTCGTGGATCGCATGCTGGCATCACCGCGGTACGGCGAGCGATGGGCGAGGCACTGGCTGGACGTCGCTCACTACGCAGATACACATGGGTTCGAACGCGATCAGCGTCGTGATCATGCGTGGCGATATCGCGATTGGGTAATCCGCGCTTTCAATCAGGACCTGCCCTACGATCAGTTTTTGCGTCTGCAGATTGCCGGAGATGTGATTGCCCCCGATGATCCCGACGGCACGATCGCCACAGGATTTCTGGCCGCGGGCCCCTGGGATTTCGTGGGACAAAAAGAGACGCCCAGTCCTGTGCTCAGACGATTAGCCAGAGCCGATGACCTGGACGACATGGTAACACAGGTGATGACCGCCAGCTGTGGACTCACAATCAACTGCGCGCGATGCCACGATCACAAGCTCGACCCCGTTTCTCAGCGTGAGTACTACTCGCTTTGGGCTGTGTTTTCGGGTGTGAAGCGGGAAGATCGCCTGGTCTCCTCACAGGAAAAACAGCAGCGGGACCAGCAACGAGACGAACTGTCGCGTCAGATCGCGGAACTCAGAGCGCGATTGAGTTTGACAGGCCCGCCAGGCATTGATCTTGCTGATGTGGTTGGAGGCGGCGATGGATTCGGAACAGGCAACGTGGGTTCAGGGATTGATCCGAACAGCGGGCAGGTGCTGAATGAAAAACGAGGATTCATTGCCGGGGCAGTCACAAATACTTTTCACCCGGTTAACCACCATGATCTGATTGATGGAGTTGTGATACCTTCCGGAGGTTCCGATCGTGGCGTGTGTGTGACATCTACCGGCATCGTCGCAACATCGGTGCCCAAATCCAGCGGTCAGGCCTGGGATGCAATTCGCAATGGCGCTGTCCATTCGCAGTATTCGACTGAGCTGGGCGGAGTCGACTTTTCTGAAGCCGGTCATTCACTTCTGTCAACCCACGCCAATGCCGGCATCACCTTCCATCTGAAGAAGATGGCTGTCCGTTTGGCCGACCGATTCGCTCTCCGTGGTCCCATTCCGCTGCGCCTTGTCGGGCAGGTGGGCTATTTCGGGCAAACACCTAAAGCCGGAGCCAGTATTCACATTCTCGCTGATGGATTGCCTCTTTTCGAAAGAAAGGGTCTTGGCCGAGACGATGGGCTGATTGAAATTGATTGTGACCTCCCGGCTGACGCCTCTTTTCTTACTCTGCTGGCAACGGACAATGGCAATGGAATTAGTCATGATCAGATTTGCTTTTGTGACCTGAAGGTTGTTCAGACACAGGCGGAATTGTCTGAGACTCAGGCGGCTGAAAATCTCCGGCGAATGAAAGAAGCGGAGAGTCTTCGTCATCAGATTGCCCGGTTAAATCAGCAGCGGGACTCTATACCGGAGCCTGCATTGGTGTATGCCGTCGCGGTGGATCCACCCCAGCCTGTCCATCTGTTGAGCCGCGGCAATCCGGAACAACCCCTGGAAGTCGTTTCTCCCGGAACGGTCTCGTGTCTGCCGCAGATGGAAAGCAACTTCGGAGACAATTCGACCAGTGATTCGGAACGCCGACGCGCACTGGCATCATGGATAACATCCCCCGACAACCCACTGACTCCAAGGGTCCTTGTCAACCGTTTGTGGCACTATCACTTCGGGGTCGGGCTCGTCGATACGCCCAGCGATTTTGGACTGGGAGGTGGCAAACCTTCACACTCCGAATTGCTCGACTGGCTGGCGTCCGAATTTGTCCGCAACGGATGGTCGGTGAAGGCGATGCATCGTCTCATCTGTACCAGCAGTGTGTACCGCCAGAAATCGACTCTGCAAACGGCCACACCAGACGATGACCTCAGCAATTGGCAACGCGGTCGTGAAAAAGATGCCGACAACCGATTGCTCTGGCGCCAGAATCCTCGCCGACTGGATGCCGAATCGATTCGCGACGCCGTACTGACGGTTTCGGGGAAATTGAATCTTCAGATGTTTGGGCCCGGCTACCAGGACTTCGAATACATCGAAGAGTACGCACCTGTCTACAGATACATCACCGCAGACTCACCGGAACTTTGGCGACGCACCATTTACCGATTCGTCGTTCGCACGACACCGGATCCGTTCTTAACAACCATGGACTGTCCCAATCCCGCCAACATGACCCCGGCACGAAATGTCACCACGACTGCCCTGCAGTCGCTGGCCATGATGAACGACGAATTCATGTTGAAACAGGCCGGTTACTTTGCGGATCGTCTGGAACAAGCCGCTCCGGGGGATCGACAGCGGCAAATTCAAATGGCCTTCCGGCTGGCATTTGGGCGGCCGGCTTCGGAAGCAGAAGAGAGTGCATCGTTCGGGTTTGTCGATGCCGCAGGGATGCATGAATTCTGCCGCAGCCTGATGAATGCAAACGAATTCGTTTACATCGATTGAAGGTTCTGCATGCAAAAACAATCGAATAAGAACAGGGCGTTCCAGTCGCGTCGCTCCTTCCTGCAGGGTTTGGGGGATGGTCTGGGAACCGTTGCGCTGGCAACCATGCTCGCAGAATCCTCGACTGCGCGGGAAAAGAGTTCGCAGAATGATCGCGGTGAGCGATCATATACCGCAGGAAGCATGGACAGGCGGCATCATTCTGCCTCTGCCAGCAGCGTGATACAGATCTTCTGCCCGGGCGGCATGAGCCATGTGGATACGTGGGACTATCGCCCTGAACTTCATCGCGCTCACGGCATGCCATTCGACGCGGAGCTTGGAAAGCAGACGTTTGCAGGAGTCGCCGGGACGTACGCCGGAAGTTTCTGGCGGTTTCGTCAGCATGGAGAATGTGGTCGATGGATCAGCAGTCTGTTCCCTCGAATGGCCAAGCACGTCGACGAAATGGCTTTCATCTACTCCATGCAGAACAAGTCGGCGTTGCATGGTCCGGCCATGTTTATGATGAACAGTGGTTTCATCCGTCCCGGCTTTCCTTCGATGGGTTCCTGGGTGACTTACGGACTTGGCTGTGAAACTCAGAATCTGCCAGCGTTTGTCGTTCTGCCGGACGTCCGTGGTCTGCCTCCTGGTGGTGTCGTCAACTGGAATGCTGGATTTCTTCCGGCGGTGCACCAGGGAACGGTCATTGAGACAGCAGCAGACAAGGCTCCGATCGCCAATTTGTTTGCCCCGGATGGTTATCTGAATTCCAGCGACAAGAGTCGACAGTTTCTTCGACTGCTGAATGATCGCCACGCCAGTCAGCGAATCGGAGATACTCTGCTTGATGCACGCATTGCCAGTTACGAACTCTCGGCCAAACTGCAGCTCAGTGCACCGGAAGCTGTCGACCTGACGACAGAATCACAATCGACGCATGCCCTGTATGAGCTGCAGGACGAAGATGCGGGTCCGTTTGGCAGGCAATGCCTGCTGGCACGTCGTTTTGTCGAACGCGGAGTTCGCTTCGTGCAGATTTTCTGCGGGGCAGAAAACACGAGCAAGAAGAAGATTCGCCCGAACTGGGATTCGCATGAAGACATCGTTCGCGACCATGGCTATTGGGGACGAATTCTGGATGCCGGAGTGCATGCTTTGTTAACCGACCTTAAGTCTCGAGGTCTGCTGGATTCGACGCTGGTCATGTGCACCACCGAATTCGGACGCCAGCCGTTTATGCAGGGCAGGCAAAAAGGCCGAGATCATAATCCCGGCGTCTTCACGTCGTGGCTGGCTGGCGGGGGAATTCGTGGTGGCTCCAGTTATGGAAGCAGCGATGACATGGGATGGAAAGCCGCGGAAAATCCCTGTTACAGTTACGACCTCCATGCCACAGCGCTGCATCTGCTGGGGATCGATCACGAACAACTCACCTGGTATCAGAATGGCATTCCACGTCGACTGACAGACGTTCACGGACACGTGATAAAGGACATCATCTGAATCACACGCCCCGAGCTGGCATCATGAATTCGGTGTCATGAATCCAGTGTCATGAATCCAGTGTCACTCCCAGATTGATCAGATCCTGAATCAGATTCGGCGTATCGGTGTAGAGGCGAGCGTTGATCCCCATTGTTGTGGCCTGATCAATATAGGCCTGAATATCATCCGTATAAAAACACTCGCCCGGGGAGCACTGAGCACGCGCGAGGGCGGCTTCAAAGATTTCTGGTTCCGGTTTTAACGCACCAACTTCCCAGGAAGTCACTCGGTCGTGCATGAATCCCAGCACGTCGAAATGGGCCTCGATAAATCGAAGGTGTGTCACGCTGGTGTTGGAAAGCAGAACCAGTCGCATCCCGGAATCAGAAAGCATGCGCAGCACGGGAAGAATTGATTCGTTCAGCCAGAAGATATCAGCGGCTGCATGCTTCAATTCGTCAATGGAAATGGCGCGTCCGGTTGCCGCTTCAAATTCCGAATGGAATTGCTCTTCAGTTATCTCACCCCGCTCCAGTTTCCACTGACGGCCGTCATCCAGCAGGAACCGGCGGGTCGTCTCTGTATCCCAGCCGCAGACGCGGGCAATATTTTCGCACATGCGATCATGAGAGAAATAAACCAGAACGTTACCCATGTCAAAGAAACAGGTTCGTATGGCCATGATGAATTTCTACCAGAGTTCATGTGGAATTGGTGGCAGGATTTGAAACGGCAGAAGTGCTTCGGGGAACGCGTCAGGTGATGGCCGCCGACAGGTATTTGCTGAGGATGGCTATGGAGCCTTGTATCCGTGTGCATCAGCGAAGGGCGTCAGGTAAGGCGACACTCGCTCCAGATAGCCATCGTCGAATTTGTATTCGTTGTTCACATATCCCTGAAGACTGTCGACGTAGGCCTGCATTCGAGGGCGAAGGTCGTCCCATCCCGGCAGGTCAAACTTTCGGTAGACATTTTCAATCAGCGGCATGGGATCAGATGTCATGTCTTCGTGTCGAATTTCAATCAGATTCTCCGCCGGGATCAGACTGCGGTCCTTCATCCACTGTTCCATGATCAGTTGATATCGAATGGATACAAACTGTTCGATGTCTTCTTTCGTGCATGGATGAAAAGCCATCTGCTGAACAAATCGATCCATCAGTTTCATTGTCGATGCGTGTACAAGCCAGGGATTGCGGTACACGTGGATGAATTTTGCATCGGGATACCTTCGCAGAACTTCCTGAATGCGACCAACGTTCGGTGGGTTCTTCAGTAGTAGTCTCCGGCCTCCCGAAGCGAATGAGACTTTCTTCAGGAGAAAGTCGTACCATGTTCCCCAGTGTTCGCGGTCGAAATCGGAACTGCCCTCAAACAACACTGTCTCGCGAAATGTACGTTCGGCAATCTTCGGGAAGAAGTAGTTCAGATAGTGTGACATGTGCGTCATGCCTGCCAGAGCGAAATCTTCTGACATGGGTTCATCAATACCCAGAGGCACGGCATCCATCGGACGACTCTTGGGAAGCCGCCGACTCACAATTTTTCGGGCCAGCTTTTCGCAGGTCAGGAATCCGTTCGGAACGGCGCAATGAAGCAGAGTGACGCTCGCAAACTGAGGGTCCTGCAGAAAATGATTGTGGGCGTTCGTCGTTCCACTTCGCCAATGGCCCACAATAAAAACAGGGGGTGCGCTCAGCTTGTGCCGACGAACAGCACGTCCGAAGCGAAGCGATTCGAACCCGCGTATCGGAACCGTAATCAGGGTGAAAAGGGTAATACAAATCGCCTGAAACCAGTGTGAAGGCGCGATGTGGCGACCGTACCGGGCCAACACGCGCAACCAGTTGGAAAGCGTGGAGAAGTACAGTAAGTGCGGCAGCTTGATTCGTTTTCCGTCAGCCATAAATCCGGATCTGGGTCACCTGGTTGATTTTAATTTTCAGAGACCGAAACACCTGCATGGTCCCCGGGCAGTGATCGATTCCCGTCTCACAGCGGGGGCAATTCTGTGCTCTGCGAACAAAAGTGCCCACTATAGACATAAACTTTTCATCGCAGGGAAAACGGACCCCAATGGATTTTTACTTTTCGCACAGAACACAGTGGTGCGTGCATCGCAATCTCCTGAACGGTAAACTCCACGACTTTTGCGTTTGCATGTTCCCAGCACTTGCGGGAGTGAACGTACCAAATCCCCTGGGGCACATTGAACATGACCGATCTGAACAAGACCCTTGCCGGTGCGTCCATTCCGCCGGAAGCAAGGAACGTTGATCATCAGCGTATCGAGGCGGCGGTACGCGAAATTCTGCTGGCGGTTGGTGAGGATCCGGACCGCGATGGATTGCAGGAAACTCCTGCTCGCGTAGCGCGGATGTACGCCGAGATTTTTGGCGGATTGCATGTCGAACCTGGTCGCCATCTGCACAAGGTATTTGAAGAACAGTACGACGAAATGGTGCTGGTGCGGGATATCTCGTTTAACAGCATGTGCGAGCATCATTTGCTGCCGTTCATGGGTGTTGCCCACGTTGGTTATATCCCTCGGGGAAAAGTCACCGGGCTCAGCAAACTGGCCCGCGTTGTCGATGAGGTCGCTCGGCGACCACAGGTTCAGGAGCGGATGACACACACTGTCGCGGACCTGATTGAGAATGAACTGCAGGCAAAGGGTGTTGTGGTGGTTATTGAGGCCGAACATACGTGCATGACCATTCGCGGCGTCAAGAAGCCCGGCGCTTTGACGGTGACGAGTGCGGTGCGGGGGTTGTTCAAGAACAACATGGGCAGCCGGGCCGAGGCAATGTCGCTCATCAATCGGAAATAGTTGGCTGGGCGTCGTATTTCGTACAAAGTCCTCACCGCCCTTTGATGGCTTTTTCAATGATTGCTCTGTTCGTCCTGAAGCTCACCGCCGGAATCACCCTGATGTGGTTCCTGATGCCTCGAAAACAGGTCACTGACGGCTTTTTTCGTATTCAGATGCGTCTTGTGCTCGGAACCACGGTCCTTTGCTCTCTGTTGCTTTCTGCCACTACCACTTTCGAAGCAGTCGCTGCGGGCAGAGACTTGTTGGCCGATTCCGCGGATCAGGCGTCGGATGATCAGATTGCACTTGAAAGCCCGCCCGCCACAGTGGCCGCCAGCAGTCGAACGGCGCACCAAATTCGCATCATGCAGATTGCCGCTGCGTTCATTGCCTATCCCGGTTCGATTTTCTGGGCTCTGGGCCGCCGAACTCCGGGGAATATTTGTATCTGGCTGCTGACGCTCTTATGTACGGGGAGCGTGGTTCTGCATTCGGTGTCCATCGGGACAGATGCTGCCACATGGTTACAGTTGCTCTCAGATGTTTCGTCTTCCCTGGTGCTCGGAGCGACACTAACGGGTATGTTGCTGGGGCACTGGTACCTGACGACACCGACGATGTCGATCACTCCTTTGTGGTGGTTTAACCGCATGCTTGTGGTCGCCGGAGTCCTGCGTCTGCTGGCGTCAGCGGTCACCTTCGCACAATTTGGCTTTGCCACCTCAGACCTCACACGACAAATGTGGGCGTCGATCCGCATTATCGGCGGAGGGCTGGTACCGCTGATTGTCGCGATCCTCGTCTGGAGAATTTTGAAACACCGAAATACGCAGTCGGCAACAGGTGTTTTGTTTGCCGGTCTGATTCTTGTCTTCATGGGTGAAATGACAGCCGCGCTGCTCGAACGTGACGTCCATTTGCCATACTGACGGAATGTTCCGAACAAAGACATCACCAATTGCCGGTGAATGAAAGCACATTCATGCACATTATCTTTCAATGCCCGGTCTGCAGTCACCAAACGGTTTCTTCTCCAGCGCCTGCTGATAGTCCGGTTTCATGTCAGTGCGGCTGGACGCGGGACGAGGGGAGTCACGACTACCAGAACGGCCATCTTTGCCGATGTCGCATTTGCGGTTGTGAAGATCTGTGGCGTCAGAAGGATTTTCCACCTGCGCTGGGTTTGCTGTTCGTAGCGATGGGCATCATTCTGAGTTCCATTGCCTGGGCGTGGCATCGTCCACTCATCGCGATGGGCGTTTTGATGGGGTTTGCTTTAGTCGACCTGTTACTCTATACGTTTATGGGCGACATGCTGGTGTGCTACCGCTGCCGTTCACGCCATCGGAAGTCAGCAATGGACGACGAGCATCCGCGGTTTCACCTGGAGACTGCCGAACGTTACCGTCAGCAGGCACTGCGTGAACAGGAGTTACAGAAGCACCAGTGATGTTACAGTGCCTCCTGGAATCCCGGAATCGTATTTGGCAGTCAGTTCAGTTTTGTGGGATTGTAGAACAACCGCCGGGTAAATCGCCTTGATTCGAAGACAGTGGCGGCCGGTAACGTTCCTCGATGGATCTGGTGTTCAGAGAGAATTTTGTGTGCCGTGAGAACAGCATCGTAGTGCGAACCCCCGTTGCAGTTCGGAGTCGTTGTGGAGGAAATTCGTCGCAGACTAATCGAAGACCTCAGCGATGTGGTCGAAGGCGAAATTCGCGTTGACCGCGCGGTTCGCGCTGCGTATTCGACGGATGCAAGTCTGTACGAGGTGGAGCCTGTTGCGGTCATCTTTCCCCGAACCACTGCGGACATTGAAGCCATCGCTCAGTGGTCGGCTGATGCTCGAGTGCCGCTGATACCTCGTGGTGCAGGAACCGGTTTGGCTGGCGGCGCTATTGGTGCCGGAGTCGTTCTGGATTTCTCTCGCCACATGAATTCAATCATCCGCATCGATTCTGAAACGGTGCGTGTTCAGGCGGGAATGACTCGAGGGCAATTGAATCGCACACTTCGGGAGCATGGCCGTCATTTCGCTCCGGATCCGTCGAATACGGAGGTCACGACAGTCGGCGGGATGCTGGGAGTTGACGCCGCAGGTTCGCATGCTGTGCGTATTGGGTCGGCTCGCGACCATGTTCAAAGCATCGAATGTGTGCTCAGCGGAGGGCAGCGACTTGAGCTTGGTCTTGAAACCATCGATACCCAGTTTCTGATTGGTCAGCCAGCCGCCAGCGTCGTCGATCATGTGCTGGATGAGCCGGCATCCCGATTTCTTCCACCCGTACGAAACGAATCCCTGCAGCTTTCTGCGTTGACGCCAGCCACTCGCCGCGCGGATTTGATTGAACGGTTGAATGCAATCCTTCTGGAGCACGAATCCGCCATTCGTCAGTATCAACCGCCGATGCTGCGAAACTGTGCAGGTTATATGCTGCGAGGCGTCCGCCAGAAGAACAAACTGGATCTGCCACGACTTCTGGTTGGTTCAGAAGGGTCGCTTGCGCTGTTCACAGAGGCCACGTTGTATACGATGCCATTGCCAAAGTTCCGTGCGGCGGCGATGCTGATGTTCGGGACGCTGGAAGATGCCATTCAGGCGATGCAGATCCTGTTGCCACTGGAACCCAGCGCTTGCGATTTGCTGGATCGACGATTGTTGAGCCTGGGGCGCGGTGCAGATGCAAGATTGCGGGACCTGATTCTGCCGGATGCCGAAGGCTGCCTGATTCTGGAATTTCCCGGGCAGACAGAACGCGAAGTCCGACAACGACTGTCCGATTCGCAGAGAATTCTGAAAGACCGCGACATCGACTGCCGCGTGACCTGCGAAGCGCACACGTTCGAAGATGTGGAGCTTGTCTGGTCGTTGCCGTCGCGAGTTGTTTCGCTGATGGCCGGACTCAAGGGAGCGTCACGACCGCTTCCCTTCGTTGAAGACATCGCCGTTCCGCCCGATCGCCTGGTCGAATTCATGCTGCTGGCCCAGCGAACGTTTCAAAAGCATGAGGTAACGGCCACACTCTATTCGCACGCTGCCTCTGGACAATTGCACTTCCGTCCTATTATGCCCGTCCCGCGCAGTGAAGACCGACATCGGATCGAAGCAATTGCTCGTGAACTCTACCGGCACGTTGTTGCCGTTGGAGGCAGTATCAGTGGCGAACATGGTGATGGGTTTTCTCGCACCGCATTTCTGCGAACTCAGTACGGACCGCTTTACCGAGCCTTCCAGCAGGTCAAGGATGTGTTTGATCCGGAACGATTGATGAATCCTGATAAGATCATCAGCAACGATCCGCAACTGACAATTCGGAACCTGCGGCGAGTCGAACAGTTGCCGGCAGAACCATCACTCGAACCGGTTGTAGCGTCCCCGGTCGTTCGCCTTCCCATTGTTCAACTCAGCTGGTCTGCTGAAGAAGCCATCGATACGGCCGTTCGCTGCAATGGATGCGGGACATGCCGAGTCGAATCGTCGTTGCTGCGAATGTGTCCGTTCGTGCTGGAGAATGGTCCGGAAGAACTGACGCCACGTGCAAAGGCAAACCTGGTTCGTCAGGCGTTAACACGGACGACTGCAGAAGATTTACTCAGCCACGAATCTATTCGGCCGGTGATCGAAAGCTGCTTCAACTGCCGACAGTGTCAGCTCGAATGTCCGTCAGAAGTGGATATTCCCCATCTGATTCTCGAAGCACGTGCACAGCATGTTGCGGCCAACGGTCTGACAAAGTCTGACTGGCTGCTGTCCCGTTTTCATACATACGCACGTCTGGCATCCAGGTTCAGCTGGATCATCAACCGCCTGCTTCAAAGCAGTGTGTTCCGTCGAATCATTCAACGAACTATTGGCGTGGCCGCAAAACGGCGTTTGCCCGCTTTTGCCAGCCGGCCATTCATGAAATCACCAAGAATTGACAGCGACGAAAACACTGGTGCCCCTGGACAGGGTCGACCAACGGTCGTGTACTTTGTGGATTATTTTGCAAACCATCACGATCCCGAACTGGCGGAAGCTTTCATCCGCATCCTCGAACACAACGGTTATCGGGTCTTCGTGCCGCCTGAACAGACCGTTTCCGGAATGGCCATGATTGCTGTCGGCGATCTGGAAGCTGCTCGAGCAGTCGCTGAGCAGAATGTTCGCTCACTGGTCGAACCCGCTCGTGAGGGTTACCCGATTCTCTGCACCGAACCCAGTGCAGCCCTTTGCCTGTCGCAGGAGTACCCCATGCTGCTGCGGTCGGATGATGTCGAAGTCATCGCCCAGCAAACAATGGACGCGGGATCTTTCCTGCTGGATCTGCATCGAAAAGGAAAGCTGCGCAGAGACTTCGGACCACTCAATGTTTCCATTGGTTACCATACTCCATGTCATGTGAAAGCACTGCGGCGAGGGCAGCCACTTCGAGAATTGCTTTCACTGATTCCCGAACTCACCATCCAGGACATCGACAAAGGATGCACCGGAATGGCAGGAACATTCGGCCTGGCCGCGGAACACTTCGAAAAGTCCATCTCAATTGGTGCCCCACTGATGGAGGAACTGCAGACCATCAATGCCGTCGCTGGTGCTACGGAATGCAGTAGCTGCCGCATGCAGATGGAACAGGCCGCCACGATTCCAACCATCCATCCGATCAAGCTACTGGCACTGTCCTATGGGCTGATGCCATCCATTCGCCATCGCCTGATCTCACGTCCGGTCGGGCTGCGGCTGTCGTAGGAAGAAATTGGCAGAAAGGCTTCGGAGGTCCACTTCCGTCGCCTGACTCTTCTCAGGAGAACGCCACCCACCGCGAATCGGTTTGCTTCTGTTCGATCCAGAAGCCGTCTCAGGCCGCTGATTCCCGCGAATGTCAGGAAGACAACCGTCGTCGTGAACGAAAAGGAAGCGAAAAGAGATGTCGCCACGATTGCGATTTCGGTCGCTCCGTTCGTTGCGTTCCTCTGAATGAGTCTGCAGAATCAGTTGCCGGGGATTGAATTTGAAACGGCGGCAGGTATCACAGCCATTTCTCATGCCGCAGGTTTGAATCCCAGGCGTTCTTCGAACCCTGTTGCAGAAGTCGTGAGGCAGCCTGAAATGCGTCAGACTTCTGAGTGCGTCAAAAATTCTGCTCTTCGAAAACACCGCTCTGTGCCGTGTTGAAACGACCTGCCAACAAACCGATCTGTCGATCTGGTGACACATCATGAAAATTCCTGAAACAAGCACAACTGACTCTTCCTCCCCGACTGATGCTGGTCTGCAAAGAAGTTGTCGGCCCTGGCGGGTCATCCTTCTCGCGGGTTTCATTGGCGTCGGCTGGACCCTGTCCTGCAACGTGGTCATGGCCGCGGAGCCCGTTCCGATAATTTTCGATACCGACATCGGTAATGATGTGGATGATGTGCTGGCTCTGGGGATGATTCATTCACTTCAGAGCCGCGGGGTCTGTGAACTGATCGCTGTGACGATCACAAAAGACCATGACCAGTGTGCGCCATTTGTGGATGCCGTGAATACCTTTTATGGTCGCGGAGATGTTCCTGTTGGTGTTTGTCGCAGCGGCATTACGCCGCAGCAAAGCAAGTTCACCGTGCTGGCAGATCAGAAGGATGGTGATAGTGATCGGTATCCGCACGATTTGCGGTCTGGGGCAGACGCTCCTGATGCGGTCGCTGTGCTGCGAAAATCGCTCGCGGCCAGTGAAGACGGCAGCGTCGTTATCGCCCAGGTCGGCTTCTCGACCAATCTTGCAGATTTGTTGTCCTCAGAAGCGTGCGAAGTATCGCCTCTGAATGGAGTGGACCTGGTGAAGAAGAAAGTGAAGCTGTTGTCCGTGATGGCTGGCGCGTTTCAACCCATCCGGGGAGCGACCCATCTGGAATACAATATTGTGAAGGATATCCCTTCGGCTCAGAAGCTCGTTTCGGAATGGCCCGGTCAGATCGTATTCAGCGGTTTCGAGATCGGGCTGGCGGCTGCCTACCCGGCCACGAGTATCGAGCAGGACTACAACTACGTGCTTCATCATCCGCTTGCGGAATCTTATGTCCTCTACAATCCTCCTCCGCATAATCGACCCACATGGGACCTGACAAGTGTGCTGTACGGACTGTTTCCGCATCGCGGTTACTTCGACGTTTCTGCGGCCGGAATTGTGAGCGTGGATGACAAGGGAGAAACCGTTCATGTGCAGAACGCAGAGGGGAAACACCACTTCCTGAAAATGTCGGACGCTCAGCAGATCCGAGTGGTCGAAGCATTGGTTCAGCTTTCAAGTGAGCCGCCGCACCATTGAGACCATCCCGGGACAATCGCCGGAATACCATCGTTGAACTGCCGGCCGCATCCAGCGGTACTGCAGGGCCGGCAAATTCAAAGTCGAAAGCATATCCAGTGTCAAGGATATCCCGTGTCAGTAGAAAGATGAGTTGCCGGACCGGTAACATCCGGGATCTGGCATTGCTGCGGTTGCCGGACTGTGTCATCACCCTTCGCCACGGCCAGACCAATGATGTGTGAACTGTGGACTCAAACAGGTTTGATCACAATTGTTGCCGGCGATCCGGACTGGTTGCCTGCCGCCGTTGGGGTTGCGATCCTGGGAGTTGCTTTGGCACTCTTGCTGAACTGGCGTCGTTTGTCCGGGCAGGTCTTAGGGACAACGCTTCGAATGGCAGGCTGGATGCTTCTGGCGGCTTGCCTTGTGAATCCACTCTGGACAAGTTCGCGTCCCAAGCGCGGAGCGAATGTGCTGGCAGTTGTGACCGATATCAGTCGCAGCCATCTCGTCAAAACGGATTCCGAGCAATCGCGTTCCGAAATTCTGAAACGATTAATTGAGGTTGGCGAAAGCAATGAACCAGCCGGCTGGCTGAATCGTATTGATCAGGATTTTGAACTGCGTCGCTATGTCGTCAGTGACCGGCTCCGGCAGGTGGAACAGTATGGCGACCTTCAGTTTGAGGGCGTCGCATCGAGTGTATATACCGCGCTCGACCAGCTGAAACAGCGGTACGATGGTCAACCGCTGGCAGGCATCGTATTAATCTCCGATGGAAACGCGACGGATCTGCCGGCGTCGGCTGAGCAGCTCAGCGGGATTGCGCCGGTCTATCCCATTCTAATGCGTGACGATGGGAATTACCCGGACGCAGCAATCGGATCGGTGGCGACATCTCAGACCGCTTTTGATGACGCCCCGGTCACGATCCTGGTGCAGCCGGCGGTACAGGAGGCTGGAAGTTATCAGTTGCAGGTCACATTGCTGGATGCGGAAGGCAACCTGCTTGAAACTCAGACACGTCCGGCATCTGATGATACACCCTTTCGATTTCGCAACCGACCAACTGAGGGCGGAACCGTCTTTTATCAGGTCCGGGCCAGTCTGCTGGATCCGTCTGGTGAAGAAGTTGTGGAAGAAACGACACTCGTTAACAACGATCGACTCATTTCTGTTGATCGTGGAAGTCAGCCACGGCGAGTGCTGTACGTGAGTGGTCGGCCAAACTGGGAATTCAAATTCCTGCGTCGTGCGGTTGAAACTGACCCTATGCTCGAACTTGTTGGTCTGATTCGAATCGCAAAAAAAGAAGCAAAATTCGATTTTCGAGGGCGTGACGGAGAACGTTCGAATTCGTTGTTTCGTGGCTTCGAAAAGGATGAACAGGAAATTGCGGAAGAATATGACGAACCTGTCATGGTTCGGATTGGAACCAGAGACGAAAACGAATTACGAGGCGGGTTTCCAGAAACGGCCGAAGAACTTTTTGTCTACGACGCAATTGTGCTGGACGATATCGAAGCGGGGTTCTTTCTGGCCGATCAGCTGACGCTCATTTACGACTTTGTCTCTCGTCGCGGCGGTGGCCTGCTGATGCTGGGCGGACAGGAATCCTTCCGGCAGGGCGAATACGATCGAACGCCTGTCGGCGAAATGCTGCCAGTGGACCTGAGTCGTTCCATGGATGTTCCCGTGGGTCCCGTGCGAATGACGCTGACGCGAGACGGATGGCTTCAGCCATGGATTCGCATCTACGATGACGAGTCCGAAGAACAGGATCGCCTTGATCGCATGCCGGGCTTTCTGACGCTCAACGCAACCGGCTTTGTTCGTCCAGGGGCCGTTGTGATGGCAGAGGTTCAGGATACGTCGGACAACCGTTGGCCGGCCCTGGTGACTCAACGATTTGGCAAGGGTCGGTCCGCAGCGCTTTGTATTGGTGACTTCTGGCGATGGCGTCTTCGTGAAGGTCTGGATTCTTTGCGCGATGCCGATGGAAACCAGTCGATGACTAATGGACAGATGCGAAGTCCGTCGATTGTTGCCCCGGGCGGAATAGCCAATGAAGATTACGGACAACATGCCAGCGCTTGTCGTCAGATGCTGCGCTGGCTGGTTTCGGATGTGCCGCGGCAGCTGGATATTTCCATCAAACCGGATCCTGCACTGGGGGTTGGTTCCGTTCGTATCCAGGCAACGGTGAAGGGGCCGGATTTCGAACTTCGCGAAAATGCAGATGTGCGATTCGACGTCGTTGATCCTGATGGAAGGCCACTACAAATTGTCGGCGAACCATCGGCAAATGATCCTGGCGTTTTCGAAGCCGTCGTGGCGGCAGAGAAAGCTGGTGCCTGGAGAGTTACCGGGACAGCCCAGATGGTGAATGACGAAGGCAAAGATCTGGATCCGATTGTTGCCGCGTCCGGGTGGGCCAGTCAGCCGGATCAGGATGAAATGAAATCTGTCCGAATCAATCACACTTTTCTGAAAGAAGTCGCTGATGTGTCGGGTGGAAGAACGGTGAGCATCGATGACATCGACAGCTTCGTCGACAGTTTGCCACAAACGAGCGTTCCGCTGGTCGAAATTCATTCGTGGCCGCTTTGGCACCAGTGGTGGGTCTTTCTGATTGCCATCGGTTGCTTCGCCACTGACTGGACTTTGCGTCGTCGTCGTGGGCTACCATAATCCACGGACTCAACCGCGGTCCTGAACAGAAATGCGGGCAGAGGCCGTTTGGCCAGAATCATGACGAAGCAGGGAAGCAGCGTGTCTATCAGTAATCTTGCGTCCGAATCCAGCCCATCCGCCGAACCCATTCGAGTGGCATTCTGGAATCTTCAGAATCTGTTCGATATCGAGATTTCGGCGATTGCAGCAGACCTCGAATTCACACCTGTGAATGGATGGACTCGGGCGGCGTTCGATGCCAAGGTTCGTAATCTGGCAGAAGTCATCCGACAGATGTTCGATGGCCACGGACCGGATTTGCTCGGCATTTGCGAAATCGAAAACGAACGTGTGGCAAGACGCCTGCTTCGTGAGATTGGACGAGACGACTATCAGCTTGCTCATGTCGAGCATCCGGATATTCGCGGCATCGACACGTCTCTCATCTATTCCGATCGAATCTTCACGGCCGATCCCGCACGGATGAAGGGCCATCTGGTTCACATGCGTTTTCCAACGCGAGATATTTTCGAAGTGCCGCTGAAGGTGCGGGCAAACGACGCAGAGCTGACTGTCCTTGTGAATCACTGGCCATCGCGCAGTCAGGGGCGATGGGAGACAGAACCATTTCGACTCACCGTCGCCAGCCATTGCAGTCGTCTTGTGAATGACATTCTGAAAGTACCGCGGCGCGAATACCTGGAACTGGTCGATAGTGATGTCAGCCTGTTTCACCTGAACGATGTCTGGAATCGTAACATATTGATCATGGGCGATCTGAATGATGAACCATGGGATCGAAGTGTTCTTGAGGTGCTTGGTGCGGCCTACAGTACCGATCATCTGGAAGAAGCCATTCGGATGACCGGTGGCAGCCTTCCGTCCTATAAATCGTATGCCGGTCGGCCGGCTTACCTGTTTAACCCGATGTGGTCACTGATGACAGATCCTGATCGAGGAACTCGTTATCACAGTGAATGCAGTCAAACGATGAACCTGCTGGATCAGTTCATCCTGTCTCGCGGATTGTACTATGGAAGTCAGGGCTTGCGGGCCGTGACCAACCCTGCCGGAGTTCCGCAGGTACAGATCTTTCGACCGGAATGCATGACGACACTCAAGGGCCGGCCCCGAGAATTTCGGCTCGACAATCACACGGGGTACAGCGACCATTTTCCAGTTACGACACAGCTTGATGTTCTGACAGCTGCACGCTGAACGTTCTGGATTACGGCACGGCTGTTTCACGGGACGTTTCGACCGTCAGCCTCAGGCCGTTTGCCCCGGAACTTTGACGTATCGCCCGGGTTGTGAGGCCCCTGAGCGACTCCAAAGCCCCGGCTCGAATGGTTCCAGGTGCGTCGAAACCGTCGTTGAAATGAGTCGACATCGCAGAATCCGTCAACTTTGGCAATCACTTCATCACACCCCCAATCTCGCCCGGAATTGCGTGCAGGAACGGAGAGACGCCGGGGCCTGGCTGGCCCGATACCGGTGGCGTTTTTGACGGGTACGTTGTGACGTTTGAATCGGCGGAATACCCAAACCTGCCCCACAGACCTGGTTCCGCAGTTGGCGACGGCCCTGCCAGCGGGTATTCTTGGTATTCTGCGATTTGCCTGCTCGCTGAAGTACCGACCTCAAGGCTTCCTGCCAATACATCTCGGAGAATCTTTCCGATGAATCAATCTGCCACTCGTTCCCATTCTCACCGTGTGGGCAGCCTCTCTCTGCTGTCCCTGGTCGTCATGGCTTTTACGCTTCTGACCTTTGTGTTGCCAGCTGCGAAGGGATCGGATGAGACGCCGGGGCAAACTCCTCCTGTGGCAGAGCCAGAAGGGCCGTATCAGCAATGCGTCTGCCTGGCCAGGCCCGAATTGTTCTGGGATTTTACACGTGCCGATCTGGCGCCAACGCTGGGCGAACTGGCAGTAACCACGCTCACAGGACAACCCGTCGTTGAAAACGCGGGTCCTTCCGCGCCGGTTTTTCCACTCTTTAACTCCACCAATCCGGCACTGCGAATGGACGGGCTAAGCTTCATTCGGTTCGATGATCCGGGTGACGACAGCATCGTTGACTTTGGAAATGGCGAAGCGATTGGCATTGAAGCGTGGGTCCGCATCGATTCTGTATCCGACGGCGCTCAGATTTATGTGATTGGCAAGGGACGAACTCAGAACCCTGGTCAGATTTCCAATAACCAAAACTATGCCCTGCGGTTGCGGGGGATTGGCGGTCAGGCACACATCAGTTTTCTTTATCATTCCGCAAATCGACCCGAACAGAAGAACGACGATGGAACGGTCACCGCAGAAGCCTACAAAGGGGAATTTCATCGCTGGAACAGCACGCTCGGGTTTGAACCGGATGGTTTGTGGCACCACGTTGCGGTGACATACACGTTTGGCAGCAAGCAGCCACCACAGGGCTGGATCGATGGTCTGGCATCCGATGGCTCGTGGGACATGGGCGGAAAGACATTTCACAATCCTCCCATCGTGGATAACGATCAGGTTTGGATTGGATCGTCCATGGGGGGCGCTTCCTCGGCAACGTTTCGTGGTCTGATGGATGAAGTTGCCATCTTTCGACGCGCTCTGACCGATCGAGAGATCACCGAACGATTCCAGACGACGCGGCCATCGTCCTCCATCCCGGAACTGGCGAATGATCAGATTCCGGCGGATACGGTCACCTTTGATATTCGCGAAAATGTGTCGCTGAAAGATACCTGGTCGCGTGAAGGAACCCGCATCACGATGCAGTGGCAGCAACCGGTTGCAGCCGTTGTCGATGTACCAAAAAAATATATCACCGGCGGCATCATTGGTGACCGGAGCAATCCCAGCATTCTGCGAATGCGAACGCGACTGAAGACGCCGAATTTGTCAACGCAGGTATTGATGCGATCGCGATCAAAAGCTCGGTTACTGATCGATGGCAAAGAAGTCGCGTCGATGGAACAGGCCAAATATGCAACGGATGGACACGGCGATGTTCGTCAGCCAATTCCGCTTCTGTACGAGCACATGCATCCCGTTCCAACCGGCGATCAGGAACTGGTGACTCCGATTGAACTCACCGATGGCGAACATTTGTTCGAAATGGAAACCATTATTGGTGGTTCAGGCATGCGCGTTGAAAATAGTGAAATCGTCCTGGCGATGGGTTCACCGGACAGCGAATTCAAACTGATCTCGCCCGTCGAACATCCGATCGGACTTGATGAACGAAGCTGGCGAGAATTCTCCTCGAATCAACGGCAGTACGTGCGGCATCTGGAACAGCAGGAAAGACAAAGACGAAGTACTGCTGCGGACGAATACTGGCAACGTCGCCATCAGCTTGCTCGACAATTGAATCACCTTTCAGAAACCAGCGGGACAATTGATTCCAGCGGCATCGATCAAATCATCACCGATGTGCTCAAACGCCAGGAATTACAGCCCCTGCCCATTGTCGACGATTTGACATTTCTGAGACGCGTTACCCTGAACACTGTTGGCGTCGTCCCATCAGGTGATGAGGTTGTCTGGTTCCTGAGTCAGCCCGCTGAAACTCGTCGATCGCTGGCGATCGATCGATTCCTGGCAGATGACAGGTGGGCAGACCACTGGACCGCCTACTGGCAGGATGTTCTGGCCGAAAATCCAGGCATCCTGAAACCGGAACTGAATAACAGTGGTCCATTCCGTTGGTGGATCTATGAGTCGTTTCTGGACAACAAACCGATGGATCAGTTTGCAACAGAACTGATCATGATGAAGGGCAGTAAACTGGGAGGCGGGCCCGCTGGTTTTGCGATGGCGAGCCAGAACGATGTTCCATTTGCAGAACGCGCGCTGGTGATTGCTGCTGCGTTCAACGCTCGTGACATGAAATGTGCGCGATGCCACGATTCACCTGTGAACGAATTCAGCCAGCAGGAATTGTTCTCCGTTGCGGCAATGATCAACCGGGGTCCCATCAAATTGCCCGCCACCAGTACTGTTCCGCCCGGACCGGACGGAGAACGTTCGGAACTGATCACGGTCAGTCTGGAACCCGGTGCCGTTATCAGGCCCGAATGGCCATTCAACATCGCATTGAATGGCCCGGCGGCCCATGGTTATTCTCCGGATGGCGACGCCGTCCCACTGGAGGCATTGCTTCAGAATCCGTCCGATACGCGCGAACGTGCCGCACTGCACTTCACGCATCCCACACAATCAGCATTCGATCAGGTGATGGTCGACCGCCTCTGGTCACGGCTGTTTGGCACCGGGCTGATTTCCAATGTCGAAGACTGGGACGGCGAGCAGGAATCTGAACTGACAGATTTGCTGGTTGAACTGGGACGCCAGCATGTGGCCGTTGGATATGATCTGAAGTCGACGGCCCGCATCATCATGAATACAAACGCCTGGCAGCGCGCCGTCGCTCCTGCAGATTCCCCGCTCGCTCGTTTCTTCGGCGGGCAAACGAATCGTCGATTGACCGCTGAACAGATGGTCGATTCCCTGTACTTTGTCGTCGGAAAAACATTCGATTCTGAAATGCTGACCCTGGATTCTGAAGGCCGTCGCCCCGCATCATCCTTCCTGAACCTGGGCGCACCAACGCGCGCCTGGCAGTTCTGTTCGCTGTCCAATGAACGCGATCGTCCCGCGCTGGCCCTGCCCCGCGCGCAGGCGATCTACGACCTGCTGACGGTCTTCGGGTGGCGTGACTCCAGACCGCAGTCCATCAACAATCGCCCGGAGGAAGCCACGGTACTGCAACCATTGACTCTTTCGAACGGTACTGCAGGCCGGCGATTGATTCAGCTGAGTGACGGGGCCATCGCCACGGAACTCGCGGTCAACGCGAAGTCACCCGAGGAACTGGCGGTTCAGTTATTTCAGCAGGTGCTGTCGCGAACTCCTGACAGCGAAGAAGAGCTGGCATTCGCGAATGAGCTGAGGGAAGGATTTGAGGATCGGCTGATTGCTGATGCCGTGGTTCCGGAGCAGCCGAAAGTTATTCGCGACCCGATCAGCTGGTCGAATCATCTTCACCCTCACGCAACCGAAATCAAACAACAGATCGAAGCCGTCGTTCGGGCCGGCGATCCGCCATCCGTTCGTTTGAAGACGGAATGGCGACTGCGGGCAGAAGACGCTCTCTGGGTTTTGCTGAACTGTCCTGAATTCGCATTTGTCCCTTAACAACCGTTGCTGAGCGTGGCCCGTTGGAAGCAGTAATCCGACAGTGTCAACAAAGCAGCGGTGGCTCGTGAGGACCTCTCTTGCCAAAAGCCGGTTGAAAAACGGGGACTGGCTCGATCAGGAGACCTGAGAACACGATGGTTTCCAGTCCTCACGTGTGCCTGTCCCGGTTTTTCAATGGACAGCTGGCGCCGGGTGAGCCTGTCGCCAGTTCCTCCACGGGCCGTTGGCACTGTGTTTGTGCATTCCCTCGGGTTCATCCAATGGATGACCCCTCCGAAATCAGTTGGCGGAAGTCAGTCGGCAGAAGTCAGTCGGCAGAAGTCAGTCGGCAGAAGTCAGTCGCCGGAAGTCAGTCGCCGGAAGTCAGTCGCCAGAAGTCAGTCGGCAGAAGTCAGTCGGCAGAAGTCAGTTGCCGGAAAGGCGGACGAAGAGGCGTTCCAGCAGGATTTTTGGGTCGACACGGCTGCCACCCTTCATGTCGTGATCCGCTTCGCAGAGCCATTGCAGAATGCGGCTCGCTTTTTCAAAACCGACTCGGCGCATGTAGCGTTCGAAGTCCCCCACAGCGAAAGGCATGACACCGGAACTGCGAAGTGCATCCGGCAGCGCTGTGCCGGTGCGCGCGAGTTCCGTGGCCTGCCCTAGCTTCCGAAACGTAAATGTTGTGCCACCCAGAATTTTCTGAGGTGCATCACCGGCCTGCAGCAGTTTCTCAAGAGCTTCGATGGCTCTGGACATGTTGTTGTCGCGCACGGCATCCAGCATGACCCATGTCGTTTCCAGACGCCATCCGCCAACAACTCGACTGACATCGTCCGTGGTCATCTGTTCTGTTTCACCCACCAGTGCGGCTACCTTTGCGACTTCCTGCTGCAGCAAGCCCATACTGTCGCCAGCCAGCTGAATCATCAGCGACGCAGCATCCTTTTCCAGTACCTTTCCGTGTTCATCTTTTGCCAGTCGCTGCAGCCAGCTGATCAGGGCAGCCCCCTTGAGCTGACCGCATTCCAGCGCAAGACCGACGGCAGCAACAGCCTTATACAACCGGGTGGTTTTCTGCCACGATTTGACATCCAGAATCAGCAGTGACGACCGGGATGGATGGGCGACGTATTTCTCCAGAGCCGCTCGGTGATTACTGACAAACTCGTCTGCATCTTCAATCAGCACGATACGCTGATCGCCGAACATTGAAACGGTTTTCAGCTCCGTGACCACATCGCGAAATTCAACATCACTGCCGTTGAGTTTTGTCAGAGAAAGTTCGTCATCGCTGCCGTCGCCACCGCAGCCGGGAATTCGCCTGAGCGCTTCGAGTTTCAGAAATCGCTCACTTCCGAAGAGTACGACCACGGGGACGTGTTCGAATGCTTTCTTCGAATTGATGAATTCGGTTGCGTGCATGATGACGGCTGACGGATGTGAGTCGTTGCGGCGATGAAGGGCGATGAAGTCGACGAGCGTCAATTCGCGGTACTGGCGAATGATATCGATCACGACCGTATAAGAATACCAAATGTGCGGCCCCGTTAACTGTCCGCTGAAAACCGGGACAGGCAGGAAGGACGACTGGAAACCATCGTGTTTTCAGGTCTCCTGCTCGAGCCGGTCCCGTTTTCCACAGGCCGTTAAGTTAAATGGCACCGAAACCAGACAGTTTCTGAAACTGCTCGACGCAGTACCGGTCGGTCATGCCCGAGACGTTGTCTGTGCAGGCCAGCAGTTTCTGGTAGTCAGACATTTCTCCGGCAATACGCACGCCGGTCAGTTGAATCAAGTGCCTTTGAAATCGATTGGGGGCGGACGAAAGTACGGCAGGCACAAGCATATTCAGCAGACCCTGAATGGCTCTGTAACCGGCAGCTTCCATCTCCAGCACCCGGGTACTTTGAAAGACCTGACGGCAAACAAGCGTCCTGGCTTCGTTGTAGGGTTCTCCGGAAGGGCAATAGTCGATCAAAGCCCCTTCGAAGGTGCCGTCCAGGATTTCTGCCATGTGCTGCTGGAAGACAACAGAGCATTCCTGCACAAGCTGGCTGATGGCCAGCGCGCGGGCCATTGCAAGTCGATCTTCATCCGGCAATCCGCTGGCATCCCATGACGGTTTGCCGATGGCATCCAGTATGCGGACGGCATCATCCAGAGAAACCAGTCCCGCCTTCCATCCATCTTCAAGATCCACAACAACGTAGCAGATATCGTCGGCCGCCTCGGTCAGCCAGGCGAGTGGATGGCGGCTGAATTCGCCGGAGGGACCTGCTGTGCGTCCGGCCACTGAAAAGACAGCGTCAAAGAGCGCTCGGTCGTCTTCAAAACATCCATGCTTCCGATATCTGGCAGGCTGATTTCCAATGAAGCTTGGTCGCGGGTACTTGATCAAAGCGCCCAGAGTTGCAGCGGTCAAACGCATTCCGCCCACGCGATTGCTCATCTGCAGGCGAGTCAACACGCGAAAGCTCTGGGCATTACCTTCGAAAGCGGTCAGATCGGCTCGCTGGCCTTCGGTCATTTGGCCAGCCAGTTCCCAGCCCTGCTTGTTCTGTGAGAAGAATTCTGTGGCCCAGTCCTGAATGGCTCGTTCGCCAAAATGACCGAACGGAGGATTGCCGATGTCGTGTGCAAGGCAGGCTGTCGCGACAATAGCTTCGAAATCGCCCTGCGACACAACCGACGAGATCCCGGAATCCCTGTGGCTGTAGATTTCTGTCGCCAAAGAACGCCCGACACACGAGACTTCCAGGCTGTGGGTCAATCGGCGCCGTGTGTAATCGGACTGCGGGAACGGCACGACCTGCGTTTTGTCGCTCAATCGACGAAACGCGCTGGAAAAGATGATGCGATCATAGTCCCGATGAAACTCCGATCGAAGTGTTTCGGTACTGGAAGCTGTTGATGCCGAGCCTCCAATTCGCTGTTCAGAAAGAAACGGACGCCAGTTAAATGGAGCGGGGGTCATAGTAGGGATCAGATTTATGACGGACCGCATGGATCCGTTTGGAAGACGCAGAGCTGAACACGTGATAGTCGGGACTCTCGTGATGACTGGCCGATACCGCGTACCAGAACCGTCCACCTCAAAAGTCAGGAAGCCCGGTCCTGCAAGAGCCGGGCTTCTGTGAGCGGTAAGTTATTGATAACGACCGACGAATCAACCTCGCCGCGCCATACGGTTCGAAATCAGGCTTGCTGCATCAGCCCGTTCAAGATCAGCAACGCACTCAGCCGATTCTTTCGCCGGACAGCGATTCACTGCCGAGAACGACATCGTTCGCCATCTAGTCAACAAACGGGTCGAACTTCTCGCGAAGCGACCTCAGAGTATCCTCTGACAACATCGATCCAGCCCCGGCTGAATTTCCGGACCTCCCCGATGTCGAAGGGGTGGCGGGGAAGGCGGACCGTACGGAATCCGGAAGTCGGTCCCGAATGAATTGCCCTGAGTCCGACGTAATGGATTCCATTGCTTTCGATCCGGTTTCACCCAACGATGTCTCAGCTCGGTTCAAAGCAGAACGAGCTCTGCTTTCCAGTTCTGCGGAAATGTCTTCGAAGGGAGACACGGGAGCACGGCTCGAACTGGTCGGAACTTCTCCGGAGGTGCTTCCCGGCCCTGATCCGAAGATCGTGGATTCCAGACGCTCTGCAATTTTCTGAGTTGGGGAGACCGATGGAACCGAATTCCGACTGGTGTCGCCGGAAAACGTCCGGGCTGGCGGCGACACGTCTTCCGTAAAGAATTGCGTCCCTGTGTTCAAAATATCGTCCACTCCAAAACGACTTCCTTTTGACGAGTCGCTGTTGATGGTCCTTGAACTCGTGTCCGTCCCTGCAGCATTCGCCCGATCAGCACCCGACTGAACAGAAGTTGACCGCTCAGAAGTTGACTGATCAGAACCTGACTGGGCAACCTTGAATGGGTCCGGCAATGGTCTCTTCGCATCCTGAGGAAACGGGATCACGATGGAGTTCTCGTTGCTGGCGTCCGGTTTCAAGGGTTCGAAGTCGGGAAGCTTGAACAGTCTCGCATCGGTTGCAGAATCTGCCCCGTCCGTTTTTCCGTTGATCAGTGAACGCAGTTGGTCCAGAGTTGCACTTTCTGTGGACACGGTATCCGTCAGGTTTTCGACCACCGACTGTGAGATCAGGTCCGCCGATCCATGCGCCATCAGCGCGCGGGCAAGTTCGGGACGGTCGGTCCATTTGGTGGCATCCCATTCACGGATATCCGCGTAGGCCAGACCGAGCGAGGCCTGCGGGGTGCGCGGAACAACCTGAAAGCCGTCATGCGACCGAACAACATGGTACTGCATGGCAACAAACATGATTGATGCACCCAGCAAACTACCAAACAGAAATGGCTTGGCTTTGCTCATGGGTTTGTTTCCTTCAGCGGACTTTTTCACTGAAACAGTCTCAGCACTTCGTTCACAGGACCCATACGGTTCCGGAGTGCGGTGTCCGACAATGGCGAAAACCGAGCAGCAAAACGTGGATGGGGCCGTCGAGTGGGAACGTTGGAGGATGCCTGTTGAATGAGGGTGGGAGGAGCCTGAAACCCCGGCGGGCAGCGGCTTCAATTCAACCTATCATGCAAACGAGCCGGAAAATGAGACTTCCGCCTCCCGCCGAACGAATTTGAAGACCTTGTCGGACGACAGCCCGTCAGGTTTTCTTAGTCAGTCAGGTTTGCCCAGCAGCGAAATTCTGTATTGCCGTCAGTCTCTGCCACGAAAGGGAACCAATTCACACGAATTCCCGGATTTCAGTGAAGATCGATCCATCGCACCTATGCCGTTTCGCCATCGGATCGCTGGCAGCATTTCTACCGTCCGTGAACAGGCGGTTCGCGGTGTGATGGCCGGAATCTCATCGCGGATACCCACTGCGTGCGGGCGCTGCGGGAGCGGCCAACTGCTCCTTTGCAGTCGCCGATTACCTTTCATAAACCGGCAGGAAGCGATAATTCAGTGCGAGTGCAAGCATGGACATCGATGTACCGTAGGCGGCCCCATGGCGGCTTTCAAAATGCCCGTCTTCTGCCTGCAGATTTTTCAACTGGCGAATGGTGAGTTGATTCCATCGCTGCCAGGAATCGAAGTCGCCCTGAAACAAGGCCTGAGCCATGTAGTAGCGGAAGTATTCGGGGTATCCATTATCGGTGTGTTCCAGATTCAAAGTCACCTGACTGGTCACGGCCTGGTATTCGTCCAGATCTTTTCGACGTCCCACGGCATAGATGAGAGATGCGATGGCCTGCAGGTTTTTCGATCCGCCCCATCCACCAACACCGCCCGAATAACCCACGGCTCCCTGACTGGATGTCATCTTCTGAAAATAACTGATGGCATTATCGATGGTTTCGTCAGGAACCCTGATTCCCGCGTTTCTGGCGGCCAGCAATCCCATCAGCACAGCGCCGGATACGGATGTGTCCGCATCAGAGGCTGAAGGAGCATAACGCCATCCTCCCCATGGATTGTTCTTCTGCGCGGTGACAGCACAGCGAACGGCCAGTTCCAGTGCCTCGCCAATCGATCTCTGCGTTTCCTTTTCCTCTCCTGAACCCTGCCAGAGTGTTTCTTCATCCACAACTCCGTAGGCTTCTGCCAGAGACAGCATTGCAAAGCCATGATGATACATACTTCCGGGCAGGTAACCGGACTTCAGATCCTGTCCCCTGATCAGCGCCTGTAGCGCGCGGCGAATACTGTCTGCATAAGCACCGAAGTTGGGATCCTCGCCACTGGCCAGAAATGCCATGACGACCATTCCGGTGATTCCGGAATTTCCGGGTCCGCCGCCATGATGATTTTCTCCGCCGTGCCAGGTCCCATCTTTATCCTGATTCCTGACCAGCCATTGCAGCCCGCGTTCGTAGATTGCTTCGACGTCAGGGGGGACGGCAGTTCCGAATCGAATCTCCGGTTCCTGAGACTGTGCGCAGGAATCCGGAGTAAGGGTGGTGCCGATTCCGAAACAGGCCACAGCAAAGAGAATGGGTTTGACAGCAAACCTGTGTTTTGTCCGGTGTGTCATCAGCGGCCTCCTTCGACAGCGTTAAAGAACGCATCTAACCCATCACGAAATTCTTCCGGCAAAGCGTTTTCTGAATTACCGGTTGCCTGATTGACACCTCGCTGCTGAATCCTGGCCTGGGCATCTGAGCTGGATCCCATTAAAGCCAGCGCGGCCTGCTCGGTGCTTCCTTCGCTGCCGAATCCTGCCTGAGCGCCACTGGACTTGCCCTGCGAATCGCTGGACTGATTCCGTTTGGCCCGCAAAAGACTTTCGATGGCCTCCGTTTCTGCGGCAATTGCATCCGGACCGGTGTTTGGTATTGTCAGGATCGATTGTGCATCCATCATCGCATCCCGAGCTGCGGACAGCATGTCCAGTTCCGTCTCAAATGCTTCGCCGCCTTCAGGCAGGTCACGAATATCCGTCATCACCTGTACAGTTCGGTCAACGAGTTCTTTCTGGGACGTTCCCTGTTGAACGGCTCTGGAGACGTATTCGTTAATCAGAATGGCTTCGCGCGCCTGTTCGAGGGATCGCGTCTCTTCCCGCAATCCGATTTCTGCTTCAAGCACACGCATGATCTCCAGGACAATTGTCGGCGGCAGGCTGCCTTTGGGTTTGTCTTTATCTTTGTCCTTTTCTTTCTTGCCGTCGCTGTCTTCAGGAATGGGGACAAGTTCTTCGGCCCAGCGGTCCAGTGTATCGGCCCAGAATTCCGCGCGTGAGATGGATTCGCCCGCCATGTTCTCTCGAATTCGTTCGCTGATCCCTTCGACCTGGGTGACCACGGATGCGTCTTTCATTTCATCGATGATGCGCAACGAAACCGGATCAGGAACGCGGCTCATGTAGGCTTCCATATCCGATTGAATGTTCCAGATGAATTGACTTTGATCCACTTCACGCTGCGCGATTGTGGCCAGCATGCTGGTGCGTTGTTCGTCCAGCTGACGGTAGTCGACTCCAAACGACTGCATTAACGAACGATTCAGATCATGAGCGATTTCCAGCTGTCTGCGTGATGCGGCCTTCAGGCGTTTCACAAAGGTGCTGTTTTCCAGGTCATCCATGATGGCCTGCAGATCGTCGCGGATCTTTTCGAATTCCAGCAGCAGCGACTCCTGTACCTCAACCGCTTCCGCAAGATCTTCTTCCGCCTGCTCTTCCTCGTTCGATTTTTCTTTGTCCTTCTTCGGCGCGCGCGGGCCTCCCTGCAACACTGTTTCCGGCAGCGTCAGTCGACCGGGGCCGGACTTTTTCTTTCCCTTCTTGTCGTCGTCCTTTTCAGCATCCGGATCGTCTTCTGTCGGTTTGTTAAAGCCGGATTCCACATCCTCGATCTTTGGAGCCTTTGCCTTTCCATCGTCATCGGGATCCTCATCGGGAGACTCACCAGCGTTCTCATCCTGTTTTCCCTGCATGGTGCTGCGATTGTTGCCGACAGTCAGGGGATCTTTGGACTGATCATCCGAAAGTTCGCCGGCCGCGGCCGCCGCTTTCCTGCTGGAGTTTGCAGCATTATTCAGCAGACCGGCGATCGATGGCATTTGCTGCTGCGACATCTTTTCGAGGTTCAGCAGTGCAGACGCCCACTTCTCCAGGTGCTGTGCCTGCATTTCCTGATTCCGCATCGCTTGCTGGATCAGCATGCGTCCCTGCTCGGTGATACTTCCCAGTCGTGCAGCGTTGGCGCGTTCGGCCGCAACCTGTTGAGCAATCGTCTGTTGCATTTCCGGCTGGCCAAGTTCGTTGATGCTCACTGCCCGCAGTTCGCGATTGGTCGCGTGCAACCGCATTTCTTCTTCGTAAACATCTTCGGCCTGACTGGCCCATCGTCGTAACTGATTGGAAACCCAGATCGCATGTTCGCCGGGCCGCATAATCTGAAGGACGTAGGAAGGCGAAAACGTTCGTTCCCGGTCCGGGTGGAAGTCTTCCGCCCACGCGCGAAGTTCCAGTAGTTGCGGGACGACTCCGTCTGTTTCCGCGCAGAATGTGACGGTTGCCTGAACTTTTTCCCGATCGGGTCCACCACCCGCCGCCACTTTCTGACCCATTTGAACCTGGTAACCGGTTTCCGGGCTTTCCTGTGCGTCCAGCATTCCCTGCCATGACAACCCCAACTGTTTGACTCCAAAATCATCCGCCGCCGACAGTTCGAATGTGATGACATCGGTCGAAAGAATCACCTGCTGCGGTTCCTGCTGCTGGCACGAAACAGCAGGAGGCAGATCTTCGATCATGTTCAGCTTCAGGCGAAAGGGTTCGCGGGACGTCAGCCCAAGATCATCACGCCAGGAGATATCCAGCAGCAGTGATTCTTCCACGTGTACCGGGCTGGTCGTGAGAGTGTTTCCGGTCAGACAGACGGTTGGAGCAGGAATGAAAGGAGGCGTCGCAACTACTGCGGCAGTCGATTCAGGTGAGTCGTCGCTGGTACGACTAACAGGTCGTTGCACCGAAGCGTTTGCTTCGGCAAGTCCGCGACTGACCTCTGCCTGAACTTCCACAACAGCGCCGGGAATCACCGACATGCTGCCAGTGCGAGCGTCCCTGACCAGCGGTTCACTGCGTTGCAGGTATGAAGGCAGTGTGACAGTGGCCATCAGCTGTGTCAGTTCGGGGCGAGTCTCCGGCCGTACCGTTATCGATTTCCGAACGTCTCCGATGCGAAGGTCGATACTGGCTGGCACCGTCTGTCCGGGAATTTGAAAGTCGTATCGGGAATCCGTCAGCGAAGATGTTTCTGTCCGCACATGATTAATGCTGGCAGTCCCGGTGTCCGGGGACCACGTGGTATCAGGCTTGAGACTGGCTGTCAGCAGGAAGTCTTCTCCGTGGGGCACGATCATCGTCGGCGATAGCGGGTCAATCCGGGCAAATGTGTAACGATCTGTCTGACTCCAGGGAGCGATCCAGCGTTTGAGAGCATTGAAGCCAGCGGCCGGCACGACAAGCATCGCAAGCAACGTGAGGATTACGGGAACGGCCGCGACAGCGGTCCAGGTGCGATGACGCGGATTGGGAACGGCATCACTCAAGTCCCGATCCCGAACCAGACTGTCCACATGACCAATCGCAGCCCTGGCCAGGGCCAGACTGTTTCCCGGCTGATTCGGATCACGAGCCAGTTCAACCACCCCCAGTAACTGATCGCCCAACCCGGGAAACTTTTGCTTCAACAGTCGGGCAATTTGTTCCATACGCCGAGTCTTCCAGATCCAGCGATGGCACATCAATGGAAGAAAAACGGCGAGACCAATGCATCCGATGGCCAGCAGAAGTCCCCGGATGCCAGCAGACGTTTCAAAAAAACGATCCAGCACAAATACGGCTACATAAGACAGCGTGAGCCCGAAGACGGCACCCAGAATGGCTTCCGTGAGCTTGATCAAGCGTACTCGCCGTTGAAACTGCAGCATTCGCGCGGTGGTTGTGTCCGGCAATTGCAGGGGCGAATTTGTCATTGAGGAAAACTCACATTACTGAAGCAGATTAGGGAGCGGATATTGTTACTGAAATCTGTCTGATGCTTCGTCTCGAAGCGAAAGTCGTAATCGGGCCGCCACAAGATGGCATCTCCACCATTTTCAGAACATCGGAAGGACTTACCTGAGAACCGGGAGAAATGACGCGGCCACTTGTGGGACAGAATCAGCATTCACGGAATGATGACAACCTCAGTGACCGTTGTCATCGGAATTCGTCGTTCCATCTGCAGGTGTGGACGGTCTTTCCGCCGGATCCGAACGCATCAGATGGAGCACCAGAACGGATGCCAGTCCAGCCGACGCAAACATCATGCACATCACCATGATCTGATATCGGGCAGCAATCTGCGGTGCCGCCCCGGCCAGCACCTGTCCCGTCATCATCCCCGGAATAGAAACCACACCAACGGCGAACAGTGAATTCGTGATGGGAATCAGAGATGTTTCGATGGCTGTTCTGGCCGCTTTATCCCGAGAAACACCGCGGGACAATTCTGCCAGATATCGTTCTGCTGACAGGCCAACCGCATTCATGCAGCTCGAAAAAATCATTCCTGCCAAAGGGATCATCTTGTCGGGGGAATACCAGGGATCCAGTTGCAGGACTCCCTGCGTCACAATCATCAGCGTGAAACCACCCGAAATCGAAATGGCAGCAAAAGCTCGCAGATAATAGCGTCGTCGGTTCCGGACCGTTACTCGCAGGGAAATCCAGCTGGCCACAAGCAGCATGACCGACAGAACACCCAAAACGACAAGTGGACTGTCCGCCTCAAAAATGTAGCGCAGCAGATAGCCAATAATGAACAATTGCAGCAGCATTCGACCAATGGCAAAGATCGATGTTCCCACGGCGATGGACCACGATCGCAGCACGATCAGGAGGATCACTACGGGGATCAGTGCCAGGGCGAGACGTTCGAGTGGAATCAGCGCGGCTGAAAGCAGCAGGCAAAGGTTCATGTCTGCAGTTATCGAATGCGACATCATGACTTGAATGGATTTCGATCGGGGGCTTCGTCATGGGGAATCGAACCAAGCAAACTTCGAAGCAGGTGATTCAGGATGGGTTGCCTGTGTCGAAGCCAGACGGACGTTGCTTCCGGCCTTGCACCCAGTCTGGCTTTGGGATCAAGAGCTGTCCGCCCAAGCGAAAGCTTCGAACAGCCAAAGCGGATCGCATCTTCGACGCAAACCTGTAACAGCCGAAAATAGAGCGGACACTGCTGATTCACCTGATAGTCGAATCCGATGTAATAACCCACGCATGTGTCGCCATCCCTGAGCGTGGTGATGAAACCAATCGTTCTGCCCTCCTGAACGGCAATTGTGCAGCGGAAATTTTCTCCGGCAGCTTTTGCAATTCCTGGCAGGTAGTCTGGTGAGATAGAAACCGGTCGCACGGCCGCTCTTGATTGGACGGCATGATAGAGTTCAAAGATGGAATCGGCGTGTTGCCTGATGTCTTCCACCAGCGTCAGTTCCACTCCAGCCGATTCGACTTCCTTCACAACCTTCTTTGCACTGCTTCGATACTTCGACGAAAGGCTGTTAAGATAGTGCTCAAACGACTTCCATGCAGGATCGATCGTCAGCACCATGTTCGGGTCCGTTTCGGCGGGGCGATAGTCGAAGTCTTTCAGCTCGTCAATTCCCCAATCTGCTGACGCATCGCCGCCTGGGAAGTCTTTGAGCATCACCAGGTCCGTTTGTCCGGAAAGTCGTTCTGCCCTTCGGATTCGGTACAAGGCTTCGGCCACAGCGCCCCAGGCAGTCGGTCTTGAAACATCATTCGAAAGTGCAACGGCATGCTGACCCCACGACAGCAAATTGCCGCAGACCAACACCCGTCCCCTGATCCGTTCAACCGCTTTGCGTTTTGTTTTTTCAGTGACGCCCCGGACAACCTGTTCAACCTTCTTTCGCGCGACTGCAGTGAACTCTGCAATGGACTTCGCCCCGGGCTCGATTAAAGCCGTTGTCTTGGCGACGACCGGATCATTGCTGATCAAGTGCTTCCCGTCGATTTGCACAAGCTGTGCAACCAAAGCCGCAACCGGCTTGCACCCATCGAATGCCATGGCGTAGCGGCCGGAGACATTCTCGGGTCCCGCGGAATCAATCACTGACAGGTATTCACGCGACAGAAACCACGAGTGGTTATTTGTCAGAGAATCCCATGCTCTGGCAGGAATCAGGTCGATGCGGTCCGCCAGCACAAATTGCAATCCGCTGGGAGAATGACGTTTCCTCCATGCCTGCCTTGCAGATGCAATACGATTCTGCAGCTTTGATTCTTCTGTTTTACGCTTGACCATTTGCCTGCCTGCTGAAAGCACCGCAACCGTATTTCGTTTGTGCAACGCCCATCGCCCGCGGCAAGAAGGGTTCGCGGGAAACATGCCCGTCACCGTACAAGACGTGAACGCGGTCGGCAGGATATGTCAGGAGAGTCCTTCCAACCAGCAATTGGCAGGTGATCAGGAATGCCTGGCGATCCCTTTCAACCGATCCTGAATCCGTGATGCTGAAAATGCTTCCATCGTTCCCTGGATGTGTCTCAGCCTGATGCCGCAATCAGTGACAGTGCGATCACCGGGAACTTTTCTTCCGTCGAGGCCACCGGGTCATTGCCTTTTACTTTGGGGGACTTCCGTTTGCTTCAACCAGCGATGTGAACAGCGTTTCCAGCCGTCGGGCGGCCTGCGCGATTGTGTAGTTGGCCTTCACGTGCATCGCCGCTTCTGCAGACATCTTTCTGATTTCATGGCCATCGGTCAGCACGCGGGACAGGGCGTCACAAATGGCTTTGCTGCTGGAGGGAGGGACAAGCTGTCCGAAGCGACCGCCCTCAAGGATTTCTCGTGGACCGGAGGGGCAATCGGCTGAGATGACGGGCGTCCCCAGTGCCATGGCCTCCAGCAACACGTTCGGCATTCCTTCAATGAGCGATGGCAGCACAAAGACGTCAGCGCTTCGATACCACCACGCAGCATTGCATTGAAACCCTGGCATGCGAACCTCGTTGCTTAAGCCCCGTTCGTTGACCAACTGCATCAATCGGTCACGCCAATCGCCATCTCCAAGAATGCAAAGTCGAATCGATGTATCAGGAAATCGGACCTTCAGGTCTGCGGCAGCCTGAATCAGAAAGTGGAAGCCCTTTTGTTCGTTGAGCCGACCTGCACTTACAATCCGAAGAGTGTCGGGCCGGGAACTGGTGCCGCCGGAATCCATTGCCTGATCGCCATTCCACCATGCGGCGAGGTCCGGGGATTCTGAGCCCGGCGGTCGAATGGCCTGTTCCTCCAGCAGGTTGGTGTCAACGCCGTTCAGAAGCGTCTCAATTCGTTCCGGATGGATTTTGTAGAAACGAATCGCAGCTTTCCGTGCTCCGTCCGAAACCGCCAGAACGCGAGACGATCGCTCGTACAATCGGTGTAGTTTTCTGCGTTTGATCCACTGGAATCGACCCGCCACTGGTGAGAACCCGGTTTCCGGGTCGGTGACAATGGTAGAGACGTTGGGAACGCCTGCCTTCTGGGCCCCGGCGGCAGACACCAGCGTCATCAGAAACGTCCGGTCATAGCTCACGTCCGCGCGAATCTCCCGAAGGTACTTCGCAAAATCCGCAACGCGCAGGGCATGCATAAGGCCGGGAGCATAAATCCGGGAGGGAGTCACGCGTTCTTCAAACGCAGCGACAGGAACATCATCCGGCACCAGACTCAGCAGTGGTCCGGATCGATAAATCAGGTAAAGAAACGGTTCGAAGCGTCGTCGATCGAGCTGCCGAAGCAGCGAGACGAGTTGACGTTCGGAGCCGCCACCATGAAGCGCACCAATGGAAAACACCACGCGAATGCGTCGGTGCTTTTCTGCTGGATCATCATTGCCGGACATCGCTTGCCGATACTCCACGGGCTACGAAGCGTTTGCAAGCTGACTCGCAGAAGTATGTGTGGCCAGGTCAGCGATCATGTCGCGCGTGGCCGCTGCAACAGCATCCTGCCATTTCTCAGGACCAAACTGGTCTGCATAGGGTTGGCGAGTCCATGCAAAATTAATTCCGCGCGAACTGTTGACCAAAGCACCCATGCCGGTGGCATCGAACGCGCCGGCGGTGTCCGCCGATGTGCCTCCCTGTGCTCCGTAGCCGGGAATCAACAACGGGACGCTTGGCATACGAGCTCGAAGAGACACCAGTTGCTCTGGCCAGGTTGCACCAACGACGGCACCGACGGCACCATACGCGTCATCCTTCTTTGACTGAGCAGATAATTCTTCGACCTGATCAGCAACGCGTTCGTACAACGCCGCTCCATCAGAGATTTGATCCTGCAGGTCCTCCGCGCCCGGATTACTTGTGCGGACCAGAACGTAAACACCCGCATTGCGCTGGGCAGCGAGACGTACAAATGGTTGCAGGGTGTCGCCGCCGAGGTAAGGATTGATGGTCAATGCGTCGGCTGGCCACGCTGCAGCTTCGACGTCCTCGCCGGCCAGCCACGCATCGGCATAGGCTTCAGCCGTCGAACCAATATCTCCTCGTTTGGCGTCCGCAATCACCATCAGACCGGCACGTCGGGCGTGCGTCATGACCGCATGCAGCGCGCGGCAACCCGGCACTCCCAGTTGTTCGAAGAATGCGACCTGTGGTTTTATGGCAGGCACCAATGGAGCGACAATATCAATGAGTGTCCGGGAGTACGACTCGAATGCGTAGGCAGTTCGTTCGTTGATCGTGCCCGACGATCCGGCCGCCGAACTTCGAATGCTCTCTGGCAGCAGATCCCAGCGAGGGTCAATCCCGACCAGGGCGGGAGTTCGGCACTTGAGAATTCGTTCACGCAGTCGACTTGCATAGCTGGCCATAGGGGCTTCCTGATGTTTATGTTTTTCGGGCCGATTGCGCAATGGGCGTCAGAGGTTTGTGGAATGTGAGGCGGTGTGAAACCTCAGGCTGGTTGCAGTGTGTCGATCGAAGAGCGCTTCTGCAACTTGATCGGGCTGCGTCGTGGCTTTGAGATCCGCGACAAAAACGTTGGCCCACATCCGGGAATGAAGCCGGTTCGTATCCGGTCATGCCGATTTTGACGATTCGCCGGATGGCGCGTCCGTTAATGGGGCGTTGCATCCGTAAACTTTCCATTCTGTGGCAGTCCGGAGAGTATTTCTAAGCAAGACTTTTTCGGATTGAACCTCCCCCCACGACACTCACCTGGGCGGCAAGAAATGCTAAGGCGCGTCATTCGAAAATTCATTCACGACGACTCCGGACCGACCGCCGTTGAGTATGCCGTGATGCTCGCGCTGATCATCGTTTTGTGTATTAGTGGAATTTCGATGGTGGGCGGTGGCAATAATGGCTGGTGGACCCGGACCAACACTTCGCTGCAGTCGTACGGCTTCTGATTCTGCTACACTCCGTGCTCTTTCATTTTGCAGCAGGAGCAGGAATTTCAGCCGTGTCCGAGACTCAATGCCTCATTGCAATCGGAGGCAACGTTCAAGCGTCCAAAACTCTCCCGAAGCGCGCTGTTCAGCTTCTGGAGTCGTCCGATCTTCAGGTGTTGCGACTCAGTGAGTCCTTTATCACGGCACCGGTTGGTGAGAACGCAGGGACGGAATTCGTAAACGCCGCCGCTGTTATCCAAACGTCACTCACACCGTTCGAATTGCTTGGCCGACTGCACGCTACGGAAAATCAATTCGGACGTACCCGCGACATCCACTGGGGCCCAAGGCCACTGGATCTGGATCTCATTTTCTATGGCGATCAGGTGATTGAACGTCCCGATCTGGTCATTCCCCATCCCGCGATGTGGTACCGACGATTTGTGCTGGATCCTTCCATCCAGGTGGCCGCCGACTGGGCACATCCTGTCCTCGGAGTGAGCGTACAGGATCTTCACGACAGACTCCTCAGTCGTCCTTTGATTTTTGAGTACTGCCTGCATCAGGAATCTCAACAAACGGACGTTGCGCAGCTGAGTGTTCCGATGGAAAACACGATTCAACACTTCCTGACCGTGGGCAAGGCGGAGTTGCATTTCCAGCACACTGAGCCACGGCAGCCCATGTCCGATGTCGCCTGCGCTCGCCTGATATTTGGAAGACCCGTTGCCGCTGGCTGGAGTCAACCGCCGCCGGGCCAACGATTTGCCATTGGTCTTCCTCTGAATTCAGCAGTCGAAAGTATCGAGGAATTCTGGTCGAAAGAAATGACCAACCTGTTCGCTGCCATTCATGGTTGAAGCGACCGGATGTATTCCAGCTTTATTGCGGCCGGGCCTGTTCAATACGCACTGTGGGAATTGAAGACAGCGGCATCGATGCGGATTTTCCGCTGATCACGG